>CAZWAE010000104.1:0-13775 GCA_964631805.1 uncultured Desulfobacteraceae bacterium | reverse complement strand
ACATTACAAACATCCTTTCAGCGCCAATTTTTTCCTCGTAAAATTTGTCCCTGTTGATACTATAGACATCATAATTATCGATGTGTGACAAGTTTTCTGGATCGACGGTATATTTTTCCGCCAAACCTCACTTTGCTTAAAAAAAACGAATTGAAGCACTGCTAAACCTGTCCCAAAAAATCTTCCGGATCATTTCAGTCGGTTACCGCAATCTGACCCAAACACGGCTCCTACAAGGTGTTATCCCTTATCCCAAAAATCACAGATTAACAACAATATCAATTAGAACCGTTCCGATTTTCACCTAAAGTTATTTCTACTTTAACCGATACCAGTTGTCAGAATTTTAAATTATTTTTCAACCGAAGATGTTTGTTTTTCCCGAAGGCTGCGAATCACGTCATAACATTCAATAAATCCATTTTACAAGGTATCACCATATTGTTCATGCAACGATAGGGCGGACGCGGGAAAGGAGGTGGGATGAATCGAATTGTCGGCTCGAAAGCCGGTATTCGTTGTTCGATACGGATAGGGTTCGATCAAATATTTACATGAGCAGCATCAACCTATGCCTTAACCACACTGATATAAAAGGAGAAGTATTCATGGGCGCAAAATTATTAAAGGCGTTTGACATTGCTAAGGATGAAGGGGGTGTGCAAGTCCAGATGCGTCTGGCGATGAAGTCGGGAATGAGTTCGACAAAGGCGGGAGGCGAGCCGGACAGCCCCGAAAATATACAAAAAATGGAAGCTGCACTCAAAGAAGTCACCGGCAAGACGGTAACACTTTAATTATTTCAGGAGGAATGAACATGGCCATTGAAAAAGCAACGGAATTTGAGATCGATCATCGATTCGATCCTGTCGGGAACCGGCACTACCTGAACGGTGTTTGCAGTGTTCTGCATTGCCACCATTACGCAACACTTTATACTCAGCTTGCCCTCGATGCAACGGATTTTGAAGGCGTCAGGCATCTGCTTGAAACGTCTGAAGATGTTTTCCATAATATTCTTGACCGGTATTTCAGCGAAAGAGAGATCGCGACGATAGATGAGAAGATAGAACTGGCACAGCAGTATTGGCAGGCTATCGGAATGGGCCTGGTACGTTTTACCGGCGTCGGGAAATATGAAGTTCTGGCGGAAATGGAATACAGCCACATTGATGAGGGCTGGCTGAAAAAATGGGGCGGCAGCGACAGGCCGGTCAATTATATGACGGCGGGTTTTGTTGCAGCCGTCGCTGCGCTTTTGAACGATAAGCCGTCCAGAAGTTTTACGGTAAGAGAAACACAGAGCCTTGCCTGTGGTGACGAAAAATCGAAATTCAAAGCTGTTGTAAGATAAGGAGGCAAACATGGCGATAGATCGAAAAAAAGTGATATCTGAAATGTCCAAGGTAAAGGTACTTGGAAATGAAGAGGGAATGATTCCTGCCTTCGGTGTTTATGTACAACAGTTGCCCGGAGAATTCTGGAACGGTTTCGCAAGACGATTGGTCAACTCCGTACCCGAAGATCTCATCGAAGCAGCCGAAGGGCTGCTTGTCAATGCCGCCCATGAATGCGGTTATCATACCGGTTATGGAATCATAACATCTGATGAATTCAACACCATTGTGGGCCCCATGATTGAAAATGCACCTGAAGATGTTCTCCATGGCGCCTTTGCCGTCTTTACCGCGTGGGGTTGGGCGCAATCGGAAGTCGTTGAGCATGCGGCCGGTGAAAAAATGGTCGTCAGGGCTTATGACTACTACGAAAGTGATGTGATGCTCTGCGGCAAAGCAGAGCGGCCTTCCGCCTATATGATCCGCGGCGTCTGCGGTGCTTTTATGGATCTTGCCTATGGCGGTGAATATGATTCGACCGGGAAAAGCGGTATATACACTTTTCAATGCGAGCAGACAAAAGGCATTGAAATCGGTGATGATTATGGCGAGTTCGTGGTGACCCGGACATAAAATTCCGGTTTGTTGGTCAACACCAATGTCCGGGCGGCTTGTACTTGCGCCCGGAAAAAAATAACTACCGTCGGTAGGAAAAGGGAGGTCCCATGTTTACAGTTAAGAACGCAATCCGGATGAAATGGGTTCTGATGCTTGCGCCGCTTCATGTCGCGGTGGTCATATCCGCATCGCTTTTTCCCGGGCAATTGGTACCCATCTTCGTAATCAGCATTGTCGCCATCGCCATTACCTATTTTTTAGCAAGCGTGTTCTTCAAACCGGTAGATAAAATCAGTTCAATATTAAAGGAAGTAACGGAGGGTGAGGGGGACCTGACCCGGCGGCTGGAATTTAAGCCCAGGGATAATTTCGGATATCTGGCACTATGTATTAACAACATACTTGAAAAAATTAGGGGTCTGTTTGAGACGTTGTCCGAGAGCACCGAATCCTACAAGGTTTCTTCAGCATCCTTTTCCGAGCTTACCGGCGGTATTTCTGCGGGTGCGGATATGATGAACGACATCTCAAAAAATGTATCAACCAGCGCCGAAAAGATGAGTGCGAATATGAATTCCGTAGCCGCAGCCATGGAGCAATCATCGAACAATATCAATCTTGTTGCATCCGCCACAGAGGAGATGACCGCCACCATTAACGAAATTGCACAGAATACGGAAAAAGCAAGAGAGATAACGATCCAGGCCGTTTCCCAGACAAAAAACGCATCGGATAACGTGAATAGCCTTGGAAAAGCCGCCCAGGAGATCGACAGGGTTACCGAGACCATCACGGAGATATCCGAGCAGACAAACCTTCTGGCCCTCAATGCCACGATTGAGGCGGCCCGCGCCGGTGAAGCCGGAAAGGGTTTTGCCGTTGTGGCGAACGAGATCAAGGAACTGGCCAGGGAGACCGCCCATGCGACACAGGAGATCAAGGCTAAAATTGGCGGTATTCAGGAATCCACCGAAGGCACCGTTAAGGGAATCCTGCAGATAACGGGTATTGTCAACAATGTGAATGAGGTCGTTTCGACGATTGCAACGGCTGTTGAAGAACAGTCCACGGCAACCCGTGAAATTGCCAACAATGTTTCCCAAGCCTCTACCGGCATACAGGAAGTGAATGAAAATGTTGCGCAAAGTTCCATGGTTTCATCTGAAATCGCCCAGGAAATCTCCGGTGTCGGCCTTGCCGCAGAGGAACTGTCCAGTGCCAGCTCCCAGATGAATCAGGGAATCGAAATGCTGAACATGCAGGCGGAGCAGCTTGATAAAGTGGCAAACACATTCAGGATTTGAAGACCGGATGGGAAAGACATGCGGGGCAGGACTCCTTAACTGCAAAGAGAGTTTCTGGGAGCAAAGCTCAACGTTTCTGTCTCTGAAGGGAGATCCGCAACAAGTATTTTTCCATCCCCCCGTGTTGATTTGATGTCAGTTTGAGAATAACTTACGGAATACTTCAAAATCACAAATCAAGGTTTGACACCCTTCCTCTGATTTTCCCAGGTGCATCACCGCTGGAAAAATTTAATGAGGCAAAGGATAGGGTGCTGTAATCAAATAGCCTGTTGCGGGACCCGCATCCATTTCGACGGGCTGGCGCTGCCGTGCACCCAGTGTGTGCCGCCAAGCTCGGCGATGTCATAGTACTTTGCCCACCAATCCTGGTAGATCTGGGTCATTGTGAAATTCTGTGGAAGCATGTCTGTGAATGAGCCCTGGCTGTAATTGATACCCGGGCACAGTGCAGCCACGGTGAAGCTTTCATGGATCGAGTGCATACCGCCACCCACTAAGTAGCCGATGATGCCGAACAGGTATTGTTTGAGTGCCTCGCCCGAGAGCGCGCCGAAGGCTATGGCAGTGGTCAGGAGGGTACCTGTCGTGCCTGACGGGCCGGCGCCGAAAGTAAGGTTCCGGTCGTCGAGGTCGTAGTAGTAGGCGTTCAGTTCACTGTCGGCAGTGCGCCGGAAGCGATCGGCGCCGCGTTCACGGGCCTGGTGTGTCTGGCCGAGGTCGCCGCCGGTGCCGGTTGGTAAGATGCCCGGTGTCGTTGTCAAAGTGCGGTTGTAGGTGGGATCGGGATTTCTGCGATCGGCGCGGTCGCGCCTTCCGCGGTTGGCGCTGTCAAACAGGTACGCCGGGCGGAGGATCTTGTTAACTTCCACCCACCGTGCCTTCTCAGGACCGCCGAGTTCACGGGAGCCGACCCGGCCGACCTGGTCCTGGATATTTAAAACCTCCGGCACAGGGCCGGTCTCCATCGTGGCTTTGAGCGTCTGGAAGAAGCGGATCTTGGCAATCCGCGTGTCACCGGGGGCATCGGACCGGGTGCCAAGCCGGGCAAAGCTGGTGTTGCTGAAGAAATAGCGGCTCAGGCCGTGCACGACATCGAGCGTCTTATCCGTGTCGGCGTTCGAGCAGCGGTTAAGGTAACTGATCAGCGCTGTGCTGACCGTTTTTACCGCAGGACGCGCGACCTGATGGTTGCGCAGGGCGAACATGCCGAGTGCGGTCTCGCACTCCTGCCGGCGGCGCTTGCTGATCATAGCGTTATAAGGTTGCAGGGCGCCTCGGGGTCGTTCGCGGTGAGCACGGTGCATGGCGTAGACAACGTTACCGTCTTGAGCGATTGCCCAGGGCACGTAGCTCTCCTGCCTAGAGCGTGGGAGCTTGCCCTGGCGAATGTCATAGCCTCTTGGATTGTTGAAACTCCGGACATAGAATTGCATTGGATCTCCATAAAGGGTATCGCAGACAACTCAGCACTATATCGTATGGCCTGGCTAAACATCAATATATTGCATTTAGCAGCCGAATTTAATACAATGGAATAATACTCATTTCAACTCGCACGCCAGTTCCTTTTGACCCGTATCGTCCTGTTATAGGCCGGAGACCATGGGTTTCTAACTTCCAATGGGCGTCTCCGATTCGGCTCCTTTATCACTTGGGTAATCGATCTCGTCTCTGTATTTTATCCCGGCCGGAACAGCAGGTCCACCCACCATTTTAAGGCCAACGGTCATATCTGGGGCATCATGTTGAAAGTCAAACCACATGCAGATTATCCGCCGGAGTTGAAGGCACGTTTGAAAGCCGGGTCAAAGAAAAAGGTGTCCCCATGTTGAAATTTAAAGGTGCCCTTATTCCTGTATTGTGTCTGGTCGTTGCCGTGGCGGTCCTTTTTGGGAAAAGTTTCGTTTCCCGGGATCGCTCGTCTTCACCCGGTCCGATCGCTCCCAAGCCGGCACCGGCGAAGGATATCATAACGCTGCACTACCACGAGAGACCCCCATATTATGTGACCGGTCCGCTTGGGGTTTACGGGTTATGCGCCGACCCTGCCAAACGGGTATTCAAAAAGGCCGGCATCCCATTTCGATGGGAAAAGACCCCGGCAAAGCGTCAACTGGATATCCTGAGGGGGAACAGTTCGAGGGATTGCCTGATCGGCTGGTTTAAAAATCCGGAGCGTGAAAAATTCGCCAAATATTCACTTTACATCTATCTGGATAAACCTGCCGTCGCTTTAACCCTGACCGGCAATAGGTCAATGATATCCGGTAGAATGTTGAAAGAGACGTTTCTTAATGACAACCTGACCCTGCTTAGGAAAAACAGTTACTCCTATGGCCGGTTTATCGATGCAAAGATCGCCGAATTTAATCCCATGCAGGAGATAACAAACGCTGAAAACATAGGGATGCTCAAGATGATTCATTCCGGACGCGCCGATTACTTCTTTATTTCAGAGGAAGAGGCAGCAGTACTGACCACATCATCGGGACTTCCAAAGTCGGATTTCAAGTATATAAGATTCTCAAATATGCCGGAAGGGAATAAACGCTATCTTCTTTTCAGCAAAAAGGTGGAAGATGAAGTGATCGATAAAATCAATGCGGCCATCAGAAAATATGTACATCCCAAACCCGAAGTCTGAAGGATCAAAAGGCCACAAGGTGGACTACAGGAAATTGACACGACCCGTAGCGGTCACCCTGTTATTTATATTTTGCATTTTCGTATTTTTATATGAACGTCATGCACATGATGAGGCTCAGTCCAACATAGAGAGACATGCGTCCGTCATTGCGGACGCACTTTGGAATTTCAACCCCCAAGGTGCATCGGAGTATCTGTCCCTTGCCTGCAAGTCCAACAATTATAACTATCTTGTCGTCACCGATACCAAAGGAGCGATATTTCAGAAAATCGTAGGTGAAGGCGTGAATAAGGGCGAAAGCCTGTTTATCTCTCTCGGGCTTGTTCCTGAAGTGCGCCTTAAGTCAAATATTGTCCATGGTGGGCAAACCATCGGCAGGATTGAGGCGATCTGGAATTGTGACACCCTATATTTGCACGTGTATATCCTGCTCGCCCTTACGATGGTCTATGCGATCTGCCACCTGTATTTGAATTTGCTGCAGTCCAAACAGATGCTTAAGGACAGGGTGCTGGAACGGACAAAGGACCTGAACGATTTAAATGTTTCGCTTCAAAGGGAAGTTGAAGAACATCAGCGGGCAAGAGAGGAACTGGTGCAAAGTGAGGAGCGATTCAGGGCCGTGTTTGAACAGGCCGCAGTGGGCGTCACTTTGTGCAATTCGATAACCGGGCAGTATATACGGGTGAATCAAAAGTATTGTGACATCATCGGATATACCCACCAGGAAATTGACAGGCTCTCTTTTCAGGAAATCACCCACCCGGATGATCTTAAGGAAGATTTAGACAACATGCAAAGGATGTTGGACGGCGAAATTCACGATTTTAAAATGGACAAAAGGTATTTTCGCAAAGATGGCTCCGTCGTTTGGGTTAAAATTACGGTATCGCCTATGCGAAAGGCGGATGAAAAGGTGAATTCCCACATTGCCATTGTGGAGGATATCACGGAACGAAAACAGATCGAGGAGGCGGTGCGGGATAGTGAGAAAAAGTATAGGGAATTGGCAGACGCATTGCCACAAATCGTTTTTGAAACGGATGCCATTGGGAATCTGACATATGTTAACAAGAATGCTTTCAAGCTTTTCAGGTACACTCAGGCGGATTTCGATAAGGGGGTCAATGCCCTTCAAATGATAATTCCCGAAGACCGTGACCGGGCGCTGGAAAATATGCAAAAAGTGATGAGCGGAATCGTATTGGGTGGTGTGGAATACACCGCTTTGAGGAAAGACGGCACCTCGTTTCCCGTCATTATCCATTCCAATCCGATCATTCGGCAAAATAAACCGGTGGGGTTGAGGGGCCTGATCGTAGATATGGGTGAAAGAATCCGGATGGAGACGGATCTCAAACGTCGGGGCATGGCGATGGATCAGTCAACCGAAGCGATTCTCATCACCAACGCGCAGGGCAATATAACCTACGTCAACCCGGCTTTTGAAAAAATCTCCGGCTACTCCCGCAATGAAGTTTTAGACAAAAACCCCAGCATGCTGCAAAGCGGGCAGCATGATGAGATGTTTTACAGTGAGTTGTGGCAAACACTCTCAAAGGGCGGCACCTGGAGCGGTCGATTCATCAACAAAAAAAAGGATGGATCATCCTACACGGAGGAGACGACCATTTCCCCCGTGTTCTCAGACAGGGGAGAAATCGTCAGTTACGTATCGGTTAAGCGCGATATCACAGAGAGGTTGAGATTGGAAGCCAGGCTTCAACAGTCAAAAAAAATGGAAGCCATCGGTCTGCTTGCCGGAGGCGTCGCGCACGATCTTAATAATGTGTTGTCGGGGATCGTTTCCTATCCGGATCTGTTGCTGATGGAGGTTGGTGAAGACAGCCCGCTGAGAAAACCAATCCTGACGATACAAAAATCCGGCCAAAAAGCCGCTGACATCGTACAGGACCTGTTGACACTTGCCAGAAGGGGAGTGACAAGCAAGGAAGTTTTGAACATCAATGACATCATACGGGATTATATAAAATCGCCGGAATATGAAAAGTTAATCACATACCATTCCGGTGTTTCAGTTGAAATCCTCCTCGATAATAACCTGATGAACATTGAAGGTGCTCCGGTTCAATTGAAAAAAATAGTAATGAATCTCGTCTCCAATGCGGCTGAAGCACAACCGTCAGGCGGAAAAATTCAGATTTCCACACGAAACCAATATATCGACAGACCCGTCAAGAGTTTCGAGGAGATAGAGGAGGGAGAATTTGCCGTTCTGGAAGTCAAGGACTGGGGATTCGGCATCGCCGCGGAAGATATCGCCAGGATATTTGAACCTTTTTATACCAAAAAGGCAATGGGGAGAAGTGGTACCGGACTTGGAATGGCCGTTGTCTGGGGAACCACCCATGACCATAGTGGCTATATTGATGTAGAAACGACCGAAGGTATCGGGACGGCATTTTCTTTATATTTTCCGGTAACGCGAAAAACAGATATTCGAAGAAAAGGTTTGGTCCTGGTTGAAGAATATATGGGTGAAAAGGAGACCATACTGGTTGTTGACGATATCGGTGAGCAGAGGGATATTGCGGCCAATATACTGGGCAAATTGAATTACATCGTTGCGACGGTTTCGAGTGGTGAAGATGCCGTCCGTTACATGAAAAACAATTCTGCAGATCTGTTGATTTTAGACATGATCATGGCACCGGGGATTGATGGCCTGGAAACGTATAAAAGAATATTAGCGCATCACCCGAATCAAAAAGCGATCATTGCAAGCGGGTATTCGGAAACCGATCGCGTTAAAGAGGCCCAGATGCTCGGTGCGGGCGACTATCTGAAAAAACCGTATACACTGGAAAAGATAGGCCTTGCTGTTAAAAAAGAATTGAGAAAGTAACCAACAGGAGACCAGGGTCAAACCTTGATCTGTGATTATATGCAAAGCATACGGAATTTCAGTGACCCTCCGAACTCTCCGGAATATCGGTTTCAATCCGTTTAGATCCCCCGAAGATATCCGACCCATGCCCGGTTTTAAAACCGTGAAGGAACTTTCCGTTATTAATAAGCCATCACCTTTTCTTTGACGGTGAAACCGATAAAATCCGAGAGCCGTTTAGAATACTATATTTTCGGGGATGTCACAGTTTGTGATATCCTCATTATTTCATTACGTGTCAGTGGTCCAGGGATCCAAGTGAAATCATAATAATTGGATGATTCTTTTGCGCCCATAAAACCCTCCATGGACGATCTTTATTGGGACAGGTGAAAAAAAGCCAGTCGCTTTTCATTCATAGGGGGGGCAGACAAAGCTTATGGTATTGAATTGTTAAGCATATCTATTAGGAAATGTAAATACCATATATGTAACTAAAAATACGGATATGATTTAGGTAATGGTATCGTTAACACCTTAAATTATAATAATAAAATTTATCTACTTTATTCCGTATGGGTTTTCCACGGGCTGATTTTTTCGGCGGTTTTTTAGGAGATGTTTAGAGCATTCGAGCATTCGAATTTAGGTTTCTTGCCCGCCCCAGGCGGGTGAATTTCGGATTTCGATATTCGAATTTCGTATTTTTTCTGTCCAACAGGAAGACATTCCCTTCCAGGGGGCAACCCAGGGCCTTGCCCTCCGTGTAGGGATTCATTACCCCCTTGACCCCTCGACTCCTTGAATCCTTCTTATCGGCCTTCGAACCTGAACCCCGTAGAATCCTGAATCCTCGCCAGAGGCAGCCAGCCTGTTACTCCCGAATGGTTCCATTGACATCCCCGCCGGTTTTTTGTATCAACGGATTGATCTTTCGATCATGTCATCACTCAACACCGTATCCTCAACAAAGATGGAGGTTTCAGATGATCAACAAGGCTATTATCGTCGGCAACCTGGGCAGGGATCCTGAAATCAGGTACACTCAGAGCGGCACCGCCGTGGCCAATTTCAGCGTGGCCACCACGGAAAAATGGAAAGATAAAAATTCGGGCGAGTGGCAGGAGCGGACCGAGTGGCACCGCATCGTGGCCTGGGCCAGGCTGGGGGAGATCTGCGGCGAGTACCTGTCCAAAGGACGCCAGGTCTATATCGAGGGCAAGATCCAGACGCGCGAGTGGACGGATAACGATGGCAATAAACGGTATTCGACCGAAATCGTGGCCAATGAGATGAAAATGCTGGGACCGAAGGATTCGGGCGGGGGGTATAAGCCGGCTGCGCCTCAAGGGGTTCCGGAATATGACGGACCGCCGCTGTCAAACGATCAGGATGATGATATTCCGTTCTAGAAGGAACGTTTCGGGTGGATCGGAAAAGCGGTGCTGAGGGATCGTGCTGCCTGACCCTTAGGTCAGGCAGCTATTTTTATTCGGTTTAGCTCTCATTGCTCTTTTCAATCTTTTCAGGTTCTTTCTCTTCGGGTTCGGAGGTGGCGGATTTAAAGCTTTTGATCGCTTTTCCCATACCCGCCCCGATTTCCGGTAATTTGCCGGCACCAAATATAATCAGAATAATCACCAGGATGATAATCAGTTCCGGCATCCCAATTCCAAACATGTATTCCTCCTAATTTATGAGTCTTCCTGTTTTAGGTCCTGCATCAACGCGACGAATTCTTTGGATCTCAGATAGTGGTCCAGGCAGCCCTGGTAATTGATCCACGATTGCCACAGGTTCATCCAGGCATCGTTGTGCCAGTAACAGTCGGGATCCCCTTCGCCCTTCAGCTTTTCGATGTAGTCGATATATTCTTCCGTACAGCCCTGGCAGAACCGGTAGGGAACCCTGATGTCCCTTTCCTTTCCGACCTTTGGCGTCTCCTGCTCCAACTGTGTGCCGCATTTTTCACATTTGAACGCACAGTGGGTGCATTGAAACGCTTTTTGGACCGCCTGGATTTTACGCTTTCTGACAATCGCGTCTTTTTCGTCCCGGGCAATTTTCAGCTTTTTATCAAGGGAGATGACATCTGCCACAATTTTTCTCCACCGCCAAATTGAAATTGGCATTCATGTTAAGTTTAAAGATATAACATTGCCCTTTTTAAGTGTCAATCGTTTGCCCATGGTTATTGCGTTGGGGCGCCAACTATTGCTTGAATTGAAAAAGATCCCATGTTACCTCTTTGCCCTTGAAACACCGGGATTTCACCCCTATCCAGATAAAGGAGCCAGAAAATGACAGAGAAATTTCAGCCGGGGGGATTGCCCGTATTGATCGGAAGCCTTCCGCTGTCCGATCATGGGGAAGCGGTCCGGCTCGTTTTTGATCATACACCGGAAATCCCCCTGTGGGTCCAGCTTCCCGTCCACCGGCAGGAGGGGATGGTGCCCCAGTTTCTGCCGGGCATGCCCGGACTTAAAAAAGAGGGGGATCGGGTGTTCGTGGATATCGACAGCCCCGAATACGCGGATGAGCAGTTGCAGTTTTATGAGGAATACATGGCGGTTACAGAGGGTGATGCCGGCATCGACGCTTCCCGGTTCGTTCTGACGCCGGATACAGCCGCCGGTTTTTTTGCCCTATCAGACCACCTGGACCGGCTTCCCGCCCCGCCTGTTGCATTAAAGGCACAGGTGACGGGTCCGATCACCTTCACCATGGGGGTTGCCGACCGGCAGCGAAGGGCGATTTTCTACGATCCCCAGGCGAGGGATGCCGCGGTGAAGCTCCTGGCGATGAAAGCCCGGTGGCAGGTTTCGCACCTGTCCCGGTCCGGTCGCCCGGTGATCCTCTTTCTGGATGAGCCTTCCATGGCCGGGTTCGGATCGTCGGAGATGATCAGCGTGTCAAAGGATGAAATCGCAACCTGCCTTTCCGAGGTGGTGGACGCGGTTCATGCAGAGGGGGGGCTTGCCGGGATCCATGTCTGCGCCAACACGGACTGGGGTCTTGTCCTTGACAGCGCCTTCGATGTCATTAATTTTGATGCGTACGCCTATTTTGACCGGTTCATTTTGTACTCGGATCAGATCAAGACCTTTCTTGGGTCCGGCGGGATCCTGACGTTCGGCATCGTGCCGACGTTATCGCCCGACGACCTGGACCGTGAAACCACGGATTCGCTGGTGGCGCGATGGGAAGGTCAGGCGGATACCATTGCCGCTCTGGGGATCGATCGCTCCACCCTGATCAAGCAAACGCTGATCTCTCCCAGCTGCGGTGCGGGGAGTCTCGATTACGATCGTGCCGTGAGAGCCCTGAAATTGACAAAAGAGGTATCGGGAATTTTGAGACAGAAGGATTAACCGAATTAACTAGTGTCCGTCCAGAAATAGGGATTTTCGCGTTCTGCCAAGGCGGGCGTCAGATTTAACCCGGAGGAATAGCGTGCTATTTTGAGGAGTTAAATCGTGGCGCCCAACGCCGGCAGGGCGTGAAAAGATCATTTATGGATGGGCACTAACTACGAGGAAACATATGGTCGACAACGAAACTGAAAAAAACTTTTCCGGGGCCACCCGGTATGTATTGGATGAGGAACTGGCCGGTATCGTCAACATCTCCATGGCGCTAGAGATGCCGCTGTTGCTGAAAGGCGAACCCGGCACCGGCAAGACCATGCTCGCCCATGCCATCGCCGAGAACCTGGACATGCCGCTCATCGTGCTGAACGTGAAATCGAGCATGAAGCTGGTGGAGGGCCTTTACCAGTATGATACCTTAACGCGCCTGAACGACAGCCGTTTCGGGGATTCCACGAGAAACGTCAGCAACATCGAGGAATATATCAAGATGGGCAAGATCGGCCAGGCGTTCACCTCGGATGTGCGGACCGTTCTGTTGATTGACGAGATCGACAAGGCGGACACCGATTTCCAGGACGATATGCTGGACGTGCTGGATCAGATGGAATTCGATATCATCGAGATCGACAAGACCATCAAGGCCAAATCCCGCCCGGTATTCATCATCACCTCCAATGCCAAAAAAGATTTGTCCGATCCTTTTCTCGGGCGGTGCAACTTTCATCATATCGCGTTTCCGGATCCGAAAATGATGCGGAAAATCATCAGGGTCCATTTCACGGATATCGATACCCACATGCTGGAAAATGCCGTCACCGCTTTTTATAAAATGCGCGAGATCGATTCCATCGAGAAAAAACCGGCGACCCGGGAGCTGATCAACTGGATCCGGGCCCTCAAAGCCGACCCCGACTTCAGGCCCAAACAACTGGCCAAGGACGATATTCCCTACCTGGGGGTCCTGTTCAAAAAAAGCCAGGATTATGAAAGGGCGGCCCGGACGGTGAACCGGAAGAGGCTGTTTTAGCGGAGCATCTATGTTCATCGATTTTTTCTATACCCTAAAAGACCAGGGAATACCGGTCAGTCCCACGGCATTTCTGACCCTGCACCGGGCCATGACCACCGGGCTGGTGAATTCCCTTGACGATTTCTACACCTCATCCCGGGCCATACTGGTCAAGAGCGAACGCTATTTCGATCTCTTCGATCAGGTGTTCGCCCACTATTTCCAGGGGGCCGAACTGCCCGATGTGGAGGAGTTTGAGCTGGATGAGATCGCACGGGCGATGCTGGAGGAGTGGCTCAAAAACCCCAAGGTGTTGGCCGATGCCATGGGGATGGATGAATCGGAGCTGAGCAAGCTGACCCCCGAGGAACTCATCGAGTATTTCAAGAAGCGGTTGAAGGACCAGACGGAAGCCCACCATGGCGGCAGCAAATGGATCGGCACCGGCGGGACCTCTCCGGTGGGGCACTCCGGGCATCACCCGGGCGGCATGCGCGTGGGCGGTGTGTCGCGCAACAAATCCGCGGTCAAAGTCGCCATGGAGCGGCGCTACAAGGATTATTCCCGGCAGGGACCGTTGACTCAGGCATTGATCGGTGAGGCGTTGAAAAGACTTCGGAACATGGTTCCCCACGGCC
>CAZWAE010000103.1:0-13902 GCA_964631805.1 uncultured Desulfobacteraceae bacterium | reverse complement strand
GACGAAATGGAGGAAGCGCTGGTGGGTATCGGGTATGCCAAGGCGAGAAAATAGAGCGGCTTGAATTTAAAGATAAAACCGGCGCGGCAGATTCTGCGTGCCGGTTTTTTTACAGAGCGATCACCCGATACAATTCCGGACCACCCCGATCAGTTTTTCAGGATCAAAGGGTTTGGGAATGAAGGCCAACGCATCCTTTATGGCGTGATCTCCGTCGATGCCGCTGATGACAATGATGGGGGTATCCCGCAACTCCTTGTCTTTACGCAATTTGCGATAGAACCTCGGACCCCACTCTTCCGGCATCTGGATGTCCAATGTGATGAGGTCCGGTTTTTCTCTTTTCACGATCTCAAGACCTTCCATGCTGCTGGTGGCGCTGCAGGTCGCGTATCCGTTGTCGCTGAAAACAGCCTCCAGATATTTTACCACCACAGGATCATCATCAATGATCAAAATTTTTTTCGGCATGGCCAGCATCTCCCGATTATATTGATTTCTGATTGTGCGCCCTCTCTTTACGGGATGGTTCCGATATTCTATCAAATCCCGGCAACCCTTTCAACGTGTTGGTTTTCGGTCAAGATCAAGGCTCACCCGATGCGACGGGTTCATGGTTTAACGTGGCATTCACCGCACAGAAAGGGGCCCGTGGCATTTTTTTCGTGGCATCCCTTACAATTGGTATGGTAGGCCTTTCGCAACGCCGGTGCGGGGCCGGATGGGTCAAGAGCATGACAGTCCGCGCATGCCTGGTCCTCAGAAGACTCATCTGCAAGCCGTTTGCCATCCTCGTAAATATGATGGCATTCCTGGCATTCCTCGATACCTGCGGCCTCATTGTGCTGATCATGCTGAAAAATCGACGAGATTCTCTGGGGATTGGGAAATACCCGGTTGTCAATAATGGTCATATCCTCTTGGGAGTTGGCGGTCGCCATGATCAAAAAAAACAAAAGGAGTGCTGACAGTATGGATATGGATGGTCTGCTCATCATTTTACCCCCGTCTAACCACCGTTGATTTCCGGTTTTTCCATCACCTCGTAGATGATATCGCTGAAAAATTTGATCTCCAAACCGACCCCGTAATGGTGGATGATATCGTGGAGACCGCTGTGACAATTGTGACAGGGCGCCACCAATGTTTTGGCCCCCTTGGTTTTGGCGGCAAAAAGCTGTTCCGCCTTTATCCGATTGCCCCGGATCCGGTCCATTTTATACGGCGGGCCGCAATTTATCACGCCGCCGCCGGCGGCGCAGCAATAATTGTGCTCCCGGTTCGGGTGCATCTCCACAACCTCTTCGCAGAGTTCTTTTGCGAGCCAACGCGCCTTTTCTTCGAGTCCGCCGCCCCTGACCACATTGCAGGGATCGTGCAGCGTAACCGTACCCGGGTATTTTTTAGCGATTTTGATTTTTCCGTTTTTTATCAGGTCATGGTAAAATTCGATGGCATGAACAATGGGGACCGGCGGCATTTTCCACCCCAGCCAGCGGTTACCCATGTCGTAAACCGAGCGGAACGCGTGACCGCACTCTCCCATTACAATTTTTTTGGCCTTCAGCCTTATGGCGGTTTCGAAATGGGTCCGTTTGATGCGGCCCATCATTTCATTGTCACCGGTAAACATGGCCATATCGCTGTTGTCCCACCCGATGGAGGCCGGCATGGTCCAGTCGACGCCGGCGACATCCATGATGACGGCGGCCTGATAAATCAACTGGGCCTGAAACTTGGGTTCCGGTGCGATCACCGAATACATGATGTCGGCCCATTTTTTTTCAAGCGGAATTCTCAGGGTCGGAATTTCGACCTGAGCCTCCTCCTCCTGCCATTGAAGTGTATCGGGCCATTCATCCCCTTTGACCCACATCTGGTTCATGGTAACGGAGTGGCTGTGCGCCGTATCCTGAATATAAAGAGGGGTGCATCCCAAACGATGGATCATTCGTCGTACGACGGTCATCAGATAGGCGACGTCGACACCGAATGGACAGTACTGGGCGCATCGTTTACAGAGGTTGCATTCGGTATGAACGATAAGGGCGGCCTTTTTGATAAAATCGGGGCTGACACGTCCTTTCCGCTTCAAAATTTCCCAGAGCGTCTGCTTCACTTTTCCCACCGGTGAAAACCGGGGATCGTTATCGTGGGAAAGATAATAATGACAGGCTTTGGAGCACAACCCGCAATGGATGCAGGTTTCCACATAGATTTTCAGGCGGGCGCCGGTTTCGTTCTGGATGATGGCGTTGATTGTTTTTTGAATCTTGTCCTCTGTCAGCCGCGATATGCCGATATCCAGGCCCGGATCCAAACTTTTTTTCTCTTCGATAGGTGCAGGTTCGTCCATTATCGGACCCTCCAGATGATGTGTGGTATCTTATCAGCAGCTTTCCAGCCTGTTTCGGTACACAAATTACCAGTCCTTGGCGTGTCGAATCCCGCCGAACTCAGACCCCATATAAATTCTTGTCAGAGGTGAAAAAACCATGTGGCTCAACCGTGTGAAAGGGATGACCGCCAGCATGATCTCTCCGGACAGAATATGGGAAAGTACAAAAAACCGGTAAGCGAACCACTGGTGGTAGGCCAGAAACCCGGTCAGAAAAGGCGCGATGACAATGGCCAGGATGAAATAATCGGATGGATCGGTTACAAAACGAACCTCGGGAGAGACTCGTCTCCGGACCAGAAAAAAGATGCATGACATAATGACGATAAAGGTCATCACATCGGCCAGGGTATCCGGCAGCGCCCACCAGCGGATGTTCCATCTCTCTTCCCAAAGGACGATGTGGGAGAGCAGAAAGAGCGGTGTGATGATCAGGCAGGAGTGAAACGCAAAAGTGACAATGGTCAGCCAGGGATGTTGTCTCCAGCTTTCGGTGCCAAAGGGGATCAACCAGTGCAATATGGACCTAAAGCCGTACTTTAAACTCAGGTAGGAAAAGATGAATTTTTCGGTTCTGTTTGCCAGTCGGATCATACTAACGAGCCGGTACAGACAGCCGGCGAAAAAAAGCGCAAACGACGCCCATGCCATCGGCCCGGTGATGAATTGATAAAAAGCGTGCATCTGACCCTCCCTCCGCTGCGGCTAGAAGTCCTTTGTCGGCAGAACACGCCGGCAATAACAATTGTCCTCGATGGAACGAATCAGGAGGCGGTCCCCGGCCGGTGAAAAAACCGGATCCCACACCGTTTCGCATTCATGCCCCCACAGCCGGTCATTCAGAACGATTGTGAATTTCCCTTTTTTCTCAACTTTGGCCGCCACCATCTTACCATCAGGGCTGAACACCGGTTTTGACACCCGGTCAAATACAGTCGCCCATGGTTTTCCATCCACAACGATTTTCCATTGCTTCCCATCTTTGGCCACCGCCGCAATCCGTCTGCTATCAGGGCTGAACACCGCATCTATGACCAGGTCTCCGAAGGTTTGCCGCCACGGCACGTCGTCAACGGAAATGGTCCAACGGCCGTAGGCAGATGCGACGATTGCTGCCAGGCGTTTTCCGTCGGGGCTGAACATCTGGTGCCACAACTGGACATAGCGGCGGTTCCACAGCAAGTGCCCATCCTCTGCAAGGGTCCATTTTCCCGAGACCCGGACCGGGGCGACAACCGATTGTTTTTCAGGATGAAAAATGGGATCCCACACACAGCCATAGCTTTTAGGCCAGGGTTTTCCATCCACGGCAATGGTGTACTCGTTTAAATTAAGACGGACCTCTGCCGCCAGTTTGTCTCCGTCCGGGCCAATGACCGGATTCCAGACGTTGACGAATCGGGTCTCCCAAGCCTTCCCATCCAGTGCCGCAGAGAAAACACCTTCTTGAAATTTGTGAATCTCCCCCGAGTCCGCGGGCACCACCTGGACGGCGGCAGCCGTTCTGTTTCCGTCAGGGCTCATGGCAAAATAGGTCATATTTAAAAAGGCATCTTCCCATTTCACCCCGTTCAACACCATTGCGTAACGCATTTCCTCCTGTACAGCGACGGCGATATTTTTTCCATCGGTGCTGAATAGGGGGTTCCATACGTATCCATATCGATCGGGCCATGTCTCACCGTCCACGGCAACTGTCCATTCCCCCAGGTCCGATATCAGGGCGCTTAACCTGCCGTCGTTTGTAAACCGCAAATGCCAGGCCTTTTCAAAAGGTGTGCCCCATGTTTCGCCATTGACACAGACGTCGAATTCACCCTCGTCAATATTCACGATGGCGGCTATTTTTTCGCCATCGGGGCTCACGCTGGGTTCCTCAACCCATTTAAACCGATCCCGCCAGGGAAGAAGGGGGATTTTTTTTTCAGCGTCCTCCCAGTCCCAACCATCCATATCTGCCATACGACCTCCTAAAAGCCGGCGGGGTTGGAAATTGGCACCACCATTAATCCATCCGCCTTTCGTTCAACCCGATAGATCCTTTTTCTCTCTGAGCATCAATGCAGAACGGCCGGTATTAAAAATCGCTTATAATCGCTTTGGGTTATTATCCGTTTCTGTCAGCTAAAGTACTGACGCAAAATAAGTCAATTAGGCCTAATGGTCCAACCGTGCAACTGAATGGATGATGTAGAATGTACTCGTGGGGGGTGGACTCATGGGTTTGAAATCTCTTGGCGGATCACCCCCTTTCCTGCGGAATCGGGATTTGGCAAGGACACTTTCGAGATTTTTTTAACCAGAGTCGTTTAAGCAACTACGGATTCGAGGTCGGAATCATCCGGGTTGAGAATCCATACGAACTCAATGAGGTCACACTATCATTAATATTCTACGAGTCAAGGGAAAATTGGACCATTAAAAATGGCTTGTTTCCCCGCCGATTCCATGATATCGGGTATTTCCGAAGTATATGATGGAGCTTTAAGGGCGATCATCCTGCCCGATCATCTTCAATGTTGAAAATTGCTGAATTAATGAATGGAAGACTTGTTCCAATATTGGACGAACTTTGTCTAATGCTCGAAAGGAGATGGCAGCGATGGAAAAAGGCATCAACAACTTTGTACTGGTTTCGACTCTTATTCTCGGTTTTCTTGTACAGGTCATTTTTTCCTATGCTGATACCGTCGACACCCCGAGCAAGACAGTGGTGAAATTTTCAAAGGCCTACTTCAAACTCGACCCGGGCATGGCAAAATACCTGTGCACCGAACTGGCATCGGAGGATGAGGCCGATGTGGTGGGCACGTTTTTGTACAACGCCTCGAAGGAGGCGAAGGACCGGGGTTTTAAGGTAAACTATCTCAAGAGCTATATATATGAGATCACCACAGAAACACTAACGCAGAGCGAAGATAGCGCCCGGGTCCGGATTCATTGCAAACGAAGAACCTCCATCAATCCGATCTATGCCATTGTTGCCAAAATATTTTTCATCGGAAACACCTATTCGGTGGACGAGGTGATCGATATGATAAAGGAAAATGGAAAGTGGAAGGTGTGTGGAAAACCCTTTTCATTGACCTGAAATGACCTCTGTCTATAAGCTTATCCGCCAACGTGCGCGCCAAATCGCAGCGCCCTTTCCCACGCCGGATTTCTACCTCATCCACGCACCTGCCAATCTGAAATCTACCGAGTTTTACCAAAACGATCCCTTGATTTCGGAGCTCAGGGCTTTTGTCCTACAGCACATTGAAAATGATTTCGGTCACGGCATGGAACATGCCGCCAAGGTGACCGTGGACGCCGGTGCACTGCTGCTGATAGAAGGCAAGAATGCCGGATACCCTAAGAGACAGATTCGGAACCACCTGCGGTTGGTGCAGAGCGCGGGCCTGCTTCATGATATCAAGCGTAAGCACAAGGATCATGCTGTTGAAGGTGCCCGTTTTGCCAATGAAGTGCTGAAACAGTTTTCCTTCGATAACAGGGACGTGGAAATCATCTGTCATGCCATTCGGAATCATGAGGCGTTCAAACACCGGTCACCATCGAAAACGCACGAAGGCGATCTGATATCCGACTGCCTGTATGACGCGGACAAATTCAGATGGGGACCCGATAATTTCAAACACACGATCTGGGACATGCTCCTGTTTTCGAAAATGGCCCTGCCGGATTTTATGAAGCGATATCCAAAGGGGATGGATAGTCTCAACCGTATCAAACAGACGTTTCGCACCGCATCAGGGAAAACCTACGGCCCCCAGTTTATCGATCACGGCATCCGCATCGGTGAGCAGCTCATAACGGTAATCCAAAATGAATTTGCGGAATATCTATAGCCCTTCGTCTCCGGTCCTTGTCCTCTTTTCGAGAATGAGGAAAGCCGGGACGGCGCGGGGTGGAGGTTGCATATAGGTGGGAATTCCGTATGTTGGGATCATGCGTATTCTTGTCAGGATCATTGTCATCGGGTTTCTTTTTGCCGTTTTCGCACCATCATCCTCTTTTGCAAAAACAGTTTTTCCCTTCCAACCTGGTGAAAAACTGATCTTTCAACTCAAATGGTTGTTCATTCCCGCAGGAGAAGCGACGTTAGAGGTCCTTCCCATGGAGACCATCGACGGCCGGCCCTCCTATCACTTCAGGCTGACGGCCAGATCCAATGGCTTCGTCGACCGGTTTTATAAGGTCAGAGACCGCATCGATGCGATAACCGATGCGACCATGGCCCATACTCTTGACTACAAAAAATCGCAACAGGAGGGACGAACCCGACGGGAAGTGACCGTTGATTTCAACTGGAAACAGCAAACGGCCCGTTATACCAATTTCGGCAACACACTACCGCCCATTTCCGTTCTGCCGGGAACCTTTGACCCGCTTTCCGCTGTCTACCATGTGCGTTGTCTCGATATGAAAGCGGGCCTGGAAATACTGCGGCCCATTTCGGATGGAAAGAAGTGTGTGATGGGTCGGGTAACCGTTTCCGGCCGGGAACGCATTCGGGTCGGCGGCCGGAATTTCGACACATTCCTTTTGCTGCCGGAACTAAAGCATGTGGGCGGGGTTTTTGAAAAAAGTGAAAACGCCAGAATAAAGATCTGGATAACGGCAGACGCGTATCGGATCCCGGTTCGGGTCAAGAGCCGGGTAAAGATCGGCAGCTTTACCGGTGAGTTGGTTTTTGCAGAGGGGATTGGCGGGCGATATCCGTAAATAATTGCCCTGTTATCCCGGTCATGGGTTCATATACGTATCCAGCAGGACAGGTGCCGGAGGGTAGGTCTGGGCTTTGAAAAACGGGGGCAGGTCGGACAAGGCATCCGTGGCATCCCGCTCGGATTCATACAACCCCCATAAAACGAGATAACAGGCCCGATCTTTGAACCGGATGGGAAGGATGAACATGTGCGGATCATAACTTCCCTGGATGAATGCCGTCTGCACTGATTCATCGCTGCAATCGACCTCGAGCCGGATGGTGTACCGGCCGGGGAATCGGGCCAATTGTTGGCGATAGGAACGGGCCGCCTCGGCGTATGCCGCCCGGCGGATCCGGTCTCTCAGATCGGGGATTGCCAAGCCGGTTTCCGATGGTGAACCGGATCCGTTGAGGGTTGTTGATATGGCTGGGGAGGCATCTGTGGTTTGGTTTACCGGGTGGATATCCGCGGGTGGCTCGCCGTCCACCCGTTCAGGCGGTTCCTCATTCCGCGTCGGCGGATCTTTCTCCGATACGGTCGCAGATCCAGGGCCCGTCTCCACCCCGTCAGTATCCTCGATTTTTCTTTCCGCCAGCAATTTTGTGGAGATCCGGACCACCGCCGGAGATATGCCCGATGACTCCTGAAATTTGATAGCCTCCCTCTCAGCTTCCGCCTTGGTGGCGTAGTCGCCGGTCTGGACCACATACCAGATTTTTTCGTTTCCGTCCTTCAGCTTTAAAACGGAAGCTTCGAATCCCTTGTCCCTCGCCGCTTTTACCATTCGATCCGCATACCTCATGCCTTTATATGTTCCCACTTGGACGGAGTATACACGCGGGTCGATGGAAGGGGAGATCGTGTCTTTTACAAGGGGTATCTTTGCTTTTAGGGGTGCAGGGCTCCTCTTTTCGGTTTTTGGTGCTGACGGGTTTTCCAGATTGGAAACCACCGGTTCCTTTTTTATCGGCGTTTCGGGTGGTCTCACCGAAACGCCTGCCTGCGGAAGTCGGGGGAGTTCCGCCTCAGGTTCTCCCTCTATTGTTTTTTCCTGCGGAATTTTGGATGCCATAGATGGATTTGGCGGGAGAACCATTACCGATGCGGCCCCGGGGGGGGGCAAGGGGACACTTTTTTTTCCCGGCAGGGCAGCTTTTTCAGGACCTGCAGCGTCTGTGCTGACAGGTTGGTTTCCCTCTTGCGGCTTCTCATTGCCGGTTTTTTTCGTTCCCTTAAGGGGTCCTGCCGGCGTTTTTATTTTGTATCGGGGCTCGTGTACCGTTGCGATTTTTTCAGGCGGTTTTTTTGTTATTGTGGCCGGGGATGGTTTAAAAAAAACCAACAGATTCCTGGCGACCAACAGGGCCAACACTGAAAAGCATAGAATCAGGATGATCCGGTCACTTTTTTTGCCTGGGGCCGGATTGACCCGTTTGAATTTGAAAATATTCCGCATCATCGGTTCAACGATATCTTGCCAAAATCGGATGAAAACATGCGTCTGGGGACAAGCGATCCCCTTGCTGACCGTTTGCCGCCGGCCATGGGTTGTGATGAACATTCTTATGCCGGGGGGCGATCTACAGCTCTTTTTCCGTCACCACCCTGTTTTTACCCGCCTGCTTGGCCCCGTAGAGCGCTTTGTCCGCACGTTCAATGACAGTGGACACCGTATCTTTTTTCAGACAACTACTCACGCCTATGCTGACGGTGAAACTCAGCATAGCCCCTTTTCCGTAAGAAATACGGTATTTTGCCAATGATATCGTCTTGCATAGCTTCCGGGCTTTTTTACCGGCGTTTCGGATCGATGCCCCGGGGAGGATGATGGCAAATTCTTCACCCCCATATCGGGCGCAGAAGTCTTCGCCACGAATCTGATCCTTACATTTTTGCACCAGGGCCATGAGGATACGGTCCCCCGTCTGATGGCCATAAGTATCATTGATCATCTTGAAATCATCGATATCGATCATCAGCAGGGAAAAAGTCCCGCGCCTCCCCCTCCCGCCGTTTATCAGCTTCCTGATGTAATCGTCAAAAGCCTTTCTGTTATAGGCTCCGGTCAGGCCGTCCGTAAGGGATTCCGTTCTGGTCTTTTCCAGTTCGACATTCAAGGCGTTGACCTTCCCCGCCAGCTTCTTAACCTTCTGGCGATCCTTTGTCTGCTTTTCAGTCACCGACACTTTGAACTGGGTGACTTCGCTCTGAAGGTTTTCCTTGAGTTTCCGGATATCATCCAGCAGGGAAATTTTTTCGAGTTTGCCGCTATGTTTGTTAAGGGTATCGGTGAAACTTTCATTGTCATCCCCGAACTCGGCCATGGCTTTTGTCAGGATTTCAATGATATCTTTAAGCTCCGCTTCCCGATCCACGATAGTTTTCTTTTGCTGTTCCGCATACCGCAGGATCCGGGTTTTTCCTTTGGTAAAATGGCCCTCAAGGGTCTTTAATTTTTCTTCCCGCCCCAGCTTGTCCGATAGTTCATCCAGATTATTTTTGAAATCGTCAGATTCCAACCCTCTAATATCAATTGTAAAATCAGACATAAGGGTTAAAAGTGCCTGACTGGTCTTTCGATAAAAATCGGTCTTTTCCCTGCAGGCTTTAAGATCCCGGATCAGATCTTTTGGATCTGTTTGCGTCGTATCATGTTTTTTTTGAAATATTCCCATTTAAACCTCTTTTCTTGAAAAATAGGCGGAAATATCGGTGATGTTCCGCCGGGAAATGCTATAGATGAGTATCGGCATTTTCAAGAAAAAGTTTATGCTATTATTCAATGGTCCCGATGTTTATTTTTGGGGTCCACCCCGGCATGACGAGGCGGGATGGGCGATTGAGCGGCATCATCAGAGGGGAGGTGAAGGCTCGTAAATGCGGATCATCCGCTGTACCCCTCGATCTCCCGTTCCACATCCCTTTTGTATCGATTCGGTACGATATAGGCCTCATGCCAATTTTTATCGTACATGGCGTAAAGATCACCGATGATCTCATCAATCAAAGGGCCGTTTAAAATTGCGCCGGCACGGTCGGTGAAGTGGAAAAAGGGGGTGCGTCCCTCTTTTTTAATGCGTTCCGTTTCATTTTTCAATTCCTCAAAGGTCAAGCCCTTGATTTCAAAGAACTCTTTCACGACTCCTCCACAGGTTCGGTTTGGGTGCGCTGCCGCCGGTGCCGCCAATGGATCGTAATTAGTGCCCGTCCAGAAATGGCCTTTTTTCCGCCAGATTATCAACTGACTTAAGGTTTCAACCCGTCGGGTCCCCGAAAGATAAAAACAGCTGTTCATCCCTTCCATCAATTTCAGGGCGGTCGTTTTTCCAGTCGAATATCCGGCATACCTGCTGATTTGCACCCGGGACCATACATCGAATAAAGGGCATGCTCGGGTCCCCGGCGATGGACTTGTACCCCAGCATCATGGCCTCATATTTTGGGACCGTATCAAACTCGATCAGTTGGATCAGAAAGATCCGGCACTCCCCCTCCAGCATTTCTGTGGATTCGCGGGTTTCGACGATTCTGTCCCGGAACAGGTCCACGGCATGTTTGCCATTGTCCGCTTCTACCAGCAGGCTGAATTCACCATGCCGCCGATCGGCTTCAGCATCCTCCTCCTGGTGGGTCTGATAGACAAAATTGCCTATAAATATCATGTGATCACCCTCCATTCTATATTAATTTTTCACCTCTATGATTTTCCTCGCAGCAACGCATGATATGTTTCTGTCAATTCGACAAATTGATTATGGTTTCCACCTTTGTCCGGATGTACCTTCTGGGCTCTTTGTCTGAAAAGGCGCGCCAATTCCGTCCGGTTCATCCGTTTTAACACAGCCGGTTCGGTACCGAATATATCGGCGGCGTGTTTCATTTTTACAGCGATGCTCCGTGGAGGGTGGTATCGTCTCCTGCTTGCCATGAATCGTCTGATCACATCATCCAGCATCCCGTTTTGTGCATAGTCGTGATCAAAATACATCACGATGTACCGCACAAGATAGGGGTGCAGATAATTGCCAACCGCCAAACCCCGCCAAAAGGACTTGCTTTTATTGAGGCGGCATGCCTCACGAAGCAAACAGGTGTCCATCTTTTCCGGGTCGAGCATCTGGGGCGTGGTACGGGCAAAATGTTCGGAAAAATGCCGTTGCAGATCAAAAGTGACAAATACATAGGATTTGAATTCGTTCGGTTTAAGTTGCGCTTCCATCCGCATGAAGTATTGTTCGATTTCGTCCCGGGATTTGGCATCCAATACCTTGAGCCATGTTTCCGGCATTCGGTTGAGAGATCCCTGACGCATGGTGCCATACTTCAAAAAATGCAGTCTTCGTTTGTCGAACAGATGGCCGGCAGGCCGGCTGCTACCGGTTTTTCTCCTTTGAAAGGATGGCTTCCGTTGGGGCTTGCGGTGGGCGACCCATTCCAGGCGCCATTTTATACCCGGGTCCAAAAACGGGAAAAAGAGATCATCCAGGTCATCGGCTTGGTATGATACGTTAAGCTTGTCGAGCCGGTCACCTATCTTTTCATCGATATAGTATGCATGTCCTCCCGGATAGATGATAAACCGGCCCGGATCCGGACCCAACTCAAAAAGAGTCCGGCTCATCAGGCTTGAATCCTTTGCATAGGATTCACGGATGAACCAGTGATTAATTCCGTTTATGGTCTGTTGCGCCAGATACATTGTCGTTTTGCCATCCTTTGCCGGCTGCGATATGTCAAAGCTGCCTTCAGTCGAACCGCAGAAGTCGAAAACCAAGACTGGTGTACCGAAGTCCGGCCGGAACACCCCTTCTATCGGTGGTCCGGCATCGTTTTGCATCATGTGTCCAGCTTCCCCCACGGCACACTCGGGCGGACCGGCTGTCATTGCTTTCTGATTCCCGGGAAGGGTTCCTTCGGTAAGCGGTTGGGATGAAAAGATCCGCGCACCATTCCATCACATTTCCACTCATATCATAGATTTGGAGGTCATTGGGGTTTTTTCCGCCGACCGGGTGCGACATGAATTCACTGTTGTCCCGATACCACGCCAATGGAGACGGATCGTTTCCACCGGCAAATAATTCGGCCTTTCCACAGCTTCTGGCCGCAAACTCCCATTGTGCTTCCTTGGGCAGGCCGAAGCGGTATTTCCCGTTATGCCGGTTCGACAGCTTTTGGGCAAAAGTTACCGCATCGTTCCAGGAGACCTGCTCCACCGGATATCGACCACCCTTTTTAAAATGGGAAGGGTTGTGGTCCATGACAGCCTCCCATTGTTGCTGGGTAACGGGGAATTTCCCGATCCAGAAGGGATCAACAGCCACCGGACGGGCGGGTTTTTCAGTGCTCTCTGCCTGTCGGTCCCCTTCCAGGGCGCCCATCATAAATTTCCCTCCGGGAACCCTGACAAATACCATACCCGACACTGGGTCGACCCAGGATTCGGCTGATCCGGATCCCCCGGGGTCTGGGATGACCGACCCTCTTTGAAGGGTCTTCGACCCTCCGGCAGAAATGGGCGGCGGATTAGATGAAATCTTTAGCGGTGAAACCGTTGAATCGTTTGAACCGCGGTTTTTCTCTTCCTCGATGATGTTTTGAATTTCATCAAAATCCCCGGGTCTTCCCTGGGTGTCAAAGGAAAGGCATCGACGGATCAGTTGACCGATGGGGTCCGGGAGATCTTTGCGGTTGAAGGACACACCGTTTTCTCGGATCATTTGAGGGCGTTGGCTGAAATCCTGATCTTCGTAGGGGAGGTGCCCTTCCCAGGCAAAATAGGAAACCAACCCATAAGCGTATACCGCCGTGGAGATGTCGGGGGATTCTCCCTTGAGCATAATCTCCGGCGCACACCAGTTTGGCGAAAATTGAGATCCGGAAATCGTCGATACGCTGCTGATTCGCTTCAAGCCCCCTAAATCGCCGATCAACAGATGTTGCTCTTTGTTGAGGAGCAGGTTTGAAGGTTTGAGATCGGTTACGAGAAAGGCGCTGTTGCCCCGTCTAAACAACCGGGACAGAATTTCCGACAGTTCCCGCATCAGCCTGAGGGTGTTTCGGGCCGCCAGGGGATAATTGTCAAGGACATGGTCCTGGAGGTTTTCGGGATACAACTCCATGAGGATGACCAGATAGGCTTTGGCCCCCTGTTTTGAAACCCGTTTGCCGACCATGTGAAAGTCATATATGTCGATGACGCCGGTGCCCCGGATTGTTTCGTAATATTCCCGGACCGAATGGAAATCCCTTGAAATTCTGGAATCCAGCGCTTCAGGTGTGCGATTCGACAGGGATCGTTCGGTTGTCAGAGGCACCACCTTGGCAGCCCTTTCCTTGAAGGGATCCCGGATACGGTAAACGCTGCCGTACACGCCCTGGCCGAGTTTTTCCACAATCCGGTAAGTGGGCAGGCATTCTCTTATAATCTCTTCCATCGGCTCTCAAAAATGAGGGGCAAGGGATTTAGAAGGATCCCGTTTTGGAATCGCAATCGTCTAAGGGTTCGCGCAAAAATAAGTTCGCAGTTTCAGGTGTTCAGGCGCCCGGCCGGCAAGGCGTGAAAACAAAGGAATATCGGGTATATTCCGTGTTTTCACAACGCAGCCGGGCGGGATGCATGGGCGCATTAAATGTGAAGTTATTTTTGCGCGAGCCCTAAGGGCTGCACAGTGCTGAAAACCGGCTACTGCGATGCGCGTTCAGCGGCCAATTGCTGGGGGCTCATCGACCAGAAAGGCATACCATCTTTGGTCAGTCGAACCTTAAGGACGAAATAATCGCCTTTTT
>CAZWAE010000102.1:0-13918 GCA_964631805.1 uncultured Desulfobacteraceae bacterium | reverse complement strand
TATGCGGTTATCCACGATACTCCAGTGTCATCGTCGAGCCGGCCTATGGGCATCGGTTCATTCGGGCGGGATGCGCAACCGGCCTTCTGAATTTCAGGCTGTCGCCGATGGGAGGATTCCAAACCGCTTCCGATTCCCGGTCACAGGTTCTTTTCCACCAATCCCAGGATAAATTCTGCGGCCTGATCGGCACCGTTGGGGGCCACGCCGGCAACCCTCGAAAGCGCCAGCAGATCTCCTATCCTGTCGACCCACAATCCGTTCGCCAAATCCTTTTCAGAAAACCGCAGACCGGCCATTGATTTTTGGATAAACCTTACCAGGACGGGAGATTCCCTGAAATCCTCACGGGAGATATAGCCTATGGGCAGGCCGGTATGATAGGTCTCGGCCAGGGTGCTGTACCCGGTTTTGGTGATCACGGCATCGCTGGCACGGATCAGATCTGGATGATAGAAACCGGAATGATGCGGTAGCAATAAAAAATTCCCTCTCCGTTGCATGGCATCCGAAGTACCGGGCATGAGCACCAGCAGGTCGTCCCTCTTTTGAACCGTTTCGGGGAAAGCGTATCTGGAGGGCACACCGCCCATGGTAATCAGAACAGCTTTTGCTTCCTGCGCGATGTGTAATGACTCCCGGATCTCACTAGCCGGCATGCGGGGTTTCCGGCTCACGGGATTCGTCACAAGGTCAGCCGTACCGGTATTGCAGACCGGTGTGGTCTGAATATGATAATCGGCACGCTCGAAAACCGATTTTAAGTAATCGATGTGGCGCGCAAGGTCCGGACAGGCGCCCAAATACCCCTCGTAGATCCAGTCCCAGGTGAAATTCTCCATCAGGACAGAGGGCACACCGGCGGTCCTGGCCACGGCGATGCCCAGGGGAGAAATGTCGCACAATATCAACTGGCACCTTGAAGCGTTTACCTTTTCCGCCAGTCTGCGGACCTCATCGGGATCAAAGGGCAGAAACCGGTCCAGCTTCCGGAGGGTTTCGTCAAGGTCCTCTAAAAGGGGGGTTTTCTGGACAAGACCGATATCGGTCACAGCGTTGTGGCAGGCAAAGGCGCCTTTCAGGGACTCCTTGAAAATAAAGGGCGGCATCGCTGTGAAAATTTCAAAGCGGATGTCAGGGTCGATTTCCTGGACAGCGGCCATCACTGCCGATGCCCGGGCTGCATGACCGTATCCGTGGGGGGTGATGAAACAGGCAATGGTACGGGAGTCGGTTATTGTTAATGGACACAAGATTAGGTTAACCGGTTTTCATATTGAGCGGTGTGGCAGCGGTTAAGGATCATGATCAATAGTCGCCGGTATCGGTAAATGGGGGTTTGCGACCGGCCATGGCTTCGAGCATGATCAACTCTTGATCCGTGTGGTTGAACACCGGTGCGGGCACGATGAGAGAACCGGAACCTGTGGCATATATGTACCGTGGCGATTCATGGTGACGGGTTTTGATCGCTTCTCTCATTTCAGGGTTTGCAAGAGCAGAAATATCGGCCTCGCCGTAACAGGTGCAGAGATAAGTACGCACGGGATCGGTTTCGATGTAGACACCAGAACCCCTGATGCCAGCCACAGCCGTGGGGGTTTCAAATCGCTTGGTTCCCTTTTTATCAAAAACGGCCAGCATACCGCCTTTGAGCATACGAAGTACGTTGACCGCCTTTTCCCGGAACGTTTTTGCAGATTCGCGACCGAGCTCGATATGGGAATGGGCCCTCAAGAGATAGACCGATTTTTCCACCACAAATATCACCAGGCTGTCGGCTCCGGTGGTGACGCTGTCGGTGGGCCCTACAGGGGACCCCTCCCCGGCCGGAACGCCGTTGATCCTGACATCTCCGATCATTTTCTGGACCCCGGTGGGATATTTGAACCCCCCCCATGGCAATGGCCTTTTGAATCACGACCGAAATACCGAAGGGACCCATAATACCCGCCGTAAGCAAGTGGCGTAAAAATATCCGTCGCCGACAGCTATTCGAAATAATGGTCTTCACATCCACCTCCTGGGTCTTGCCGTGCCGGCCGATTGTTCCCGAATACGATATTGTAATATTAGACGAAAGAGACCATTACGGCTGGATTCTGTTTTTATAGAGCGGGGAGATCTCCCTCAATGTGGTCACCACCTTTTCCAGGGCCGCTAAAAACGCCGACACATCCGCTTCGGAGTTGTCCCGTCCAAATGAAAGCACCAACGTTCCCTGGGCATCCGCATGGCTGAGTCCCAAAGAAAGGAGCACGTGGGACGCCCTGAGGGAACCGGTTGCACATGCCGACCGGGTGGATACGGCAAAATTCTCATCATCGAGCATCAACATGACGCTCTCACCTTCGATGTGCTGAACGGAAACGGACACCATATGGGGAAGGCTGTGTTCTGGATGCGTATTGATCAGGTATTCGTCGATGTGGTCCGGCAGTTCTTCGAGAAACTTGCTTTTTAATCTTTTCAAATGGGCCAAACGGGCATCCATATCTTTGAGTGCGTATTCGGCGGCCGTTCCCATGCCGATGATGCCGATGAGGTTCTCTGCCCCGGCCCGCTTGTTGTTTTCCTGAACCCCTCCGTCAAGGATCGGCCAAACGAGGGTTCCCCTGCGAATGTACAATCCCCCGACACCCGAAGGGCCATAGAAGGGGTTGGATGCAAAACTCATCAGGTCCACTCCCAGTTTCCGGACATCCATGGGGACCACCCCCACGGAATCGACGGCATCCGTATGGAAGATCACCTTTTTTTCCCGGGTAATTTTTGCGATCTCCTCGATGGGCTGGATGGTGCCGGTTTCGTTGTTGCTGTGCATCACCGACACCAGAATGGTTTCATCGGTTATGGCGCCGGCCACATCCCCGGGAGCCACCCGCCCGGTTGAATCCACCGGAAGGGATGTCACGGTATACCCCTGGCCCTTGAGACGGCGAATACTCCGGATCACCGCGTTATGTTCGATGTTGGTGGTGACGATATGCTTACCCTTTTTCGCGTTGGCCATGGCCACGCCCTTGATGGCATGGTTGATCGATTCCGTACCGCAGGAGGTAAACACCACCTCTTTGGGACCGGCTGCGTTGATCAGGCGCATGACGGCCTGGCGCGCCCGAAAAAGCGCTTCGGCGGCCTGCTCCCCTTTCCGGTGCTGGCTGGATGGGTTGAAAAGGTCGTCGTTGATCGCCGCGATCATGGCCTCTTTCACCTCCGGCAGCAGCGGATTGGCGGAGATATGATCCAGGTTGACAATATTCATGATCAGTGTTCCTCTTCCAGGTTGGACTGGCAGGCTTCACAGAAAGTGTCGTTGTCCATTATCTGCACGTCACAATAGGGGCAAAAGCACTCTTTACCGTGTTCGTGTTTTTCCGCTTCCTCGTGAAAAGGCTCGGAACGCGTAATACCGGCTGCTTTGTCCTCGTAATTCTTGATGGCCAGCTGAAGGGCATCCGCACCCAGATTGGAGCAGTGAAGCTTGTTTTTCGGCAACCCCTCCAAGGCTTTGGCCACATCCTTGTTGGTGATTTTCTTGGCTTCATCAACGGTTTTCCCCATGGCGATTTCCGTGAGCATGCTCGAGACAGCGATGGCAGACCCGCAGCCGAATGTCTGGAATTTGATGTCCCGGATCCGGTTCTCCGCTATCTTGAGATAGATGGTCATGATGTCGCCGCACAATGGGTTGCCCACCTCTCCGACGCCGTCCGCATCGTCAATGACCCCGACGTTTCGAGGGCTTCTGAAATGATCCATAACCGTTTTGTTGTACATACTGTTCTCCTCTTTCGGGCTGCGATCAGGTCTCTTCCGTGTTCCGGGACAACCCCGGGCCCGTTTCTCCGGCAATCCACTCCAGAAAATCCCCGTTTCCCCCTGAAATCGGCAGACTCACGATACAGGGGCATTCATAGCTATGCAGGCGTTTCACCTCACTGATCAGTGCCGGCATCCGCCCTTGGGTGGTTTTGGCGATGAGAACCACCTCCGTGTCCTCCTGAACCGCGCCATCCCACCAGTAGATCGACTGCATGGGATCGATCATGTTAACACAGGCGGCAAGCCGCCGCGTCACCAACTCCCGGGCAATGGTCACCGCTTCAGATCTGTCGCCCGCCGTCATGTAAACAAATCGAATGTCCATGACACCCTCTCTTGTTGATGTTTCTCACCGCTTCGATTCGTAATCCCAACAGTCTTCTTCTATAAACAAACTGCCGGAAAAATCCAACCCCAATCTTACGTTGGGCATCCCCGCCGATGGGAACGGGTTTTGGGAAGAATCGCATGCAACCTCGCGGTTGCTCCCGGTGTTCCGGATCATTGGGGCTGTTCCGGAACGGCACGATACCGCCGGATGGCCGGGTTGATGATGTAGGCTTGGAGCTGGGATACCAGCATGCCGGACAGCATGAGCGCACAACCGGCGATACCGCGCACGGAAAGGGTTTCCCCGAGCATCATCCATCCGCCAAGGGCAGCGAAAACCGATTCAAGGCTGAGGATAATGGCCGCGTGGGCAGGATGAGCATGTTTCTGTGCCACCACCTGGAGGGTATACGCGATCCCCACCGAGAGCATTCCGCCGTACAAAATAGGTATGGCAGCCTGGTAAAGGCCCTGAACGGTAACAGTTTCAAACGCAAACGCCACGATCAAGCTCAACACCGAACAGACGGCAAATTGAACAAAAGCCAGGCGTGTCGCCCCTGTTTTGGGGGACAGCCATCCAATGATCAACAGATGGGCGGCCCAGAAAAAAGCGCCGGCCAGTTCCAGGAAATCGCCGAAAGAGATGGTAAACTGTTCGGTAACGCTGAGCAGATAAAGTCCCACAGCGGCCAGGGCGGCTCCGATCCAGGTCCCGAGTTCCGGTTGCTGCTTCCAGAATATACCCAGAATCGGAACGATGACCACATAGAGACCCGTAATGAATCCCGCCTTTCCGGCGGTCGTATACACCAGACCCACCTGCTGAAGAGATGCTCCCGCAAAAATCACCAGACCGGCCAGACCGCCACCCAGCAGAACCTTCACCGGACGGATCCTTCCCGATCCATCACCGGTGTCATAATTTAACTTTCTCTGCCATACCAACAACGGAATCAGGGAAAGGCAGCCCAGGGCAAAGCGGATACCATTAAAGGTGAAGGGGCCCACATACTCCATACCCACCCGCTGGGCCACAAATGCAAATCCCCAGATAATGCCGGTGACGAGAAGCAGTGCATCCGATTTCAGTGTTTGGGTCTTCAATTGACACTCCGTTTCATGTTCCGCCAACCCATTTCTGGGAGGACAGCGGCGTGAGAGCGGACCTTACAACCAAACGGCGGGACCGTCAACCTTGAAGGATTCGCCCAAAAGGGCAGCGGCATCTCTCTTGACCACCGTGTTAAGGGTCGTCGGTTCAAGCCTTGAAAATAAACCGTCAACAGTGTACCTGTGAAAAAGCCGCCCGGGATCACAAAAGAGCGCATAGAGGAGATCAAGTTGAATAATCAATGGTTCGAGCATCTGAAACAGGAATATGTCCAGGGTTTTCCGAAATGGTGCGGTTTTGAAGTGACCCGGGTAGATCACGGCGTTTTCGAAACCTGTCTTGCGCTGCAGCCGCAACACCTTCAGCAGGATGGATTTGTTCATGCCGGGGTGATCTCCACCATGGCCGATCACACCGCCGGATACGCCGCCTTTACCATCGTCAGCCAAGCCGACCGCATATTGACCATTGAGTTTAAGATCAACTTTTTTAAACCGGCCGTGGGCGAATCCATCGCCTGCCGGTCCCGGGTGATTCAGGGCGGCAGGAAAATCATCGTCTCGGAATCGGAAGTGTTTTCACGGAGCGAAAAAAATGAAAAGCGGGTTTCCAAGGCCACGGTGACGTTGATGTCTGTTCCGGCCGAATCGATTCAACCCTGCCGGTAGCCCGCCTGATAAAAAGACCTAAAGGGGCAAAACTTGCTTTGACCAGAACCACCGGAATAAAATGGGGTTTTCTGGCCGCAATGCTATTGGGGCTGCCTATGCTGGGCATCGCCCTTACCGGGGGCCCTGTTGAACAATACCTGGAGTTTCCCCCGACCACCCGCTACGTTGCCCACGCCCCTTTTTCCTGGACCGCTTTTTCAGCCTACCTGATCTTCATTGCGGTGGTGACGATTCCATTTGTTATTCTATGGACCCGGCATTCGGTCCCGGTCTCTCCTCCCAGACGCCCTGCACACCCATTTCCGCTTTGGGGCTGGGTCGGTATCGTCTCCGGTATGACGGCGTGGGTGTTGGCGTGGACGCGGTTTTCATGGTTTACGGCATTTCAGCCCCATACCTTCACTCCCCTTTGGCTCTCTTATATCATCGTCATTAATGCGCTGACCTATCGAAAAACAGGAAGGTGCCTGATGTGCGACCGATCCGGTTTTTTTCTGATGCTGTTCCCTTACAGCGCCTGTTTCTGGTGGTTTTTCGAATATCTCAACCGGTTCGTGCAAAACTGGTATTATTCCGGCTCAACCTATGGTCCGCTAACCTATTTTCTGTTGGCCAGCCTCTCCTTCTCCACGGTGCTTCCCGCCGTATCCAGCACCCGGGAATGGGTGCTCTCCTGGGATTGTCTCTGCCTGCCTTTTTCACGGATAAAGCCTATTCGCTACCCCCATCGGAAGGTTATCGCCGGAACCCTGCTGATGATCAGTGCTGCCGGATTGACTGGAATCGGTGTCTTTCCGGATCTTTTGTTTCCCCTGCTCTGGGTCTCCCCCTTGTTGATCATATCTTCGACCCAGATCTTGATGGACGAACCCCACGTTTTCATCCCTTTTTCCACAGGAGACCTCCGTCCGGTGGTGTCCGCCGCCCTAGCCGCCCTTTTCTGCGGATTTTTTTGGGAATTGTGGAACTGGCACAGTTTTGCCAGATGGGAATATGCCGTACCGCTGGTCCATCGGTTCCAGATCTTCGAGATGCCGATATTGGGATACGCCGGTTACCTTCCCTTTGGACTGGAGTGCGCCGCTGTGGTGGAGATGCTCGAGACAAAAAACACTGCATCCACAAAATATTGATATTAAAGATTGACATTAATCAATATGTTGTATTACTGGACTTGCATATTGGCGTTTAGAGGTCGGCAGCGACTATCGGATTTTTGACCTTCGGCAACGAAATGCACCGGAAAGATCTCATAAGCGAACAAACATGGATTTGAATATCGGATTTGTTTCGACCCGGTTTGCAGGAACCGACGGTGTTTCCCTTGAAGCGTGCAAATGGGCCGACGTATTTCAACAAAACGGCCATACCTGCTTTTGGTTTGCCGGAAAACTGGACCGGCAAAAGGACAGAAGTTTCCCTGTACCGGAAGCCTACTTTCAGTACGAACAAAACCGATGGATCAATAAACGGGTTTTCGGCACCGGCATCAGGGAGCCAGCGGTTACCCGGACCATCCACCAACTGCGGTCCTTTCTGAAAAAACGGCTTCACACGTTTATCCACCATCACCGGATCGATCTGCTGGTGGCCGAAAATGTCCTGACAATTCCGCTGCATATCCCTCTGGGTCTTGCCCTGACCGAAACCATCGCCGAAACCCGGATACCCACCATTTCCCACAACCACGACTTCTTCTGGGAACGTGCCCGTTTTTCCATCAACGCGGTGAACGACTATCTCCGGATGTCGTTTCCGCCCAATCTATCCAATATCCGGCACGTGGTCATCAACTCGGAGGCGCAGGAGCAGTTGGCCCATCGTACGGGGATCTCCTCCACCATCATCCCCAATGTGCTGGATTTCGAAAATCCGCCGGCCGCCAATGAGAAAAGACGACGGGCGTTTCGGCAGTCCATCGGTCTTGAACACGAAGATCGCATGATTCTCCAACCCACCCGGATCATTCAACGCAAGGGGATCGAACACGCCATTGAGCTGGTGAAGGCGCTGGACAATGCCGAGAATAAGCTCGTGGTTTCCCACGAGGCTGGGGATGAGGGGTTTGAATATGCCGACTGGCTGAAAGATTACGCCACGGAACATGGGGTGGATCTTCGGATGGTTGCAACCCGGGTTTCGGACCCATTTACTGAGAAAGGTGCCGGCTGTTCCGGCATTTCCCTCTGGGACGTCTACCCATTCGCGGATCTCATCACCTACCCCAGCCTCTACGAGGGCTTCGGCAATGCCTTTCTCGAGGCGGTCTATTTCAAAAAACCGCTCCTGATCAACCGGTATGCCACCTTTGTCAGGGATATTGAACCGCTGGGCTTCGACCTTGCCGCCATGGACGGGTATCTGTCCAAACAAACCGTTGAAACGATCAAGGAGATACTACAGTCGTCGATCCGCAGGAAAAAAATGGTGGACACCAATTACCGGATCGCATCCCGCCACTATTCCTACTCGGTGCTCCGGCGCCGGATCAACCCGATTTTAAACCTTTTTTTCGGTGACGGGATCCCTCCGCTTTCCCGCCGCCGTGAATGCTCAACCATCCCGCTATCGCTACAGACAACTCCGGAACCGCTGGGCTACCGGGTGCAAACCTCCGGGATTGCCCCTGCGGAAAGTCCTGCCTGACGGCAGAAAGGGCTCTTGAAACCGCCGGATTTAAGCCCTATCTTGATTCGTAATGGCGTCGTCCTCAGTATACACATTCTCGATTCTGCAAACAAAACGGATCATCCTCAAGATGGTGTGACAGGCGCTTTTCGATGGACGCTAACAGTGGGGTTCCGCCGGGTTGCGAGAAAATATGGACCCTTTGGGGTTCGAAGGGGTGGGTGGCAATGCCTTTCATTTCGATGCCGGGGTTAACCGGAAAGGTGTATGTTCCGGAAACCCTGAAAATAGAGAAAAAAAAACACAACTGCCCCGACTGTTTTACGTGCCAGATGTGCAGCGATGATCGTTGCAGCACCTGTCGGGATAGCGGAAGAGAATGCCGGAACGGGTGCCGGGAAAAAGGGCGCCGGAAAAAAGAGGTGTGGGTTGATCGAAGAATCCTTTGAAAAGATCGTATCCCGGGTGGGAACGGTGGTGTTGGGTAAGGAAAAGCAGGTTCGATTGGCTTTGACCTGCCTTTTTGCCGGCGGGCATCTGCTCATCGAGGACCTCCCCGGAATCGGAAAGACCACCCTGGCCAAGGTATTGTCCCATTGCCTGGGCCTTAATTTTCAACGAATCCAGTTCACCAGCGATATGCTTCCCGGTGATATTCTCGGAATATCTGTTTTTGAGCAAAAAAGCGGCCGTTTCATATTTCATCCCGGTCCGATATTTACCCAGGTGCTGCTGGCCGATGAAATAAACCGGGCGACGCCAAAGACCCAAAGCGCCCTTTTGGAAGCAATGGAGGAGCGGCAGGCCACTGTAGAGGGCAGGACCCGACCGCTGGAAAACCCCTTTTTTGTTATTGCAACTCAAAACCCCATGGAGCAGTCCGGCACGTATCCCCTGCCGGAATCACAACTGGACCGATTTCTAATGCGAATCCGAATTGGATATCCGGACAGAGCATCCGAAAAAGACCTTCTAAAGCTGGGCGAAACCCGATCCATTCTGGACCAATTGGCGCCATGCCTGGTTCCCGGCGATGTCCTCCGGATCCAGGAACAGATCGGCAGGGTCCATCAATCGGAGGCCCTGTTGGAGTATGTGCAGGATCTGCTGGATTTTACCCGAACCTCCTCCCATTTTATGGTTGGGCTGTCTCCCAGAGCCGGTTTGGCACTGCTCCGTGCGGCACGCTCCTGGGCGGCGCTCCATGGCAGGGACCATGCGCTGCCCGAAGACCTTCAGATGGTGATGCCGTATGTAGCGGGTCATCGGCTTCGGTCTGCCGACACCTATTCCGAATTATCAAGGGACCGGTTGACGGAAGTGCTCCGGGAGATCCCTGTCCCCTGACGAACCTGGCAACCGGCGGTTTCCAACCATGACAAACCTGTCGAAATCACTTGAAAAACATCACTTAAAAACGCACCCGTCCGAAAAACGTGCCACAGTCTACGTTCTCCCCACATGGTACGGTTTCCTTTTTATGCTCGTACTTTTGGCCATGCTGGCGGGATCCGTGAACTACGGCAGCAACCTGGGATTCGTTCTGACATTTCTGTTGGGAGGAATGACCATCGTTTCAATGGTCCATACCTGTAGAAACATCTCCCGGATCGATCTTTTAGCTATCCGCGCAAGACCGGTTTTTGCCGGGAGTGAGGCGGTATTCAACAGCCGGCTTCAGAGCGGCAAAAAACCGGCTTTTGAGGTTCAACTCGGTTTCTCCGACACCCACAGGAAAGCAGAGCGAATACCCGTTGAAAGAATGATGGATCTTCTTATCCCCATGAAGGCTAAAAAAAGGGGCCTGATGGAATCGGGCACCTTAAAGATTTCCAGCCGATACCCCTTCGGCCTGTTCCGTGCCTGGAAAAACATACCGGGAAACGGTCGGTGCCTGGTGTATCCGCGACCGATGCCGGGTCGTGTTGAATCCACCGGTGAAGCGACTACCAGCGAATCTGCCGGCGGCACGACCGTGATGGGGGTTGAAGACTTTATGGGGTTGAACGCCTATCAACCCGGGGACAGCATTCAGCATATCTCCTGGAAGGCCTTTTCCAGGGGGCAGGGTCTTTTTACCAAACAGTTTGCGGGCAGAACGGGCACATTCGGTATACTGGACTGGGATGAGATAATGGAAACGGACGGGGAAAAAAAACTATCCCGGCTGTGCGGTATGGTGCTTCGCGCCCACCGGGATCGAATCACTTTCGGCTTGAAGCTTCCGGGAAGGACGATCGCTCCAAGCCTGGGTGACGTTCATCGTCGCAACTGCCTGAAAGCTCTGGCGCTTTATCGAATTCACCCAAACTCAAACCCATAAGTGCCCGGTCACCTTCTCTATCATGAGTAAAAAAGATCCCTATATCGCACCCATTCTCGGCGCCCTGACCATCGCCATCGCACCGCATGTGGTGAGGCTTCCGGTTTGGATCATCCTGTGGTGCGCCGGTTTTTGGGGGTATCGGCTGGCGGCAAAATCGCTACGTTGGCCGCTTCCCGGGCCGACGGCGATGCAGTTCTTTACGGTGGCCGGATTTGCCGGCGGTGTGGCTTCTTACGGCTTCTCCTTCGACATGGATGTGGGGGTGGGACTTCTGTCGATCATGGTGGGGTTAAAGCCTTTGGAGATCCGGAATCACAGGGACCGGATGATGACAGTCTTTCTGACCTTTTTCATGGTGATCACCAACCTTCTCTACACCAGTGCCCTGATCATGACCTTATATATGGCGACCTCCGTATTTGTCACCACTGCCGTTCTGATCCATATCAACCGGCCGTCTGGCCGTTTGTTGCCGAAACTGCGGTTTTCAGCTCTCATCATGGTCCAGGCGCTCCCTCTGGCGGTCATTCTTTTCGTGCTGTTTCCGAGAATCCAGGGCAGCATTTGGGGGTCGCCCAAACAGAGGGCTTCGGTGACCGGATTTACGGATCGTCTGACCCCCGGTAGTATTTCGACGCTTGTTCGAAACGACGAGGTGGCTTTTCGGGCGGAATTTAAAGGGCTGATACCCGGCCCCAGCCGATTGTACTGGCGGGGGATGGTGTTTCGCCGGTTTGATGGTGAAACGTGGTCTCCGGGTTTTCAGGCACCTCGGCGAAAAAAGGCTCCCTCGGGAACCGATCCGGTCGACTACACCATCGTTCTCGAACCCCACGGCAACCGGTGGCTCTACGCCCTGGACCTTCCCACATCAGGGCTCGTGGTGGGGGCTATTCTATCGGATCATACATTGGTATCGCGCCGCAAGATTCGCCGCCGGACCCGGTACCGCGTACGTTCTTTTACCGAATATCAAACCGGACCGATAGAGCCTTGGGAAGAATCATCCCAGAAACTCCCCCGCAATCGGAATCCAAAGGCAATTGACTTGGCAAACAGTTGGCGCAGGGGGGCTGCAGACCCGGAAAAGATTGTTGCCAAAGCCCTGTCTTATTTCAGAGAAAACCGGTTTTATTACACGTTGAACGCCCCGCTTTTGGGCAGGGACACAGTGGATGATTTCCTGTTCCGTTCCCGCAAGGGCTTTTGCGAACATTATGCCTCGTCTTTCGCCTTTCTGATGCGAGCCGCCGGAATTCCCGCCCGGATTGTCGGCGGATATCTGGGGGGGGAAATAAACCCTTACGGCAATTACCTGATCGTGCGCCAATCGGATGCCCATGTGTGGACGGAGGTATGGCTGTCCCAAAGAGGCTGGGTGCGCATCGACCCGACCTCCACCATCGCACCGGATAGAATCGAGCGGGGTGTGGCTGCTGCGCTGGCCCCGGAGGAGCGGTTTGGCTTATTGGGGATGGCCGGTTCCGGGCCATTGGCGTCATACTGGAAAAAGATCGGCTTCGGGTGGGACGTGGTGAACAGCGGCTGGGATCGCTGGGTATTGGGGTTTTCATATCTGCGACAACAAAGAATTTATTCCAAATTCGGGTTGAACAAGAACGCTGTGAAAGGCTCCCTGGCCGCGGTGGTTTTCCTTTCCGGGGTTGCGGGGGTTGTGGCCTTCCGGTGGAGCGGACGAAAAAAAAAGGATGCCGGTCCTAAAAAGGATCATGTACAACGGGTCTATTTTCAGTTCTGCACGAAATTGGCAAATAAAGGACTGGCCAGACGGCCCTCCCAGGGTCCCCTGGACTATGCCGTATTTGTGGGTTCGGTCCGTCCCGATATTGCCGATGAAGTGATGCACATCTGCCGGCTGTACATTCAACTGCGGTATGCCGAAACAGGTGATGAAAGAACGCTGGCCGCATATAAAACAGCGGTAAAACGCTTTCTACCCGGCAAATATCCGGATTCGAAACGGTCGGTTCCTCGGAAAACGCTTCGTCCGGATGCCTGACCGTTAAAATCCGTAGGCTGCCGTGACCATCATCGCCAGTACCAAAACCAGCGCCATCAACAGACAGTCCAATACCCATTCGATGATTTGATTCCGCATGGTGCCTCTTATTTCTCGTTTGAGTGGGGTTGCAAATTAGGAACCGGGCGTTTTTGTTTGCCCTGTTTGCCCACGTGGGTTTAAAACGCTCTCGATCCTTGCCAGAAAACCAACGCTACCATTTCCAGACGGACACTAATTAAAGATATCCAGCTGAATTTCACTGGTCCCGCAGCCCTGATCGTTAAAATAGGTTTCCGCCTCTTCGACGGTGTTGAATAGAATCCAATCCCTCAACACCGTGACCCCGGCCTGCCGGCGAACGCGTTCAATGGCTGTATTTCCATGGTATTCGAAACTCTCTGAATACAAGGCTTCAAGATTCTGCGTCATCATGGTCAAATCCCTCCTTTGGGCTGGCAAATAAAAACGTAAAATAGATCCTTTTTCCTGCCGATTGTTGTGATCTTACCCGATGGTTTTGACAGATCCGGTCAAAGGGTTGGAAAATTTTTATCTTTTGGGGCAAAAAAAGGATTTTCTTGACAGGGATGGGTCCATACCGCAAACTTTTCCGCGGTATTTGAAACCGAAGGTGCGAAACTTCCGCCGGCCTGAAGGAAAGGTCCGGCGGCATCGGGCAAAATACGGGGAGAGACAATGGCAAGGGGCGACCAACTCAGCAGGCAGTGGCGGATCATTCAGCGTCTTCTGGTTTCCAGAACCGGCAAATCCGTGGCGGACCTTGCCGGGGACCTTGATTGCCACCCCCGGACCGTCTACCGGGATCTTGATGCACTGGAGGGGGCCGGTTTTCCGCTATATACAGAGAAGGAGGACGGTATCAACCGGTGGGCCGTCCTGGACGCCGCCAGACACCACATCCCCATTCCCTTCAGTTTGACCGAACTGATGGCGCTTTACTTCAGCCGCGGGGTGCTGACGGTGTTAAAGGGTTCCGCTTT
>CAZWAE010000101.1:0-13963 GCA_964631805.1 uncultured Desulfobacteraceae bacterium | reverse complement strand
AGGTATACATAATCAAATATTAAAACAGATATGTCAAATTCCCAGCACAAGGAGCCCCCATGTTTGAAGACCCACTGTCCGGGCAAGAGAACTTTTCAGCGAAACTCGTCGAGATTTTAAACCACGGTGCCGTCAATGCCGCCATGGCCATTGGATATCGCACCGGGATTTTTGATGCCATGGATACCATGGAAAAACCCGAGCCGGTTGAAGTGATCGCCGACACGGCTGGTCTTTTCCCCAGATACGTGAAGGAATGGCTGGCGGTCATGGCCACCGCCGGGATCATCCGGGTGGGAAAGGGAAACACCGGTGAAAACGAATATTTCCTTCCCAAATCCCATGCCGACCTGCTCACCCGCCGGGCCGGGAATGGGGACATGGGCGTTTACACCCAGGAGATCCCCCTGCTGACCACCAGCGCCATGGAGGCGGTGGCCGATGGATTCCGCACGGGCCGGGGCCTCTCATATGACCATTATCCGGGGTTCCAGGCGTTCATGTCCGAACTGGCGGTTGCCAAACATCGGCGGGTACTGGTGGATACATTTTTACCGTCGGTGAAAGAGGGGCGGATGGTGGAACGGCTTTCAGCAGGCATTCGGGTGTGCGACCTGGGATGCGCCGAAGGGGTCGCTCTGATGCTGATGGCGCGGGCTTTTCCCGAAAGCGACTTTGTCGGGATGGACGTTTCCGAAGCGGCCATCGAAAAAGCGAAAAGAGATGCCCAGAGCCAAGGCCTTTCCAATGTTGAATTCATCGTCCAGGATGCCGCTGTATTGGACACCATCTCGGAATATGAGCAGGCTTTCGACTATGTCACGGCTTTCGATGCCATTCATGACCAGACACGCCCCCTTGAGGCGCTAATGGGCGTCCATCATATTCTATCCCTTGGCGGTCTGTTCTCCATGGTGGACATCGCCGCAAGGTCCGATGTCGTCGACAACATGGAGCACCCCATGGCCCCGTTTCTGTACACTGTGAGCCTCTTGCACTGCATGCCCGTGGGGCTTCTCGACGGCGGCATGGGGCTCGGCATGATGTGGGGAAGGGAGAAAGCAATTGAGATGCTTACGGATGCGGGCTTTAAAGAGATCCGGGTGATGGAGATTCCGGAGGACCCCTTCAACCTGCATTTTCAGTGCAGAAAATCAGGGTAGTAGGGCTTGAGGATTCAAGGCTTCAAGTGAAAAATCCTTGCCGGTATATACGACATCATTGATGAAAGGATCATTCATTGAATGTAAGAGTATCGACGCTGCCTGCTTTTTCAGAAAAATAGCGCTCGACCCCTTGGCTCCTCGGATCCTTGACCCCTGAGATACACTTTTTCCTTTGAAGGAGAGATGTGGCAAATCCTTAAACCAGTTCCATAACAAAACTGGGAGGTACGATGACCCAATGGCATAAAACAGGATGTGTGCTGTGCGCCCAGAACTGCGGGCTCGAGGTGCTGGTGGAAGACAATCGGATGGTCAAGGTCCGTCCGGATCGTGACAATCCCCGCAGCAGGGGCTATGTCTGCCGCAAGGGACTCAACGTTCTCTACCACCAGTATCCCAAGGAGCGCCTGACGGAGCCGCTGAAAAAAACCGGAAACCGGTTTGTATCCATATCCTGGGAGCAGGCCATAGATGAGATCGCCGGGAAGCTCAAAGGTCTGGTTGGCCGGTTCGGCCCCCGCTGCCTGGCCTACATGGGAGGCGGTGCCCAGGGTGGGCATATGGAGGCGGCTTTTGGCCTGGGACTGCTTCGGGCCATGGGTTCCCAATACTATTATTCCTCAGCAGGCCAGGAGTTTTGCGGATCCTGGTGGGTGTTCGGGCGGTTGCTGGGCAAACAGTACAACGTTGCCATTCCCGATGAACACACCGCTGACATGCTGGTGGGCTGGGGCTGGAACGGGATGATGAGCCACCAGATGCCCCGGGCCAGGAAGGTGCTCAAGGGCTTCAGCAAAGATCCGGAAAGGCTGCTGGCGGTCATCGACCCCAGAAAGAGCGAGACGGCCGCCATCGCCGACCTGCATCTCGCGGTTCGCCCGGGAACCGACGCCCTTCTGGCCAAAGCGATGATCGCCGTTATCTTGGAAGAGGGCTGGGAAAACAGGGAGTATATCGAGCGGCATGTCGCGGGGTGGGATCGGATTTGCGGCTGGTTCGAGGATTTCGATGCCAAAGCGGCCATCCGGGTCTGCGAGCTTGAGGTTGATCGTGTCCGGGAGTTGTGCCGGCTATTGACCACCCGGCGTTGGTGCCTTCATCCGGATCTGGGCATCTACATGGGACGTCATAGCACCCTCAATTCCTACCTGCTATGCCTTTTGGGCGCTGCCTGCGGTATCTTCGGTGTGCGCGGCGGGAATGTGATTCCCGGTATGGTAATGCCCATGGGGTTCCATGCCGATGAACGAAATCCGAAAACATGGCGGACAGTGGAAACGGATCTGCCCCCGGTGGCAGCAGGATCTTTTCCTCCGGCAGCCATGCCCGAGGAGATCTTGAGCGATCATCCCCAGCGTCTGCGTGCCGTGTGTGTGAGTGCCTGCAACCCCTTAAGGGCCTACCCGGATACCACCGCCTACGAAAAGGCCTTCGGTCGCCTGGATCTTCTGGTGGTCAACGACATCGTCATGAGCGAAACGGCCCGACTGGCCCATTATGTCCTGCCCTGCCGCAGCTTCTACGAATCATGGGACGGCACTTTCTTTCCCTGGACCTATCCGGAGGTCTTTTTCCAGCTGCGCCGGCCGGTAGTGACACCGCCCGGGCAGTGCCTGGAGGCGGCACAGATTTTCACCCGGTTGGCCAAGAAGCTGAACCTGCTGCCTGAGATCCCCGAGGGTCTTAAAAAGGCGGCTCAAGGGGATCGCCTGACCTTCGGGCTCCACCTCATGGACTGGGTCGGAAAAGAGCCTCGCGCATTGTCGGTCATGCCCTTTGTGCTGGCGGAAACCCTGGGGAAGGCGTGGGACAGCGCCGCCCGGGCGGCGCTGTGGGGCATGCTGATGACCGCACCCAAAGCGTTTCGGGAAAATGCGGCCCGGGCAGGATTTGAACCGGGACCTGACCAGGGTGACCGCATTTTCCAGACGTTGCTGGACAAACCGGAGGGTCTGTGGGTAGGGGAGGCCGATACAGATGATCCCATGGCCGGGATTAAAACGGAATCGGGCAGGGTGGAGGTTTATATCCCGGAACTTGAAAACCAGGTGTGTACATTGGACGCCGACAGAGAAAGGATTGACCTTCAACTGCCTGAAGATTTCCCCTTGATCCTCAATGCCGGCCGGCACATGGATACCAATGCCAACACCCTGATGAGAAACCCGGAATGGAACAAAGGAAAGCGGGCGTGCACCGTAGCCGTCAGCCGGGAGGATGCCGAGGCGCTATCCTTGACCGACGGTCAAAAGGTGCGGGTCACTACCGACGCCGGATCCGAAACCGGGGAGGTGCAGGTGAGTGGTCAGGTCCGCCCCGGGACGGTGTTGATCCCCCATGGATTCGGGCTCGATTACGGAGGCACGATAACCGGCACCAACGTCAACCGGCTAACCCGAACCGGGCACCGCGATCCCATGGGCACACCGCTGCACCGGTTTGTGCCCTGCCGGGTGGAACCGGTGTAATGCCGTTCAACATTGTACTGTGCCGGACTTTCTGGTAGTGAAACCATAAGCAGATGGTAAAGCCTCTTGAATACCCCAAATCGAAAGGAAAACGGACATGAACGCCTGCACTCTGGTGGATTTCATCAAATCGTTGGAACCCTGGCTGTCGGAGGAGCATATTGAAGAGGGGTTTATAGATGAGGACGGGGCTGTCCATTTCAAGTTCACCAACGGTGCGGTCAACACCTATCGGATCGATGACTGTACAGCGGAGCAGCTGCAGGGCGTCATCGAAAAGATAAAGGAAAAAGGTGTTCCGTTTAAGGGATGAACCAACGGATGAACTGGAAGTGGCATAGATTCAGCGAGCTATCCGGTGAGGAGATGCACGACCTCCTTTCCGCCAGGCAGGAAGTCTTTATCGTCGAACAGAATTGTCCCTACCTGGATGCCGATGCACTGGACAAAACCGCGTGGCACCTGATCGGGCGGCGAAAAGAAGGAGAGATCGCTGCATATGTCCGGTTGAATCCGCCGGGGACACGGTATAAAGAACCATCCATCGGCCGTGTCCTGACACGACAGTCGGATCGGGAAAGAGGGTTGGCACGGAAGGCCGTTGCCATGGCCATATCAAAATGCAGCGAGGCATTTCCGCAAATGGCAATCAGAATCTCTGCTCAAACTTATCTGACCCGCTTTTACGCCAAATTCGGATTTGAGGTCAGCGGAAAGCCCTACGATGAAGACGGCATCGAGCATGTGGTGATGGTGAAAGCCGGTGTGGTATAAATGGATCAAAAGATAAATCACGCGCTATCCGGATGATTAAGACCCACAGGCGGCTATTTCGTCCATGGCAGGTAACGGATCTGATTATCGTCATCGGTTTGAAGTGAGATCCACCTGGACAGTAGGTGTGCCATGACAAGATCAGGGGGAATGGTACTGGGCAAGCTGGCCGGCGTTATTCACCCTTATCCCACTGCGGTCATAGCCATTCGCCAATGAGGCGATGCCAATAATCGGACAAGCTTCATGCCTGTCGTTAAAAGGATTCTCAACCGCCTGGTGGCGGGAAATAACGGCGTATCGGGATTATCTCGTATTCCGTTGGCCCCCCATGGCACAACTTAAGGAGCGGTTCGCCATGTAGCGTTTACCCGGAAGAGTGCTTCGATCATCTTATTCTCCTGTACGTGATTTCAACCATGCCTATTACCTGGACAACCCCTCCGAAAGCTCGAACCTGATCCGTGTACTGCTCAGCAACTGCAAACCGGCCAGCCCGGACAGGCCATTGACCCATATACAGCATAATTTTTGGGAAATACCGCCCGATTATCCCAATATCCCCGTCGCCGGTAATGCAGATACCCAGTTACGGTTGCCGGCTGGTGTCGAAACGCTGCCTGCCGTCTTGACGAAATCTCGAAAAAAAGGTTGTAAGAAAGCCAAGATAGTCTCGACTTATCCACTGAGAGGATGAAGGCTGATTGTTGCTAATGTGCATGCCGTATGGAGCGGGTGGAAATTTATCCGGACAAACCGGGGAAGCTCCAACACGGTGCGCGGCATCCTATTACAGTGGAGGAGCAATGGAATTTGAGCAGATCGTTGAAAGACTGAAACCTATTTTTGCAAAGCATGTGGCGGACCAGAAGCAAGGCTCTTTTTTGGAGTACTTTTCACCGGAAGAGCTGAAGAGGATGCTGGATCTGGATGCTGCTGGAAAAAGCGGTGACTGGGATGCGCTTTTTTCCTGGGTTGAAAAGTATCTGTCATACTCCGTAAAAACGAATCATCCCGGCTTTGTGAACCGGATGTGGGCCGGGGCGAATCTACCGTCTGTGGTGGGCGAAGTCGTTACCGCCATATCGAACACCTCGGCCTGCACCTATGAGTCGGCGCCGGTCTCCACCCTCATGGAAAAATATATGATCAGCCGGATGCTTGAAGTGGTCGGTTTCGAAAACGGCGAAGGGCAGATGACTACAGGTTCGAGCAACGCCAACATGATCGCCATGATGGCGGCTAGAAACACGGCTTTCAGGGAAATTAAGCAGCGGGGCCTTTTCGGCCAGAAGGCGCTCTATGCCTTTGTCAATGCAGATGCGCATTACTCCATGGACAAGGCGGCCAATATCCTGGGAATTGGGACGGAACACCTGATCAAAGTGGCGGTCAATGAAAACGGCGCAATGGACCTTGGAGACCTGAAACGGCAGATGGCTTCGGTGGCTGCATCGGAGGGGCACTCCTTTTTTGTGGGGGCCACAGCCGGCACAACCGTACGTGGCGCCTATGATGACCTTTCAGGGCTTCTCGACCTAAGGGATCAATACGGTTTCTGGCTCCATGTTGACGGGGCTTGGGGCGGTGCGGTCGTTTTGAGTGAAAGGCTCCGCGAACAGTACCTTAATGGGGTTGAGAAAGTGGATTCCTTCACGACAGATTTTCATAAAATGATGGGCACAGCTCTTATGTGCAACGTCCTGTTGATAAATGGAAAACAGGGGATCTTCAGTTCAGCCTGCGGCGCCGGCGACGGCAGTTATCTCTTTCAGCAGGTGGAAGACAAGGATGAGTACAACCTTGGTGCTCACTCGCTGCAGTGCGGGAGAAGGGTTGATTCTCTCAAATGGTTTCTCGATTGGAAATTTTATGGGATAGAGGGGTTTGCCAGGCGGATTGAAACCTATGAAGCCCTTTGCAGATATGCCGAAGATGTGGTTCTTGAAACACCGGAGCTTGAAATGGTGGTGCCAAGGGAGTCTTTCAATATCTGCTTCCGGTACGCCGTCCCGGAGGATATGGCCAATGCGTTCAACATGGTCCTGAGAACAAAACTCTATGAAAGCGGCGTATCGCTGGTGGGCACCGGAACCATCGGTAAAAAGCTTTCGCTGCGACTGCTCATCGCCAACAGCAGTTTCGGAAAAACGGAGATCTCCGATTGGTTCAAGAGGGTGGTTGTCGCCGGAAAGAAGCTGATGGAGGTGTGGGAATGATCATAAAAAAACCGCGAACCTATATGGGCCATCCGGATCAGGAGCGTTACCGTTGTTTTTTCCGAACCCTATTTGCATTGCCTGATCCGGCCAGAATTGAACGGGAGGCGGTGGCTTTTGTTTCAGAACATTCCCTACCCATGACCGATTTCCCCCCCTTTGCACCGCTTTATTCCCGCACCATCCTCTACCGGGCCGAATCCGGTTATGAAGCCATGGCCGCGCGGTGGAGCGAAAACGCCGTTTCCGCCATACATGGTCATCCAATGTTTGCTTTTTACTACCTTTTAAAAGGCGAGTTGGTCGTAACGAATTATGAAAAAAGGGGGGGAGGAGTTGTTCCGGTTGAAACGCGGACCTATACGCCGGGCCAATATTTCTGCATGCTGGGTACCCAGGGAACCTTTGACAACGGCATCCACCGGATGTTGGCTGCCAGGGAGAGTTTGAGCATTCACATCTATTCAGATGATGCCATGAAGGGTGAGGTGTATTGACGACTGTTTCGAATTCCGGATTTTCCGACGCGAGCAGAGGCATTCGATCATGATGATACGACTACAACTCATATTCTGGTATATTGTATCCTGTATTCGGTTGGGGGCGTTTCCATGGAAATTCTTCCAGCTCAACGCACCCTATTTTAATAAAACCAAAGGAATATATTCAAAACTTGATATTGACCAGTGTATCCCTGAGCGGTGGCGGCTTTTCCAAGTTCCCGTGACGCCGGAGTTTACTCCTGAGAAATTCCCGGTTTTCCTGAAACCCGAATGGGGACAGAATTCCCACGGAATTATGCGGATAGATGCTTTGGATGATATGCCGGAGGCACGGGAAAGGGTATTAACAAAAAAGGTGGCTTATATGGTTCAGGAAGCCGCTTCCGGGCTCAGGGAGTTTGAGATTTTTTATATCCGCTCCCCAAAAGATGAGAGAAACTGTGCGCTTCTCTCGGTTACAGAAGTAAAGAACACCTGTGTGGATCGCTATCCCATCAATGGCATCCACAACAAGTGCACCGTCTATAAGAATTTCAGCAACCATATTTCAGACCGGGATGTTGATCTTTTGTGGAACCACTTCAAGAATCTATGTGCCTATCGGATCGCCAGGATCGGGTTGCGTGCCGACGCTTTCGAAGACATTCTTGCCGGCAATTTTCATATCATCGAGATCAATCTTTTTCTTCCCATGCCGTTGAGCCTGCTTGACAAGGATCTGCCCTGGCGTAAAAAATCGGCTTTTATTAAAAAAGCGATGTACCTGGCGGCAGACCTGACAAGGCGGTTGCCCGGAGATGCCGAGAGGCGGCCCATCTTTTTCAGGAAATTGCTCGCCCACTATAAAGTGACGACATGAAATTTATCAAACGGCTCACCTATAAATGGATAGACCGGCTGTTTCTAAACGGCTGCAGCAGTTACAACAACCTGCAGGTCAGAAGGAGTTGCCGGTCTAAACTTCAGGCACGGGAAGCTTTTGCGCAAAATGGTATTCCGCATGCCGAAGGCACGGTATTCCTGAACCCCTTGACGGCTTACCGGTTTGCCCAAAAAAATGGTTTCCCTCTGGTGATTAAGCCAAATGTCAGCGGATATTCGCGAGGCAGTCATTTCCCGATAACGACTTATGGACAGTTTTGGAAAGCGGCGTTTTTTGTCAAGATATGGTGGCCGTTATCGGTGGTGGAGAGGTATCTTGAAGGTGCGAACTACAGGGTGACCGTCGCCAATGGAAAGGTCATGTCGGTGATCCGGCGGTATCCGCCTTTTGTTGACGGTGACGGCGATTCCACCATCAACCAGTTGATCGATAGGGAGAATCGCGTCCGCCAGACCATGAACCTCCACCCGGTTATCCACCCCATACCCAAAGATGGCAGGGTGGTACGGTTTTTGAAAAAAAAGAAGATGACCCTTGATTCTGTTCCGGCGATAGCTGAGAGAGTCACACTTTTCAACCGAATCGCCCTGGCACCGGGAGGTGTTGTTGAAACGGTTGATAAAAATTCGATACCCGAGGAAAACCTGGCGCTTTTTCTTAAAATACTGGACAAATTCCAGGCGCGCATCTTCGGCATTGATGCCATTTTTGAAAAAGGCATTGAGGAAAGCTATCGATCCCAGAAGTGCATTTTCCTGGAAATCAATTCCAGGCCCTATCTGAAAATGCACGATTTTCCCCGCTATGGAGAGAAAGAGGACCTGTCCGATTATTATAAAGATCTGGATGAATACGCCGTAACCAATGCAGATATCTTCTAAAAAACAGAACTTGATGCACATTTTTTACCATTTTACGGGGATTCATTCACTGCTGATCGGTTTTTTCCTCTTTTATGTCCCGGTATACCTATGGAAGTTAGGCGTGACCCTTTCGGGGATTTCATACTTTATTTCCATGATCGGGCTCGGATTTTGCTGTACCCTTTGGTGCTGGGAAAGGTTAACCAAAAGAGTTTCCCTGAAACATGTCATTACCGCATCATTCGGGATGGAGGTGCTTGTCCTCAGCATGGTCTATCTTTCCGGGTCCATTTTTTTTCTGCCCTGTTTTGCTCTGATGCTAGGCGCCTATAACTGCTTCTTCTGGATCACCCAGCGTCTGCTGTTTTTGGAGATGATCGTGCCGGACAATTCCGGGCGGCATTTCGGTAATTTTCAGATATATGTCGTGGTCATCCTGAAAACCGGCGTTTTTGCCGGAGGAATTCTCCTGGAAAAGCATGGTTTTCCCAGTATCTACCTTATTTCTATTTTGTTTGCTATTTGCGGTGTCATCTCTTTCAGATTTTTACCGATGCAACGGCCACTTCCGGAGCCTCCGTGTGATACCGAACCTCTCTCAATTTTGGAACTCTGGCGGTTTCAGGACCGGTTTAATGCAAAGATCATTTTTGCCCTTGACGGCTTTTTTCTCTACCTGGAGAGCTATTTCTGGGTAGTCTCCCTATTTCTTATCGTCAAAGAGAGTTTTTGGCACCTGGGGCTTTTGGTCATTTTCCTGACCGTTGTTTTCAGTATTCTCTTTATTTTCATAAAAAATACCATCGATCGATCGGCCAAACAAAAGGTCTACTTTCTTGCAGTGGTGCTCTATATGGCCGGGTGGTTCATGCGGGGTACCCTCGGCGAGGAGATAGGGGGCACTTTACTTGCCGTTTTGCTCATCATTATTACCTTTTGCACCTCATTTTTCAGGCTGGCCTTCAACAAACGGTTTTTTGATCATGCAAAACAGACCGACGCGTACAGATATGTTTTAATGAAAAGCTATTGGTCGCAATTTTTCCTGGCTGTTATTTTTGCAGTTCTTGGTTGGCATTATTCCGTATCACTTTCTATCTTGAGGCCACTGGAATATACTTATTTTGCAGCCGGCGGCCTGGCAATGCTTTACCTTCTTTATCTTCCATCCCGGCCGAATACAGAATAGAAGCCATCTCAAAAAAGTCTTTTTGCCCAATCTCTTTGTCGGGTCCTCGTTTCAACTCCTCGAAATACAAAAGTATTCCTGTGGGTTGAAACTTGGATCCTCCGCGATATAGAACAAAAATCCTAATTCTGAGATAGCTTCTAGTATCTATCTGAGCCGTCAGGGAGTTTTTCGGTGGATTATTCATGGAGCGGTGCTGTTGAAAGGTCACGCCAGTGGATATCGGCCTTTTCGATGAGAGCGGGTTCGGTTTTCTCCTCCGTTAGTTTGTTCCACTTCTTTAAGGTATTGGTGAAAAAGCGATCATAGAAGAGGTATAGCTTTCCACCGATTATTTTGAAACGTTTCGGGTTGATTTCAACTTTTTGGCCCTCAAGCATCGCCCATGCGCACCAGCCGCCGTAGGCCGGTTCATATTTTTCAGGGCTTTGTTTGAAGGTTTGCAGGTTTTTCTTGGAAGAAAAGTAATAGGTGATGCCGTTATGGACAAACGAAATGAATTCTTTCCCCTGTGTGGCCTTGTTCTGAAAGTAACTGACAGGGTCAAAACCCTGCACGGCAAGGGCTGCCTCATTTACGTTGAGCATCTTTTTCCTTTGCGCTTCAGAAAGAAAATCGCCAAAAACAGTTACAGGTACCAACAAAAGTAGCATAAAAAGAAGGGTCGTTTTCATAATATACCCCCGATGCTGAAAAAATGGGTTGACGAAAATATTTCGGCCTGTGACACGAACAAACCGGTGGGTCCGTCTATTTTCCGCTCTTTTCTTTATCCCCGCCGGCCTGTGCCTCGGCGGCCAAAGCTGCGGCTCCCGCGGCTTGCATCAACTGCTGTGTATTCTCTGACCTTGCTTCCTGCCCGATGATCCCGGCGGGTGGCATATACACCGTGACGTTGCGATGGGCAAACGCGATACCGGCCTCCTTGAAGGCCTCCTGCATCAACCGGTACACCTCCTTGCGGATCACAAACTGTTCCCCGGGAATGGTCTTGTACTTGACGCGCATGATCATGGCTGAATCCTCCAGCTGGCGAACACCTTGGGATTTAATCTTGCCCAACAGCTTTGGGGCCAGCTCTTCGTTTTCAAGAATGACCTTGTAAACTTTTTTCTTGATGATCTTACGCACTTTTTCTACGTTGGTGTCGTAGCGCACCCTGAAATCGAGCTTGCTGATGATGTAGTCCCGGCTCATGTTGGTGACAATGCCGATGTCCCCGAAGGGAATGGTGTTGACCATGCCCCGCGGATGGCGCATCCTGAGGGACCTAAGCGAGATATGCTCAACCATCCCCTTGGTGCCGGCGGCTTCGATATAGTCGCCCACCCTGAATGCATCGTCGATGAGAAAAAACATACCGGAAATGATATCCTTGACCAGGGTTTGGGCGCCGAATCCAATGGCCAGGCCGATCACGCCGGCCCCGGCGATGAGGGGCCCGATGTCCACCCCGATAGAGGAGAGGATGATCATGACGGCCATCACGATTATGGCGGTCATCATGAACTTGCGCAGCAGCAGCAGCAGGGTGCCCACCCGGGATCCGCCGGCACCGCCTTCCTCCTGCTCCTCGTCGGTTTCCGGTACTTCTTCCGCCAGACGCTTCTGGATGACGGTGCTGATCACCTCCCAGGAGACGTAGCAGATCAAAACGGTGATCAGGATATTGAATGAGGCGTGTGCCATGGTTTTTCCGAATTGAACTTCCATTCCCCAGATCTCCAAAAGATAGAAGAGGACAAAAGTCAGAAGGGCGATGCGAAGGCCGCTGCCGATCACGCGATTCAGGCGGCGCGAGTCCATGTACTGGCCGGCCGGTGCATCGGCATCGTCTGGTGCCGCGTCACCGTCCGCCCCATTTGGGTCCGGTTCGTTATCCAAAGAGGCGGCATTGGCATCCGGGGAGGCTTCCGCAACCACCGGTGAACCGACCGCCCCCCCCAACGCTTCGGCGGGCCGGACGGCGATGCCGAAGAGCAACTTCAGGATCTGCCGCAGGGCCCAGTCCAGAAGAAAATAGAGAGGTATGATAAAAAGGGTTTGTATCCCGGGCGCCCCGGGACGGATGCCGTACAGAAAAAGACTGACCGATGAAACGGAATAGAGCATGAGCAGTGCCAGTATGGCCAGACGGTGCCAGTTTTCGGCAAGACGGGTCTTTAACCCCGGCCCGTCGGTGCTGCTGATAAGGGCCCGTTTTACCGGTTCCCGCTTTTGCAGGATCATGGTCAGGATCATGCCAACAATCGCCATTTCCACCATGGCGATCATCCGGAGATGGTTGCCCTCACCGGCGCCGGCCAGTCTGAACAGGCCGCAGGTGGCGAACCCGAAGCTGGCCACAACCGCAATGGCGATGAACCAGATGTGAAGGTAAACGGCATCCCTGTCCATTATCGGCAGAAAGCGCAGCACCGGGGTTTTGGGTGCCAGGAAAAAACGGGAGCCCAGGTGGACGCCCATGACGATCAAAACGGCGGCGAGATAGGTCAACGCCAGTACCCGCTGCGGCCCGGTGCGTTCCAGGAAAACGAAGAAAAACAGGAGGGTGGCGAAAGCAAACACCCCCATGGACAAAAGGTCCAGGCCGGCCCGCACCGCCAGACTGCCAACCTTGGTTTTCCAGGTGAAGGAGGGAAGATCCTCAAAACGGGTGTGGTGCCCGGAAATAAACAGGCGAAAGAGTAGAAAGACAACCAACCCGGCGCCGATCACGGCAAAGACGCTGCCGATGATTTTGCCGCTGTCCGCTTTTTTGTATTTCTCCCCCTCGGAAAGGAGCTCATAGATTTTCGGCATATTCTCGGGCTCGTCCCCCACGGCGGATTTCAAAAACTGGAGGCGCTTCATGATCAGGTCTCCCAAACCGCGCAGCCGCTCGATGCCTCGGACCAGTCCCCCCTTTTTCTCTTTCTCAGGCACCTCCCCGTGATCCCCGGCCGGGGGCGCCAATGCCTTCACAAGCCGATCCACCTGCGCCTGGTCCAGGGTGAGCACGACGGTGCTGGCTGACGCGGTGGCAGGATGACCTGTTCCACCCGCAACTTTGTCTGCTTCAGAACCGGTCGATTTCTTGGCGCCATCACTTACTATCAGCAGTTTTGCGGGATTGCACAACCCGGTCTGTGTGGAGAGTGCCAAACCGAATATCAGACAGCAACAGATTGTTTTTAAAATGGATGTGCGGGATGGCATCAATGGCCTCCTTGCCTGAATAAATTGGTTTTCTAGATTATGGAAATAGTCGTTGCTTTTGGGAAATCCTTACAATTATCCTGCTAAACCCCAGCGTTGCATAAATTTGCTTTATCCAGGAATCCAGAGTTACACGAACTTATAACTGTAATTGGACAGATACTGGATGCTCGATGCTGGATACTTGATAAACAGAAATGCTCCAATGGTGGCATCGAAAATATCCAGCATCCAGAATCCAGAAACCAGAATCAGTATAGGCCGACAGCGGATTTCCCCATAATCACCGCATATCAAAATATAAAATTTATGCAACTATGAGGTAAGATATTCCGAGCTTTTGCAACGTCGCCAGGCGGAATGCATGGGCGCATAAAATGTAAACCTGTTTTTACGCGAGTCCTGAGTAAGGGGAAGTTGTACTGCGTCGTGCTTTCTGATAGAAGTTATCTAAAAAAAATGCCCGAAAGGAAAAGGAGGTAAGGTAGAATGATGAGTTTAGCTCCTTCAAAACACCCATTTACCATAACCGTTGAAGTGGTCCCGCCCGTAGGTCCGGATCCTGAAAAAGTGGTTGGCGAATTGTCAGCCCTGTCCGACCTGCCTATAGACGGATTCAGTGTCGCCACCAATCCCGTTGCCAAGCCACGGATGAGCGCCATGGCCATGTGTGCGCTGATTCAAAACAGGGTCCAACGTC
>CAZWAE010000100.1:0-14303 GCA_964631805.1 uncultured Desulfobacteraceae bacterium | reverse complement strand
TATCATCGAGTCTGTTTTCAAGGCGGCGGGCAGGGCGATCCACCAGGCGGCAGCCCTTGACCCCCGTATCAAAGGGGTTCGCTCCTCAAAAGGTTCGCTGTAGACGAATTATTAATTAATAATTTCCGGCTCCGCCGGATTAGGGGCTATAACAGAATCCGGTTGTCTTTGGGGGGAATATGGGAAAAACAAAATGGACCACCCGGCATGTTTATCTGATTATCCTGTGTTGTCTCATCTCATCGTTGCTGTTTGCCTGCCAGGCAAAACGAAAGGTGCCCGACAACCGGCTTGAAAATAGAACCATCGGGAAGGTTGCCCTGTTGCCGGTGAGGAACATGCTGGCCATCTATGGGGAGGGTGTGAATTTCAGAGACCCTCTGAGCGGAACATCGTTTGTCATCGGTGACATCTTGCCGGGAGCTGAGGTTTTCTTGACGGAACAGCTCCATGCTTCCCTGAAAAATGGGAACCGTTTTGAGGTCGTTGCAACCGGCCAGGCGTCCGGCGCCCACATGGCACAATTGGCCAAATCCCAACCGGGACAGACGGAACTGGACTCCATCGTGGCCACAGGGAAATCCCTTAAAGTTGATGCGGTGGTTTTCGGTCGTGTTTACCGGTTCGCCCAACGGTCGGGGGGAGCATTCGCCGTGACGTCACCCGCTTCAGTGGCCTTTAGCCTCTTTTTGATTGATACGGAAGCCGGGAGTCTCCTGTGGAATGGTCATTTCAAAGAAACCCAGCGGTCGTTATTTGAAAATCTTTTTGATGCCGGCACATTCTTTAAGAGAAAAATGAAATGGCTGACAGCCGAAGAGCTGGCACAATACGGTCTCGATGAACTGATGCAGCAATTCCCCCTGGATTGATTTTTTTTAAGTACTTTAAAAATTATCTTGACGAATACTATTTTTCGAGTATTCTAAAGGTTTTGAAATTGATAGCTGCCATGTTTCGCCCGCTCCCGACTTGACCACCAGCCGGGGGCATCGTTCATGCGCCGTAAATTGAAAGATCGCTCAATCTTGGGAAGCGGTTATCCATTGAGTTCCGATAACATTGGGGGATGATCTTATTGGCGAATCTGATCCCCGAAGATAAAATCAGAGAGATCAAGAATTCCGCAGATATTGTGGAAGTCGTTTCTGAGGCCGTTTCCCTGAAACGCGCGGGAAAGGACTATTTGGGGCTTTGCCCCTTTCATTCCGAGAAGACCCCATCGTTCACCGTCAGCCCGGAAAAACAGATTTTTTACTGCTTCGGCTGTTCCGAAGGCGGCAGTGTGATCAATTTTGTCATGAAACATGACGGGCTCTCCTTCCCGGAAGCGATAAAAAAACTGGCGGTTCGTTTCGGTATCGAAATCCCCCTTCGGTCCATGTCCCCCGAGCAAAAGCGGCGGATGTCCGAAAGGGATAATCTGCTCGAGGTCAACAGGAAAGCGGCCGGATTTTACCATAGATCACTCCTTGAAAGCCCTGATGGACAACGTGCCTTGCACTATCTGACCCAAAGGGGTTTTGACAATGAGATCATCAAACGGTTTTGCCTTGGATATGCACCGAAACGCTGGGATGCGCTGACCCTTTTCTTCCGGCGGCGGAATACCCCCGCAAAAGTTGTTGAGAAGGCGGGTTTGATCGTTGCCGGGAAGAGCGGACGCGGATTTTACGACAGGTTTCGGGACCGCATCGTATTCCCGATATTAAACCCGAGCCAGTCGATCATTGGATTTGGCGGCCGGGTGCTCGATGATTCCCTTCCCAAATACCTGAACTCCCCTGAAACCCCTCTGTTTAACAAAAGCCGTTCCCTTTATGGAATCGATCGTGCCCGACAGGCGTGCAGAGCATCTGGAACCGTATATGTTGTCGAGGGGTATTTCGACCTGCTGGCGCTTCATTTGCACCAGTTTGCCAATTCAGTGGCAACGCTTGGCACATCACTGACAAACGAACATGTGCAGACGCTGAAAGGATTGACCGGTGAAGCCGGAAAGATCGTTCTGGTGTTTGATTCCGACATTGCCGGCATAAAGGCGGCAAAACGCAGTATCCAGGTGTTTGACAGGGGTCATGTGGATGCACATATTCTCGTATTGCCTGCGGGTCATGACCCCGATTCGTATCTCCGGGAGTCGGGAGGAAAAGCGTTTGAGGAGGCGGCAGGCCAGGCTTTGGGTATTATTTCTTTTCTTCTGGAAACGGCGGTATCGGAACATGGGCTGTCCGTACAGGGGAAGATGCGCATTATTTCCGGTTTATCGGAACCGTTGGCGGCCATTGAGGACAACCTGGCAAGAGCGTTGCACGTCAAGGAGATTGCGGAACGCCTCGGCATCGATGAGCGGGCGGTATTGGAAAAAGTCAGGAACTATCGGGGCAGACAGTCGGCAGGAGGGGCGGTTGAGGGAAAAGCCGAGAACCGGCATGAGCGCCAAGTCGTCTCAATGATGTTTCAATTTCCTGAAATTACGAAAGAAATTGAGGGCCTTGCAGCGCTGGATCATTTCCAGGACGAAACACTCAGGGCGATCGGTTCGGAGATCATGCACCACAAGGGCCCCTCAAAGGGGCGGGCCAGTGATATCCTTGACCGGCTGGAGAGGGGAGATCGGCATCGTATTGCAACCGGCCTGGCGCTCGGGGATAATTCCTGGGATATTGAGGGGTGCCTGCGGTTTATCAGGCGTTTTGTTGAAATCCGTAAAAACCGGAACGATTTTCAGCGCATTGACCGGCAGATCAAAAAAGCCGAAAAAACAGATGATCAGGAAACTCTGCTTCGGTTATTGAACCAGAGACAGCAGATGGCGGTCATGAGCGAAAAAAGAAAAATGTCCATGCTGGATACCAAATAGCGCCCGCCCGGAAAAAGGGCCATTTCTGGACGGACGCTAAATAATGGACAGATACAAGGGGGGAGATAACAATCTATGGCAGCAAAATCCGCTTCAAAAGGGAAAACCCGGAAGGTGAAAGCCATAACGGCGTCGAAGAAAAAGCCGCCTGCTAATTCGAAACTCTCAAAGACGGATACCCGGAAAGCGATCACTTCGCTTGTTGCCAAGGGCAAAAAACAGGGGTACCTGACCTATGAGGAGATCAATGCTTCGCTGCCGAACGATATGCTCTCTGCCGAGCAGATCGATAGTGCGCTGATGGTTATTGACGGCAGCGGGATCGAAATGGTGAAGGAAAAAAAGAAGGGGAGCGTCAAGAAGGCTGAACCGACCCCCAAAAAGGGAAAAGCCGCGAGCACAGCCTCATCCGTTTCCGATTTTGGAACGGTAACCGATCCCGTTAAAATGTACCTGCGGGAAATGGGTATGGTCACCCTTCTCAGTCGGGAGGGGGAGGTCGAAATTGCCAAAAAGATAGAAGCCGGGGAGCAGGAGGTTCTAAGGGCCTTGTTGGACACGCCCACGGCAGTGGGGTGCCTCTTGGAAATTGGCGAGCATATTGAGGCCGGATCGATACGCCCGAAATATGTACTCCGGGATCTGGATGATGGAGAAACCTATATTGATGAGATTGTTCAAGCAGAGAAGTTTCTTATAACCCACCGGGCCATCCAGGAGATCAACGGGGAAAACACAGCCTATCGTGAAAAACTTTTCTCAAAGGGTCTTGCCTCGGACGAAAAAAGGCGGATTCGCAGATGTATCAACCGACGGAACACGAAGATTTTCGAACAATTGAAAGAATGGCGGTTCGAAAGCAGTGTCATCGACAAGATCGAATTGATGATTCGGGGACAGATCGAATGGTTTGATACCATGAACAAGATGATTGCCATATGTTCGGAGGCGATCGGTGTCCCCATGACCAAACTGAGACAGACTCTTAAAACCAGGAAAAAATTTATTGGATGGATTGTCAATCGATCCGACCTGTCCAGGGATGAGGCCGGAAGGCTGTATCTGGAACTGAAAAGCGTTCAGAATCGGATTGAGGAGAAAGAGCATGAAATAAAGGCCAATAATCGAACGCTAAAAAGAATCATTTCCAATGTCGATGAAGGCCGTTTTCATGCGAAACTGGCCAAAAGCGATCTGACCCGGGCCAATCTCAGGCTGGTTGTGAGCATTGCAAAAAAATACACCAACCGCGGATTGCAATTCCTCGATTTGATCCAGGAGGGCAATATCGGGTTGATGAAAGCGGTGGACAAATTTGAATATCGCAGGGGGTATAAATTCAGCACATACGCCACATGGTGGATAAGACAGGCCATTACCCGGGCCATCGCCGACCAGGCCAGGACCATCCGTATTCCGGTACACATGATCGAAACCATCAACAAATTGATCCGTACTTCCCGGTATTTGGTGCAGGAATTGGGGCGCGAACCTTCGCCGGAAGAGATCGGGGAAAAGATGGAGATCCCACTGGATAAGGTCCGAAAGGTTTTGAAGATTGCCAGAGAGCCCATCTCCCTCGAGACGCCCATAGGGGAGGAGGAGGATAGCCATCTGGGGGATTTTATAGAGGACAAAAAATTTATGCTGCCATCCGATTCCGCCGTGAGTTTTAACCTTGCCGAACAAACCCGTAAAGTATTGGCAACATTGACCCCCCGAGAGGAGAAGGTGCTTCGCATGCGGTTCGGTATCGGTGAGAAAGCGGATCATACGTTAGAGGAAGTTGGACAGGATTTTGCGGTGACCCGGGAAAGAATCCGACAGATAGAAGCAAAGGCACTGAGAAAACTCAGGCATCCGACGCGGAGCAGAAAGCTAAAAAGCTTCATTGATACCTAAGCCTTGACAAACAAAAGCCCGACAGATAAATGTTTGGCGCTGCATTTTAGGGGGCCCATAGCTCAGCTGGCAGAGCCACCGGCTCATAACCGGTCGGTCCCTGGTTCGAATCCAGGTGGGCCCACTTTTAAGTCATATTCTGGCGGTAGGGCGTGGTTCTTCCAGGAGGCCGCGCCTTTTTCTTTATATCAATTCAGGGATGATTCGGTTATGGTGAACAAAACCGTCGCGGATATTATTGAACTCATGGACGCCATTGCACCGCAGGATATGGCGGAACAGTGGGACAATGTAGGGCTGCAGGTCGGACGAACGGACTGGCCCGTTCGATCCGTCATGATTGCTTTGGATCCGGCTCCGGAGGTCGTGAAAGCCGCGTGTGATAAGCAGATCGGCCTGCTCATTACCCATCATCCCCTCATTTTTCAGCCGTTGAAAAATGTCGATTTCATCACTCCTGTGGGGAGGATTATTCAACTGTCCGGCCGGCACCGGTTGGCGGTGTTTACCGCCCATACCAATTTTGATTCGGCCGCAGGCGGGTTGAACGATATCCTCTCCCGAAAAATAGGAATAGAACCTCTTCAGGATCTCGTTGTGCCGGCAATGCCCGGACGGCACGGTATCGGACGGATAGGAGATTTGCCGGAACCTTATACGCTTTCGGGCCTTGCCCAACACATTCGCGACCTTTTAGCAGGCGTTAGGGTTAAATTTACCGGAACGCCGGACTTGCCGGTTCGCAGAGTGGCCGTATGTACCGGCAGCGGCGGTGGTTTGATGGATGTTTTTTTAGCGTCCGGGGCCGATGTGTTTATCACGGGCGATCTCAGATATCACGATGCGAGATCCGCTGAATGGGCCAACGTAGGTCTGATTGACATCGGACATTTTGCATCTGAATACCTCATGGTAAATGCACTGACCGAAAAGCTCGATGCGATTTTCCGGAAACGAAACTGGGATGTGACAGTTGAAGCAAGCGATCTTGAAAAGGATCCGTTTGTAACGGTATAGCAACCCCAAAGACAAGGACATAACGGAAACTGACGATGAAAGAGCAGATTGAGATACTGATTCAATTGCAGCGGGTTGAATTGGAGGCGGCGGGCATCCGGGACATGCTGGAAAAACTACCCGGAGAGATCGACGAACTTGAGTCGCAACATCGCGCGTTTGAAGACATCATTGCGGAGAAAGCATCTTTAATTGAAGAACTGTCCAAAAAATACCGTTCCTGTGAAGCGGATGTCAAAACGAACCAGGCCAAGGTCGATAAAAGCCGGGATAAACTCGCGTCTGTCAAGACAAACAAGGAATATCAATCCTCATTAAAAGAGATTGATGACCTGAAAGCAATCAACTCCAGGATTGAGGATGAAATGCTGGAGTGTCTGGAGAATATTGATGCGGCGGAAGCATTGTTAAGAGAAAAAAACGATGAGTTTGAATCTTTGTCACAGGATCTCGGTGACCAAAAAAGAAAACTCGAAGCCCAGGCAGTAGAGGGAAAAGACAGGCTGAATCAGCTGGAGAAAGAGGAGCAGCAGATTTCCGGTCTGGCCCCTTCCGAACTGCTTGGCATTTTTAACAACGTGAAGAAAAAACAGGCAAGGGGGATTGTGATCGTACCGGTGAGTGATGCAAAATGTCACGGATGCCATGTCACCCTGCCGCCGCAGATGTATAATGAAATGCAAAAGGGAGATAAGCTGTACTTTTGTCCCAATTGTCAAAGAATTGTTTATTGGAAGCAGGAATGATAGAAATCGGTCGGAGTGGTTCAGGCGGTCGCCGGCTGCTGTCTGCAGTCGGAGGAAAGTCCGAACACCATCGGGCAGGGTGCTCCATAACGTGGAGTCGCGGTGACGCGAAGGAAAGTGCAACAGAAAGCAAACCGCCTTGTGTAGTTACAGGGTAAGGGTGAAACGGTGCGGTAAGAGCGCACCAGTTCTTCGGGTGACCGGAGAAGCTAGGTAAACCCCACCTGGTGCAAGACCAAATAGAGGGGCGTTTGAGGGCTGCCCGTCCGAGCCCCCGGGTAGGTCGCATGAGATGGCGGGCAACCGTTATCCTAGATGAATGGCTGCCATTCGGATCGGGGTAACTCGATCCGGAGACAGAATTCGGCTTATGAACCACTCCGGCCGCCTTTCCCGATGCCTGCCGCCCTCCTTCCCCGGAGAAACATTACGATTGGTGGATGCTGAGCGATGAAATTTCAAAAATTTGAACATGACAAGTCTTTTTCAGATAAAATACGAATATTCAGCCATGATTATCTCCGATGTCAACGCTACATTTGCATGTTCGATTCTTCCAAATATCTGTTTACCAAGAAGCTATTCTCACGGTTGATATCCACCTCTCAGGTCCTGGAGGATTTCCTGGACTTTCATGGTGCCAAGAATAACAAAGACTGGTACTTCTACAGGGAATTAACCGCCGCTGTCCGGCATCTGAGTCTAGGCGGATATTCCCAGACGCACATCGCCAACCGCGTCATTTTCTACGGCCTGCCTGATTCGGAGAAATTCGAACAGGAGGGAACCGCCACCCTCTATTTTCTGAGAAAATCCCTGATGAAGCTCGCCCCGGTCATCCTGGACGAAGCGCGCCGTCTGGAAATACCCATCCCGGATGAGGGGCACGATCCATCCGATTTTCCGGGTGTGATCACCCACGAGATGCTGGGTTATGATATAGACGACCAGGATAAGGATATTCAGAAGGAAAATATCGTAAAAATTGCCAGCCAGTTCCTCAGCATTGCGGGGAAGTTCGAAATTTTAGGGGTTTATGAGCATTATGACCGAAAGGAAATCCTTACCATCGTTCCTGAAAAGGTAAATGAAGTGGAGATCCGTCGGTTTGAAATGCTGGTTCACAATTTGCAGTCTTCTTTCGATACCTACGTCATCCATGGCGGCTACCGGTACGGGAATCGAAAGCTCAAACAGTTGAGGGGGTTTTTCTCGGTTGTTTTCCATCTCCTCCAGATGATCGGGAGGCTGCTCCATTTCTATGAACGCCATCTGCACGATGCCGGATACAAAAATATTTACAAAAAAGTCCAGGAATCGTTGTCCGACCGGGTGGATCCCGACAAATTACTGGACAGGACCATTAATTACGGTCTTTATTATGCGTGCTATTACATATCCATCGGCAAGGAGCTGGCGCGTGAGATTCTCAATGAAAATATCGAGCAGGCTTCCATAGCAGTGGGGATTCCGGTCAAACTCGGGTTCCATAGCCGGCCCAGCCTGCTCGTTGCCAAGGTCGTCCAGCATTACGGCGGAAAGGTTGAGCTTTGTGTCAAAGAGGATCGATTCGATGCCAGCAGCGTTCTGGACATACAATGGGCCGGAGGGAAAATTCAGAAAGAGAATATCACCGAAGTCGTATTCGAGGGAGATGTCCGGGCCTTAAAGGATATTGAGATCCTGGCCGGGGTCAATTATGGCGAGGACACCATGGGCAAAGGGATTCCGTTACCCAAGGAGTTGCGGTACCTTCGTTAGTGTCTGCCCAGAAATGGTTCTTATTCATTTAGACCTTGAAACCACGTCCTATTGGCGTGGTCAGAGATCGTTGGCTCTGCCTCGGATTTTTATGCTTAAAAATACAAATTCCAAGCATCAAATAACAAACAAATCTCACATTCCAATATTCAATGACCAAAACCCTCAAGCGGGACAGGTCATTGTTTGGATTTTGGAATTTTGGTCATTGGAGTTTGTTTGATATTTGGAATTTGACATTTGGGATTTTAATAAGTCACTGAAATACCAACAAAGCATATCCCCTCTGGGGATAACCAAAGCCCGGTTCTCCGGGCCGGGGCATTTACTCTACCATGACCACGTCTGCCATCATCGTTGCGGCCGGTTCGGGTCAACGTATGTCCGGTCCTATCGCCAAACAGTACATCCCCATTGGCGGAGTTCCCATCCTGGTTCATACCCTGAGGGTATTTAACAGCTCCCCTTTGATTGATCGGATCCTGCTGGTGGTTTCGGGCGGGGATTTTGACTATTGTTACGACCATATTCTCCCTTGCGAGAATTTTTCAAAAGAGGTGACATTGGTTGCCGGGGGATCCGAACGACAGGAATCTGTTTATAACGGCCTGCTGGCTGCGGGGAGCGATCCGGATGATATCATAGTCATTCATGACGGCGTCAGGCCATTTTTGACCCTTGGGCAAATTTCAGATTGTGTGCAGACGGCCCGAGCGGCCGGCGCATGTATCCTCGGCCTGCCGGTTGTCGGCACATTGAAACGTGTGGACCTTTCCGGAATCGTTCGGGAAACAGTTGATCGTGACGGCGTCTGGGAGGCGCAAACACCCCAGGCCTTTCGTTTTTCACTGATTAAAAAGGCCCACGAAGTCGCCCGGAAATCGGGTTGGGAGGCCACCGATGATTCAAAACTGCTGGAACACCTGGGGGCCGATGTGAAAATCGTCCGGGGGAGCCGGAACAACCTGAAAATCACGACTCGGGAAGATCTCGTGTCGGCTCAAGCCATTTACAGCATGAAAAACAGAAAATGACCTTCCCGTTTAAATTTGTGATTTCTTAGAAAATGGATAACTTACAGACAATTATGCATTGACAATAATCAACGGATTAGATATGGTCGCCCAAGCATATTGCCTGACGTACGATTGTGTTTTTACCGGAGACTATTATGCGTTTCTTGCTGGGCTACCTCTTGTTTGGGATCATCTTTCTCTCTCTGCCCGCCTTAGCCCTCGATGTTAAGGTATCAACCCATGCCCCGAATCTCGTTTCGCCTGATTTAAGCACCATTTCCGAATATAATTCTCCTCTGCTCATCGCCCAAGCTTCCCAGGAAGAGGGGGACGCCACCTCCTCCGAAATGGAGTCAGATGACTCTGACGAGGCAGATATCGTGATTGGCGGTCCCGAACCTTCCGAAGAACCGGCACCTGCTGAAGATGCGGCTGAAGAGGAGAAACCATCAGAGGAAGTGACTGCTGAACCGGTACCGCAGGCCGAACCGGTCCCATCGGAAGCGCCGGCGGTTGTCGAGGAGGTGGTCGAAGATGAGAAACCGGTTAAGGAGGTGACTGTTGAACCCGCCCCTGCGACAGAACCGGTCCCTGCAGAAGAAGCACCGGCGGTTGTCGAAGGGGTGGGCAAAGATGAGAAACCTGCAGAAGAGGTAACCAGTGAACCCGCCCCTGCAGCAGAGCCGGTCCCAGCAGAACCACCGGCGGTTGTCGAAGAGGTGGCGGAGGAGGAAATAACCGGTGAACCCGCGCCTGTGGCAGAACCAATCCCAGCCGAAGCACCGCCGGTTGTGGAAGAGGTGGCTGAAGAGGAGAAACCGGCAGATGAGGTGACCGGTGATGTCGATGCCGCAGATGAAAAGGCTTTGGAAGATGTGGCCGAGGAGTTAGAGGCGCCCGAAGAAGAACCGGATTCTGACCAAGGGGAGGACTCTCCGGAAGAGGCCTTTGCCATACTGGTAAAATCCATTGAGATAACGGGCAATTCGGTTATCGAAACCCCGGTGCTCCAGGAAAAGGTGGACGCGTTTAAGGGCCGGGAATTGACCCTGGAGGAGATGGGTGAACTGGCCGATCTGGTCACCATCACCTATCAGGAGCAGGGGTATATTCTGGCGAGGGCCTACCTCCCGGAGCAGGAGATCGATGAGGGCCAACTGACCATCGCTGTACAGGAAGGAAAGATCGGTAAAGTCATCGTGTCCGGGGGGCGTCATTTTGATGAACGGGTCATCAAGCGCTATTTCAAGCCCCAGGAGAAACGCGGTGCGATCAATGAATCGCTGCTTGAAAAGGGACTTTTGCTGTCCAGTGCGATGCCGAAAATCAAGACCGATATCGTTCTCAAAGAGGGGGAGAAACCCGGAGAGGTGGACCTGGTCATCAATACCCAGGACACCTCGGAACTCACCTTCGGAGTGGACGCCAGCATCGATTACAACAACTTCGGATCCGATCTGGTCAGTGCCGATCGGTACGGCCTCTCCCTGAACATCATAGATCACTATTGGGGATCACGGCTTGCCCTTCGTGGCGTTACGGGTAACACCTACGAGGATTCCACTCTCGGTACCCTCAAATGGACCATTCCCGTTTCCAGCCACGGCACCCAAATTCAATTCAGCTATCTTTTGGGTAATTACGTGGTGGGTCAGCAGTTTGCGGAACTGGGGTTTGCCGGTGATACGGAAAACAAGGGTTTCAAAGTGACCCACCCCCTCATCAAAAAGAAGAATATGAATCTTGAGTTTGAGGCCGGATATGAAGTGAAATACTCGGAGCAGGAGCAACTGGGTGTTCTTGAACATATCGATGATCTGGAGAGTTTCTATATCGGGTTGAATTTCGATAACCTGGACCGGTATCTCGGAAAGAATATTGCGTCCCTTCAATACCTGTATGGCAGGGTGAACCGCGATCCGACCTTTACCCCCAGTCGAACCAATCTGGATGACACCTATCACCGCATATTTATGAACGTTGCGAGAATTCAGAAGGTGTACGGGTATACCAATGCCCTGTTGCGGGCCTCGGGACAGTACTCTTCAAACCGGTTGCCCTCAGCGGAACAGATTATCCTTGGCGGGTACGGCAGCGTAAGGGGACATGCGCCGTCGGTATTCCTGGGCGATTACGGTTACGGGGTGTCCGCTGAGCTGATGTTCGCCCCACCGTTTATTGCCGACAAAACAGTTTTGGGGCAAAGATTGGCTCAAATGTTCCAATTAGTTCTTTTTTATGACCATGGAGGCGTTTACACCAACGATGTCCAGTCCGGCGAATCGACATCCGAATCTCTCAGCGGATTCGGTACCGGATTCAGGTTTTTTTACAAGGACCGTTTTACGTTTAAGTACGATATCGGCATACCGGTGGATCAGATCGAGGGCGAGCCGGATCTCTACAATTATGTCAGCGGTTCCATGAAATTTTTCTAAACCCTAGTACCCATATTCTCAAATATGGTAGCGTATGTTTTTTACCACTGAGGACACTAAGAGCACGGAGAGAACCTTTAGCAAATGTTTAGGTATATAATTCTCGGTGTCCTCTGTGCTCTCTGTGGTTTGTTGATAAACTTGGTCTGAATACGTAACCTTATTTATGAAATCGAGTACTTAGCCTTATTCCTGTTCAGCCCATCTGCAATGGGTCGGGCTTTTTTCATTTCTGGCAGGAATAAGGGGTTCGGAAAAATATGGGAAAGATGGCACCTGTGGGACCAAATTTAAGGTAGCATACATTAATTAAGGATTCACAATTCAAAATTTAAATTCCGGCTTGTCGGTATAGGTGTATGAAAAAATCGGATGATAAGCCGCTGCGTATCCTTGTTGTCGACGATGAGCGGGAGATCCTGGAAATTTACAAATATGCCCTGGGACCGGGACAACCAAAAAGGGGATCCTCCTTTGCGTTAAGTGTTTGCAGCGATGGTAATGCGGCGATCGATCTGGTACAAACCGCTGTAAAAGACGATCATCGCTATGCCGTTGTATTCCTGGATTTGAATTTGATGCATGAACCTGACGGCATCGCCGTGGGGGAGCGTATCAGGGAATTGGATCCGGACGTCAATTTTGTCATCGTCACGGGGATGACCGATATCTCTCCCGGGGAGATTGCCGTTCGTATCCCGCCGGCTGACAAACTGCTGTATGTTCAAAAGCCGTTTCATGTCTCAGAGATCCGCCAGTTTGCAAGCGCTCTTGTCGCAAAGTGGCAATCGGAGATGCTGCTGAAGAAAACCAATCGGAAACTCGGGCGGAAAGTTGAAGAACTAAAACGCAATCGGAAAGCGCTTATGGCCAATGCCGCGGAACTTGAAAGTACCACCCGGCAACTGATGGAAACCAACAATGCCCTGTCCGTCTTGGCCCGGAACCTGGAAAGAAGCCGAAAACAATCGGAAAAAAGGGTGTTTCAGAGAGCGGTCATGCTGATGACCCCGATCATCGACAAACTACGGCAAGACCCGCACCTCCATCGCCACGCGACGGATCTGAACCTGCTTGATGGATACGTCAAGGACCTGACATCCGGACTGACCGGGGAATTGAAGGCTGCGTCCCTTTTGTCGGTGTCGGAAATGCGGATCGCATCTTATATCCGAAACGGGATGACCAGTGAGGAGATTGCCAAATATCTCTTTATTTCCGTTTCCACCGTCAAGACACATCGGAAAAATATCCGGAGAAAGCTGAAATTGAGTAATTCTCGTGTCAATTTGAGGGCTTACTTGATGTCGGAGATGCAGGATGAATAGAACTTATCTCAAAAAAGTCTTTTTGCCCAATCTCTTTGTCATGTCCTCGTTTCAAATCCTCGAAATACAAGAGTATTCCTGTGGCTTGAAACTTGGATCCTCCGCGATATTGAACAAAAATCCTAATTTTGAGATGAGTTCTAATCAGTGCTAATTGGATCCGAATACAACAGGCAGAGCGACACGCGGCGCACACGCCGCGCAAGCGCCGGCACTGCGCGAGCGATACCGTAAATTTTCAATTGGGTATCGGCTTTGCCCTTTGGAAAGGGGTAAAGCCGGTACCCACTATGTACCCATTAGAATCCGCCTTGAATTTTTTACACTGTTTCGAAATAAAGGTAACATGGCGTAAAATCTACAGTGACGCTGATTTTAAAAAAGGATCCGACAACGGGATGCAGCCAATGGCGGCATCCTTTGCGGTGTTCATGTCGGAAAAAACAGGGGGCGTGAATGAAAGATGACGAACGGAGGGAACAGTCGAGGATGCGGCCAAAAAAGCTGACCTATGTCGCATTGAGACCCGATTTTTCGAAATTGGGGAAAATTCAGGATATCAGCCGGGGCGGGCTTTGCTTCCAATACATGACTAAAAAGGAGCAGGGCGGGGATCCCCCGAATTTCAACATCGATATCTTTATCAGTGACGACGGGTATTATCTCCCAAGCATCCCCTGCAAGATGGTCTACGAGAAAAAAATGAAAAAAGCGGTGTCCCATCCTATTGGATTGGAGCACAGGCTATGCGGACTGCAGTTCGAGCAGCTTTCAAATGAACAGAACGGGCAATTGTCCCACTATCTGGATAATCTGACAAACGGAGAGGTGTAGGTTCACCTAAGCCGGCAAGCCGGAATTTGAAGTTTTGAATTGTAAATTTTGATTTAATGCATGCTGCTGATTTTTGCTCAATAAATCTTCTCAGATTATCCACGGTTTTGCGAAGATGTTTCTGATAAAGGGTCTAAACTCGGAAAAAGGGAAAAAAACACCGCAGGCGCGGGGGACGCAGAAAAAAACACCTTTGCGATCTTCGCGTCTCGAGAGAGCGAAGCGAACGGGCGGTGGAATAATAATTAAAGATCACCCTTTGCGCTCTCTGCGACTTTGCGGTGAATAACTATAATGAATAAATCATTTTCAGTACGAATGCCGTCGTACAAAAAGATAGCTCGAAATGCCGGAGGAAAAACAATGAACAGGGATTTTTTCAGAAAAAGAGGGATGTC
>CAZWAE010000099.1:11111-14465 GCA_964631805.1 uncultured Desulfobacteraceae bacterium | reverse complement strand
CGATGCTGATGGCAGCAGCCCAACCGAGGTTGTTGTATAGCTGGACATAGATCTCGTTTGTGGCCTGGCTTAAGACCACCAACCAGTCAAGGCCCGGTATGTGTGCCCCGAGGCAGAAAAATGTCTTTCCGTTCCGATGCTCGAACCACTCCACCGGTTCCGGAGAGGTACGGACCTCATTTAATATCTCCGGTTTTTCTAAAGGCGGCGCCTCGACCTCATTGTCGATCTCGGGATGGCCGATGGTCCGGGCAGACGGATCGATGAGGTAGACCTGTCCGGTCCTGCCGACACGAATCCCCTCCAGCACCTCCCATACCGATTTGAGATCGAGGGTGCCGCAGAGCGCCGCCTCGATCTGTCCCAAACGCTTGACCGGCACCGCCAGGTAGATCAGCGGCAAGTTGTCCCTCCCGGCAACCACCCGTGAGACAGCGATCTCCCCGGACAGTGCTTTTTTTACGATACGGTCCTGCTCGGCAGTTTTTGCGGCATCCCCATCTGCCGACCCGGTTTTCTCCCCGCCGGCCTTTTTCAGCACAACCGTCTTGAACTTGGGTTTGGCATGCAAAAAGGCGGTCAGTGTCAGCTCGGTCCGCCACGCATCGGGCGACGTTGCCCGAAGGATCCAGGCCAGGCTCATAAGGTCGGTGCGGGCATTTTCCATATACTGCCGGATCTCTCCTGCGGATGCGTTCACGATGTTGCGGTAGTCTTCGGTGACAGACCTGCGGAAATGGGTGTAGTTGGTCCATGAGATCACCACGCCGGTCACGATCACGCAGAGAATTCCGAAGGGCAGGATGAATTTCAAAAAACGATTCAGGATTTTGGTTTTGCGGGGTTTCGCCATATTCTTCATTAATTGACGGGCCGGTGGATTTTGTCAACCGGTAAATCGGAGTCCAATGCAGCATAGCTGGAAGCTTGACGGGTTCTTAAAAAAGAGATTTTCTCGCAAAGACGCCAAGAGCGCCAAGAAAAAACCGATATATATTAGCAGGTTAAATTTGCGACCCTTGCGTCTTGGCAAGAGATCCTGACATTTTTACGGCGGTGTCAAGCTTAGCTCCGGACATTTGATCATTCACCAACAAAACCGAAAATGCCAAATGCCGTTTCGCAAGCCTCAAGTGCTTCTTTTGCCTTATCTTTGTTTCCGGATTGGCGCATCTCCATGTCCAGCGTTACGACTCTTCTATAAGCGATAATCTGTTCTTCCGGCAACTTCACCAGTTCGGTGGCAATGGAGGTCAACAGCGGCGTTGAGGCACTCATCTCTTCACGGGAACTCCTGCCGTCGATGTACCTTTGCGCCTTTTCCTTTATGGCAACGACCTCACCCATCACCACCGCCCGGATTGGACTTTTGGACCGGCTTACCGGTGTGCCAGAAGGTTTTCAAATTTCAAGGCCGGATCTTTCTTTGATTTTTCCTCCTCTGGATGTAAAAAATCCGATAATTGAATAGCGAGATGCTTAAAAACAGAGGGCGTATCGGCAACGATTCGGCCCGCTAATTTTTCAGAGTAACGGGCGACGAACCCCCGATCAACGCCATACCCTATGCCGACTATCGGTTTTCGCCCGTTGATTTCAATGTCAGCAATCTCATCCAGCTCGGCTGCCGGCCAGTCATATTGGAAAAACGCCTCCGAGCAGATGAGGATGCCCGCCCGGGAAATCGAAAGCCCCCGGGAAACCGTGCGTATAAGATCATCCCCTTTGCGCAGTGCATACCCCTCATACCGGGCCTTTAATCCCGCCTTCGCCAAGGCATCGAAAAGCGGTCGGACCGCTATGAGCGTATCCTCTTTCGCATGACAGATGAAGGCGTCAAAATGATGCCCCTGCGTATCATTCGGAACGGCCGGGGGATCTGTCCCGGGAAGACCTTTATCCGCTATCACCTCATAAACATGTCTTTCGAACACCTGATCGGAAAGCGCGTAATCCACCAGCATATATGCCGGTATTCTTATATACCCGGCGAGTTGCGCCACCCGATTTTGAGGAATGCCGGTTTTGACCCAGCCCCGTACCGTTTTAGTATCGAATATTCCGATCGATTCAACCCACCGCGGATCGTCAACAAGGGCCTCGTAGCTCTTCCCGAGAATATGCCTTGCGGTGTCAAACCGCTTCCCGGCCAATATCGATCGCTTTTGCGGCTTCCGGCCCCTTGTCATTACGCCTCCATGCTTGGATATTCTTCCTTTTTATTTTCAACAAAACATTACTGGGTATCGATTCGTATTTCAACATGTCCGGCCCCGTTTTCAATTAAAGTCCTCGCTTTTTACTGGTTTTAACAGAGATCCATGCGCATATCACAAGGGTCAATGCGCCCGCGGCCATCAGGCAGGCGGGTACTTCACAAAGGCCGGCAACGGTAAAACCTGCCATAATGCCAAACAGCAGACAGACGCTCCGGCCGGCGGCCAGCGCCGCCATGGTGGGAATGCACCGGTTGCCGGCACAATCCCGCTGGATACGACTTTCCAGGAAAAGGCAGAGCAGGGTAAACCCGAAACCGAATCCCGCCATCACCCCGGCAAACAGAAGCTGCTGCTGAAACACCGCAAGAAGGGCGAATCCCGTTCCTATCAGTAAAAAACCACCGGATATGACGGCCCGGTCCGAAAGGCGGCTTGACAGGGCGGGCAACAGCATGGCGGCAAGACAGGCGCCGGCCTGGTACCCGGACATCACCATGCCCCAGGCTGCGATATCGTCTCCAAAATAGGTCTTGTTAAACAGCGGACCTGCAAAGTTGAGAAGGCCCCCTCCGATGACAAGCATTCCCATCCAACCGATCCAGCCTTTTACACGGTCATCGTATAGCGGGGAGATGCGATAGTGGAGCCACATCCGCCATTCGCTCAATTTCGGGACGATATCGGCTACCGGGTTTCGCGTGCCGCCGGTATCCGGCAGACCCCGAGCCAGCAGGCCGGAGAAAAGGAACATGCAGGCCCCCATGGCAAGGGCGGCCCGGTCGCCGGCGAACTGAATCGTCAGCCCGATCAGCCAGGGGCCGAGGATGCCGCCGGTCAGGGCCACTCGTTCGTTAACGGCATTGTAAGAAATCAGCCGCGCCTTCGGAATGAGCCGGGGGGTGATGGCAAGACGGGAGATATAAAACATGAGTGACGCCACCATGAACAGAAAATACAGGCACCAGACAGGCGCAACCCCCCGCGTCAAAAGCAATCCGGCGACCAACAGGCCTTTAACCAGGTTCGCCGCTACAAGGGCTGTTTTGGGACCGATTCGGTCGATCCACCGGCCCGCCATGGCGCTGAAAAAAATGGCGGGCGCCTGCTGAAAGAGGCAGAGCAGAAGGAGGCTGGT
>CAZWAE010000099.1:1762-11011 GCA_964631805.1 uncultured Desulfobacteraceae bacterium | reverse complement strand
CACACCTGTATTTATCCGATTTGCACGCGAAAGCGGAACTCCTGTTGACCGATTACGACTACTTGTCCGCCAAACTCGGCAAAAAAGGTGCTCTTTCGCTTGTGGAAGACTTTTCCTTCACAGATCGACCCTCCATCAGGAAAATAGGACGTTCTCTGGATATTGCGGCCCACATACTGCAACAACACCCCGATCAGTTATGGGAGCAGCTTTTCAATCGGATGTGGAGGGAGTCCGCACCGGCCATCGAACGCCTGCTGGACTATCGTGTCCGGCGCCCGTGGCTGAAAAGCTCGTCCGATAATTTCGTCAAACCGGACGCCGCTCTCATCAGAACCATGGATTACCAGAATGAACCGGTTGCCGGTGTGATTCTCTGGGATGCGGACACCGTGGTAACCGGCACCGAAGATGGAGCGGTCTTTTACTTCGCCACCGACTCGGGACAATTGAAGCATTGTTTTAAAGCACATCAGGCGGAGATCGTCAGCCTGTTGAAAAGCCCCATCGGTCTCATCACCACCGCCGACGACGGGTCGATCGGAGTCTGGAGCGTGGATGACAGGAGATGTCTCTTTGCCAAGAAAATCCATGGCGGCAGCACCACTCATGCGGTTGTCAGCCCATCGGGTCGATACCTGATCACCTGCGGCGAGGATGGCCGGTGCTGCCTTGTCCATCTTGGGAATTGGGCCTGCATAACCCTGGTCCGGAACCAGAAGTCTCGATTTGCCGCTGAAGCCATTTCATACTGTGAGCGGTTTCTGGCGCTGGCTGCAAGGGACGGGACCATCGCATTTCTTCATCTGCCCGGCGGGGAGCGTATCGGAAGGACAAAACCCATGCCGTCAGCAGTGCACCGGCTTGTTTTCGATATCTCCGCCGAGTCGGTTTTTGCCGGGGATAAGTCAGGCAATGTCGGCGCCGTTGGAGTGGCGGACAACCGCTCTCCGAAGGTGCTTTACACTCATGAGGACGGCATTTGCCAGCTAAAAGTCCATTTGCCGACCCGTACCCTGTTTTCGGCCTCTGAAGAGGGTGAAATCATTCGGTGGGATATTCAGCGGCATGAAAAAACCGCCGCCTGTTCCGGCCACTACGGCCCGATCACGGCCGTCTGTTTTCTCCCGGAAGGAAATCGTTTCTATTCCGCAGGCTGGGACCGGTCGGTAAGGGCCTGGAATATGAAGAGCGGCGAACAGGTCGGCCTTTATCGCGGGCACAGCGATGAAATCAGCGACATGGATATGGATGGCCAAAAAGGCATCATCGTTTCAGGGTCATGGGACGGAACGCTGAGGCTCTGGAATATCAATGGCGATATACCCATCGACCGGGAGGCCCACCATGACGAGATCAGCTTTATTAAATTCAGCCCGGATTTTAGCAAAATCGTTTCCGCGTCCAACGACGGGTTGCTGAAAATCCGCGACGCAGACAGCCTGGAGAGCCTGCATACATTGGAGGGCCACGCCCATTGGGTGACCCACTTCGACTTTTACGACGGCAAACATATCCTCTCTGCTTCGGACGATCATACCGTCCGGTTTTGGGAACTCGCCGGGGGCCGGTGCTTAAAGATACTTTCAGGGCATGAGGATGACGTCATCGGCGTGCATCCCGTTCAAGCCTTGCCCGGCACCGCTGTTTCCTACTCCCTGGACGGATCGATGATTCTCTGGGATCTTGAGGTCGGGGAAATCATTACCCGCTTTTGCGAACACACGGACGGCATCTGGGATCTTGCTGTTCATCCGGAGAAACCGCTGGCCGTTTCGGTTTCGAGTGACAAGACGGTCAAAGTCTGGAATCTTTGCCGATCAGCCAGCCGATTTACTTTGACCGGCCATGAAAAAGCCGTGGCGGCAATCGCCATCTGCCCGGATGCGATGCGGGCCGTGAGCGGCGACGACCGGGGAGGGATCTTCATGTGGGATATTGATTCCGGAGCCCCCATCAGGAAACTCCTTTGCCACCGGGAAGATATCCACCAGATACTGGTGACGGCCGATGAAAAATACTGCATTGCGTCTTCCGATGATCATCATATCTCCGCCTGGGAAGTTGACACCGGAAAACGGATCAGCCGTTTTTCGGCCCACAGCAACCCGGGATTGACAGACCAGATCCAGCTCACTGCAAATGACCGCTGGCTGGTTTCCTGCTCTGACGACGGCGGCCTCAACGTATGGAACTGGCGAAAGGGAACGGCCATCGCCGCTTTTCATGCCGATGTCGGTATCGGCGCCATAGACACCATCCCCGACGGCCGGCGCATTGCTGCCGGTGATGCGGCCGGCCGGCTGCACCTGTTCGTCCTTGAGGGGATTTGATCTCCTTTTCCAAAAACTCCGGCCGCCGACTCCTGCCACACTTTTGCGGATTTTACCGGCCTTCAGCCCTCCCGAGCTGATTAATCCCCTGTTTTTACCCTATTACTACCCGTATGGTTCCCTTACATTCATCGAGGTCTTCATGACATATTGTTCCTGACGGTCGATACGAAATCATTGCTTATACCCCGTTTTTACCCAGACGGATAGCAGACGAAGGTATCATGGCGAACCGAAGGGACAATTTATCAAAAGGACTGTACCGCACGGTCCCCATGGAGTGCGGCATCGTCACCCGGAACCGCGAGATGAAGGCGTTGATCCGGAAAGCCAGGCTGGTGGCGCCGTTTGCCGATGTAATTCGAATTGGAGGCGAAAACGGTACAGGCAAGGAATTATTTGCCAATCTGATCCACGAACACGGGAGATACAGGGGGCGCAAAGTGACCGCCAATGTGGCCGGTTTCGACGACCATCTGTTTGCGGACACGATGTTCGGGCATGTCAAAGGCGCCTTCAGCGGTGCGGAGAAGGCCCGGCAGGGCCTGGCACGGAAAGCCAATGGCGGCACCCTGTTTCTGGACGAAATCGGAGACCTGAGCCTTCCGTCGCAGGTCAAAATCCTTCGATTGATTCAAAACAAAGAGATCATCCCGCTAGGTGCCGACAACGTAAGCAAGGTGGAACTGCAGCTTATCGTGGCAACCAACCAGCCTTTGCGGAAAATGGTTATTAATGGTCGGTTCAGAAAAGATCTCTACTTCAGGATCGATACGCACCATCTCCAACTGCCGCCGTTGCGGGAGCGGCTGGATGATCTACCCATTCTGGCGGCCTATTTTGCAGACCGGACAGCCGCCAAGTGCTATCGCCCAACGCCTGGGATCAGTCGTGAACTCTTGAAACTGCTGTGTGGTTATTCATTTCCCGGTAATGTCAGGGAGCTGCAGAACCTGATCGAGGAGGGGTTTATTTCAGGAAACGGTTCCCTGAACATTGATGCCATCCGGGTTAAAATGGAAAAACACCGGGTTTTGGCGGAGGATGCGGCCGGTTCGGATACGGCCATGGGCCGGTTGTTAAAAAAATGTGTCCAGCTCCCCTCGCTCAAGGAGGCAGACCGATGCCTGTTTGATGAGGCGTATCGACGCACCGGCGGCAACCAGACGATGGCCGCGGAAATACTAGGAATTTCCCAGGCGGCTGTAAGCAAGCGGGTCAAGAAGATGGAATAGCCATCCCACCTTGAATGATGAGTCCATATAGCCAAACCGCTTCCGATTAAATAGGAGGCATAACAAAGAGGCTCTCCCGATGTGGCCATAACCGGTGGAAAATTCGGTTTGACCTGTTCGTCCATCCGCCGTATCATTCCAAATGAGAAAAGGCGTTCAATGGCAAAAGGTGATCCGGGGAAAAAGTGAAGCGCCCTATTCACTATTCAAGATGTGATCCCTATCGGTGGATCGTTGTCGGGTCGTTTCTGGCGATGGTGCTGCTTACGGTCTCCTGCAGCCGCTCCGATCCCCCGCCATCGTTGGATTCCGGAATCGGCAACACCCTCCGGTTCGACGTGTTCAATCCCTTCGTCTCCTTTAATCCGGCACACACATCCCCGACGGGGGCGTCGTGGATCTTCCCCATGGTTTTCAGTTACCTGGCGGTGCAAACCCCGAAAGGCCGCCTGGAACCGGACCTGGCCCGGAACTGGGAATACGACCCCAAAAACTATTCCTGGCGGATCCGCCTGCGGAAGGATGCCAGGTTCCATGACGGATCGCCCGTGACTGCCGCGGATGTGATCTTTACGTATAAAACACTCCTGGCCAGCATCCGCCCCCACCTCTTTGACCAGATCCTTCGAATGGAAGCGTTGTCGGACGATATTTTAAAAGTAACGTTGAAGCAGGACAACCCGGAATTCATCGCACAGATCTTCGATATGGAAATTCTGCCCCACAAATTGGATCTGTCGGTCCAGCACGGACATCCCATCGGTTCAGGGCCTTACCGCTTTGAAAAAAACATCGGCGGCCATACCGTGCGCCTTGTGGCCTATGACGGCTACCACGGTGGACGGCCCAAAATCGACAGGGCAGAATTCAAATTTGTGCCGGATTTTGAGCTCTCCTGGTCTCGCCTGCTTGCCGGGAGAACCGACATCGCCGTCCGCATTTCGCCACGTAATTACCGGATGATGAAATATATTCGCCACAAATACCGGATCGGCCAGACCCTCTCCCCCTTTTACTGGATTATGCTATTCAACACGACAGACCCGCTGTTTGAAGACCATAGGGTGCGCAGGGCTTTGTCCCTTGGAATCGACCGGCAGGAGATGGTCAGCTCGATCCTCCATGGGTACGGCAGCGTCGCCACGGGTCCTCTAGGAGTGGATTCCCCCTTCAGTCAGCGCAATGGAATACCGCTGCCATATGCGCCGTTAAAGGGACAGGAATTGCTTGAAACTGCAGGGTGGCAGATAGACCCGGAGAGCGGCATCCGTTACCGGAACGGCAAGCCTCTCGCCTTCACACTCCTATATCCTTTGGAAAATCCGGTGGAAGCACGGGTGGCCCGATTCATCCAGTACTCCCTTCACGAACTCGGGGTGAAGGTCACCATTAAAGCGGCCCGACATGAGCGGATTAAGACCGCCTATTACCGGAACTCTCAATTCCAGGCCGTCCTGAATGAGAGCAACGGGGCTTATCACAGCGGGAGCCCTTTTATTTCAGTCTGGGAGTCAGGTACGGGAAAATGTTCTCAACCGGGATGCTTTAAGGATCGGGACCTGACCCGGCTGGTGGATGCCGTCATCGCTTCCAACGACGATGAGACTACAAGAGACCTGTTCCACAAAATAGAAAGCCTGATGCTGGATCTTTCTCCGGCTGCCTTCCTGTTTCAAAAAACAGATATTGACGTTGTGGCCAACCGCATACAAATCCCCTACCCTTTTATGGCGCACTTATACAGTATGCATCAACTCTATCGGGCATCCATTCAGCCCGAACCATAAAGCCCTCCGATGCAGCCGCGGCACCGGGCTGATATATATCTCCACAGTGCGGCATATTCACAGCCATCACAAGCCCAATAAAATACTTCAGCCGAGCTGAAAAATACCCGAACCTCCTTGTCTTTGTTCTCATACACACTTTCGATGAAGCCATCGCGGTAGGTTTTTTTCCCTGGGACCAGATTATTTATCCCTGGCTTGGGGCTGTCGCATTGCGTTCCATAACCTGGATTATAAGTAGGTTCACTCAAAATGTTCTACGATTCCATAATATTGGAGCAGGTCCCAAAAAAGCGCCATAACCCTGCTAAATACCAAAAAAGTTAAACTACCAGGCTAATATTTTACAACTATTTGTTATCATAGAGACATGCTGGATTTCTCCCCTTTGGCACGCTCCTTGATTATCCAAATGAGCAAGCGGTTCCGGAGCCATTAATTCACAACCAAACCCAAGAAAGGAGAATCATCATGAAAAACAGGAGAAACAACAACGAAAGCCGCAAGGCTGCAGATGATCGGGTGATCGTTGCCACAGAAGGAACCTTCGACGCTGAAAAGGCTGGGCTGTCCTGTTGCGGTGGTGCAGCGACCCTTCGAACCTAACCCCAACCTCTCGCGGCAGCCGAACCGGCTGCCGCGGTGAGCCCTTGAACCGACCCAAGTGAAGTGAGGGCCCTTACTTCCGTTTTGCTCCCCGGACGGTTTCTTTTCAACTGCAAAAGGAGGTAAGCATGAAAAACTATGAACTTTCCAGCCATTTCCTCATCCTTGAAACCGAATACCACGGACAAACCTTTGTTATCCTCTACCATACCCTGACCCGGTCCGACTGCTACCTTCCCAAAACCCTTTGGGAGCAGGTGGTGAACAAGGACCCGGCCCTCAGGGGAAGCGAGGTGATAAATACCTTGAAAAAGCAGGGTTTCCTGATCCCCCCCGGTACGGATGAATTCGAGATCTTCATGGCATGGCGGGGCGACCTTGCCCGGGACTTCAGCACGATGAAAAGCCGGGTGCTGGTAACCCGTAAATGCGACAACCAGTGCCATTACTGCACCGCCAATGCACGGATGGTCGACATGAGTTCGGAAACCGCCCGGCAGATGGACATGACCTATTGCGGGATCATTGCCAAAAAACAATCCAGAAAGGTGCGGGACGCATACCTGGGCGGCGAGCCATTTTTGAACTATCCGGTGCTCAAAGCATCGGTGGAACGACGGTTTTTTTTCTGTAAAGGTCGGGAAATTCCCTATGAATTCAGTGTCACCACCAACGGCAGGCATTTAAAAAGGCCTGTTGTCCGGGAACTTCTCGCATTTGGCCTTTGCCGCCTGCACGTGAGCATTTCGGGTCCAGCCGACGTCCACGACCGGCTCAGGCCTTCGAAAGGAGGCGGCAGCCATTACTACAGGGTACTGCGAAACCTTTCGGACATCAGCCATCTGGTTCCCATTGTCATCGAGTACCAGTACGATTCAACAAAAAAAGACTACCTGCGCATCACCGAGATGCTTTCGGATTTCGATCACTTCGGGATCTCCGTCGCCGACATCGGGATCACCCCTATTTTGCCCCGGCGGGAGGACAATCTGTTCAGCGGCGGGGCAGGGGACCCTGGGATCATGCTGTATCTCAACCGGGTGCTCCTTGAAGCGGGCTTTCCCGTTTACAGGGACCCGCCAACCCTGGGATGCATGACGGACCTGAAATCGTACCTGGTGTTTGACGCCGATGGCAGCCTGCTGCCATGCGTGGCCCTGGAACTGGGGGAGAGGGCCTACGGGGATGTCAGCAGCGGAATCGATTATGTGGCGGAAACCCAGCTTCTGGAACGTCGTTTTCCTGAAAGATGCCGCACATGCGCCCTGTTGCCCTCCTGCATGGGCGGGTGCCGTCTCCAGGCATTGACGGCGCAGGGCGAAGATTTCAACGGAATCTTCTGCAACTACGACCATTTGAAACTGTCTCTGGAACAGTATATGCACCACAAGGCCGAAGTCGAACTGGCTAAGCTGGGCAACACCGGGTAATTGTCAGATTTGCATTGAACGTTCCAACCCAAAAGTCCGCAAGGCGTTTGCCGCCGTGCGGACTTTTTGTTTTTGCCAACGGCGGGTAAAAAGCGTTGCGGGCTTGGGCTACTTGGGAAACCCGGATCGGCCTAGAACGTGAACCGGATGCCGGCTTCCACCCATCGCGGGGGTTTGGGCCAGGTGTCGCGATAGATGTAATCGGTGTCGAAAAGGTTGTAGACCGCGCCGTACAGGGCGGGCTCCACCGGAAAACTGCCGGACGGCAATTTCAGGTTAAAGAGATAATCGAAGATGAAAACGCTGTCTTCCGTTTCCGGAAAGGAGGAGTTATGGTCCGTGTAGGTTCCTGTCAGGGTGTGGGAAAAACGGCCGTAGCGATGACCGGCCTGGACCGTCAGAAGCGTTCTCGGGATATCTTCGATCACCTCGTCGGTTTGATCGTTCCGGACATCGACGTAACTCCCGCTGAAGGAAACGGTCAATTCCAGGGGCAGCGACACCCTGACGGCGCCCTCCACACCTTGGCGTATCACCTCGTCGATGTTTTCCCATTTGCGGATGGCCCGGTTGAACAGAATGAGGTCATCCACATCCGCCCGAAATACGTTCCATTCAAATACGACGGCCTCAACCGGCCGGATATCGCCACCGAGCTGAAAGTTGATTGCCGTTTCCGGTTTCAGGTCCGGATTGCCGAAAACGGGATCCTGCGCCCAGGAGGCCGGCGGCGCTGAAAATCCCCTGGCGGCCTGCAGCCGGATGGACACACGTTCCTGCCAGAAGCGGTAGACAATGCCGCCGGCAGGACTGACCGCATTCCCGAAGGTATTATCCTCGTCATACCGCAGCCCGGCATTGATCGAAAAAGCACCAAGGCGCACAGTGTCGTTGGCGTAAACCGCCCAGTTGTCCGCATCGTATGTGCGATCGTAATTATTCCAGTCGTAACGTCCCGAATTGCCGTCGAAACCGAAATTGATGATATGGTTGGGGATAATCCGGCAGGTCAGGCGCGCACCGCCTCCCCAGGTATCATCCTCGTAATCGTTGAACAGCTCCCGATGGTCAGGGAAAACATCCTCGATGAAGATATTCCAGCGGTGGTGCCTTCCCTCCAGGCTCACAGTCCAGCCATTCGCCGGCTCTACCTCCAGAATCAGCGCCTGATATACACGCTTCCGGGCAATGTCATCCCAAAACGACGGGAAAATCAGCAACGGGTCTGCATTCCGCCCCTCGTCGTAGCTGACAATCAAACTCAAACGGCCGCTATCTCCCACATCATAACCCAGTTTGGCGTACAATGCGTCCTGGTCATACTCGGTGTGGGGTATGAAACCGTCTGATTTTTCATGGGTGACTGAAAACATGTATGCGAAACGATCTATTGTTCCGCTCAACCCGGCCCGGCTTTTGAAGGTATCGAATTCCCCATACGAGGCTCGCGTATCCCCGGCAAAGCGTTTGCCCGGCTCCGGGTCTTTGGTGATGATGTTGATAACACCCCCCAGGGCGGAACCCCAAGCGGATGACGCGGCACCTTTGTACACTTCGATCCTTTCGATTGCATCGACAGGAAGATAAGAAAGATCGGTCGCCGGGTTGATCAGCTGGTTCAGGGGAACGCCGTCCTGAAATACCGCCACATGCCGTGTTTCAGAACCCTGGATCCGGATCCCCCCGGCAAAACTTCCCGGCCCCCCGTTGAACTCCACATAAACACCGGGTATATATTTGAGGACTTCGGCCACGGTGGTTGCCGGCAGTTTTTCAATCTCCGCCCGGGTGATTACTTCGATATTGGCGGCGATATCCTGTCTGGAGGTCTCCCAGCGGGTGGCGGTGACCACCATGG
>CAZWAE010000099.1:0-1662 GCA_964631805.1 uncultured Desulfobacteraceae bacterium | reverse complement strand
ATGCGGGTTGATAAAATCAATTCACCGGAATATATACTACCTTGTGCTAAAAGCTCAAGAAGGATTATTACTGAAAATCCGGAGACGAAAAAATGGAAAAGGGGAGAAAAACGGATAAACGGTCGCGGCTGGCCGGGGAGCGATTTCAACTGGCCGTGAATATTTTCACCTCCAGCTACGAAGCGGTGATCGCCATGCCGCGGTGGGGTCATTTCGTCTGTTACGATGATTTGAAGCAGATCCGGAGGTGGGCCACACTGGGCCTGCCGCTCAAACGGGTGGATCAGGTCGCCGCCTTTTTCGGCCTGGAAGCCCAGGCGTTCATCGACCCCCGTGTGGATGAGAATGATCTGACTGGCGCCCTGTACCGGCTGAAACAAAAGGTGATCGATGCCGGCAAAAAAACCATCGTCCTAAAACGAATTGACCCGCCGCCAGCGTTTTCCTATCCCGGCGGGTTCGTCCCCACCGAGCTTGGCGGAACCTTTAAGGCTTTTATGGCGGACCGTCTCCAAGGTTTTTGCGGGCGTCGTTTTGTGTTTGACGCCGTGGATGAATTTATAAAAAATAACGGCGACGGCAACGGTTACTTTCTCATCACGGGTGACCCGGGGATCGGCAAATCGGCGCTCATGGCCAAGCTGGTGAGCAAACACGAATATCTGCACCATTTTAACATCGGCCTGCAGGCCATCAACACGTCGAAGCATTTTCTTGAAAACATCTGCGCCCAACTCATCGGCCGGTACAACCTTCCCTATTCGAGCCTGCCTTCGAACGCCACCCGGGACGGTGCGGTGTTCAACCGGCTGCTCATCGAAGCCGCCGGGAAGGTTAACCCCGGCGAAAAACTGGTCATCGCCATCGACGCGCTGGATGAGGTGGCGTCGTCAGGCGACATGGATGCCAACCTTCTGTACCTGCCCCCGTCCCTGCCGAAAGGCGTGTTCATAGTGGCCACCAGCCGGCGGCTTAAAGAGATGCCGCTATTGGCAACGAACATGACAGCTTTCGACCTTGAGGCCAACTCTCCGGCCAATCGGGAGGATGCGGCCGTTTACATCCACAGCCACATGAAAGAGGCGGCCATGCGGGAAGCCGTGGCCGGGTGGGAGGTGGATGAAACCACTTTCATCGACGCCATGGTGGAAAAAAGCGAGGGCAACTTCATGTACCTGCGCCACATCCTGCCGGCGGTCAGGGCGGGGGAATTCCGGGCGGGAGGCCTGAGCCACCTGCCCCAGGGCCTTTTGAATTACTACCGCCACCACTGGAAAACCATGCGGGGAAAGGATGAAAACAGATTCGATACCCTGTACCAGCCGGTGGTCTGCATCCTGGCCGCCGTCAAAGAGGCGGTCTCCCTGGATCAGATCCACAATTTTACGGGAATCGACCCTTCGGCCATACAGAAGGTGATCCACAGGTGGTGGGAATTTCTGCAAACGGAAACCCGGCAGGAGGCCGGCACAATCCTCTACCGCGTCTATCACACATTGTTTCAGGAGTTCCTATACCAGGAGGTGGAACCCGGTTTGAAACCCTATCACCGCATGATCGCCGAATATTACCTCGGAATGATCGATATGGCGGCGGATGAAGACCCTGGGTCTGAATAGATGGAAAAGGAGCCAAAGGGTATAGACGCGCCGGATTTCGCCC
>CAZWAE010000098.1:2470-14519 GCA_964631805.1 uncultured Desulfobacteraceae bacterium | reverse complement strand
GAGATGTTTCCCCAATTCGCACTTGACATGATCAATGTTGGCGTCACCTATCCGGGGGCCACTCCCCAGGAGGTGGAAGAGGGGATCTGCATCAAAATCGAAGAGAAGATCAAGGGGATCGAGGGGATCTCAAGAACGCTGTCCAGTGCACGGGAAAGCCGGGGGAACGTGACCGTGGAACTGGATGCCGGAGCCGATGTCCAGCAAGTGCTGGACGATATCAAGGCGGAAGTCGACGGTATCGGCACCTTCCCCGAGGAGGCGGAAGAACCCGAAATCATTGAGATCATCAATCGAAATCCTGCTATTACCGTGGCCGTTTACGGAGAAGCACCGGAAAGGATTCTCCGCCGGATGGCGGAGGGGATCCGGGACGACCTGGTGGATACCGGTCCCATCTCCCTGGCAGCGCTCGTGGGGGTCCGGGACTACGAGATCTCCATCGAAATCTCCGAAGAGAACCTGAGGCGGTATGGTCTTTCTTTCGACCATATCGTTGCTGCCGTGAAATCGGGCAGCATCGATCTGCCCGGGGGCACCATCAAGACGTTCGGCAGCGAGATCCTGATCAGATCCGTCGGGCAACTGTATACCGGCCGTGAATTCGAGCAATTGCCGTTGATCACGAGAAGCGACGGTACTGTGATCCGTCTGGGGCAGGTCGCCCGGGTTGTGGATGGGTTTGAAGACAGGGATATAAAAGCCCGATTCAACGGCAAGCCTGCCGCCCTGGTGCAGGTCAACCGGACGAGCCGGGAGGATCTGATCGACATCTCCAACGCGGTGCGGGCGTATGTCGATCAGCGCCAGGACCATATGCCCCATGGCGTCCATCTGGCAACCTGGTTCGATCTGTCCGGAATGGTGCGCGACCGGATCAACCTGCTCCTCAGGAACGGCGCCCAGGGCATCGTTCTGGTGTTCATCGCCCTTGCCCTGTTTCTGAACCTGCGGCTGGCCTTCTGGGTGGCCATCGGAATCCCCATCTCCTTTATGGCTGCATTTCTGGTCCTGAATTATGGCGATCAGACGGTCAACATGATATCCCTGTTCGCCTTTATCATGACCCTTGGCATCCTTGTAGACGATGCCATCATCGTCGGGGAGAATATCTATTCCCATTACGGAAAGGGGGAAAAACCGTCGACGGCGGTGGTGGAGGGTTTGAAGGAGGTGGGCGGACCCGTTGTGATGGCCGTTTCCACGACGGTGGTTGCGTTTACCCCGCTGCTTTTTATCGCCGGTATCATGGGGAAATTCATCGCCGTGATGCCGACGGCTGTGATTATCATCCTGGTGGTATCGTTGGGGGAAGCCCTGGTCATTTTACCCGCCCACCTGAACCATGCCCTGATCCGGACCTCCATGGCAGACGAGGACCGGATGATCTGGCATCGGCGCGTCCGCAGCGGGATCGACCGGACCCTGGAGATCCTGATCGATCGGTATTATGGGCCGCTGCTCGATTATGTGATTAAAAACCGGTATTTCACCTTTGCATTGGGGGCGGGTATTCTGATCATCAGCATCGGCATCGTCATCGGTGGCTATGTTCCGTTTGTTTTCATGCCCAGAGGAGAAAGTGACTGGATCATAGCAGAGGTGAACTACCCCCTCGGTACCCCTTATCACATCACAGAAAAAACCATCGGGATGATCGAGAAAAAAGCATTTGAATTGAATGGAATCCTGGGAACGAGGATCGAGAAGGATTTGAACGTCGTCACCAATACCTTTTCCCTTGTGGGATTGATCCCCAGACGGGACTGGAAACCCGCCGTATACGGCGGACAGGCCGGGGAGGTATGGATAGAACTGGCCTCTTCCGCAAAAAGGCCCGGTCTTTCCGTCAATGAAATCCGAAACCGCTGGCGGCAGTTGATCGGAGAGGTGCCCGGGGTTGAGCAGCTGGCGTTCTATTCCATCGAGGGCGGACCCGCCGGAAATCCCATCGAGATTCAATTGGCGGGTCGGGATTTCGACCGGCTTCGGGGGGCGGCCGAAGAGTTGAAAACCCAGATCTCCGGCTATCCCGGTACATTCGATACGGTGGATGACTTCAAACCGGGAAAAGAGGAAAAACAGGTACGCGTGAAGGCGGGTGCCAAAGCCCTGGGCGTATCCATGGCCGATATCGCCCGTCAGATCCGCCAGGCGTTTCACGGCGAGGAAGCGGTTCGAATTCAAAGGGGCATGGATGATATCAAGGTGATGGTGAGATATGCAGAAACCGAACGCCGCAGTCTTTCGGGAATCGAGAGGATGCGCATCCGAACGACGGACGGTCGTGAGGTCCCCATAGAGGAGGTGGCCGGGATCGAAACGGGCAGGGCTTATTCCATCATCCGGCGCGTGGACCGGAAGCGGATCGTAACCGTCAGTTCGGACATCGATGAAACCGTGGCCAACGCCAGCAAGATCGTTGCCGATCTGAAAGAGAACTTTCTTCCCGGTCTTACCCGCCGCTATCCGGGTCTTCGGTATGACCTCGAAGGTCAGGAAAAGAGGACCCGGGAATCGCTGGACAGCCTGAAAAAGGGATTCGGTCTGGCGCTCATGGGCATCTACCTGCTCCTTGCCACCCAATTCAAATCCTATTTCCAGCCGGCGATCATCATGATGGCCATCCCCTTCGGGCTCATCGGGGCCATCATCGGACATCTGGTGATGGGGATGCAGATCACCATGATCAGTATATTCGGCATCGTCGCCCTGTCCGGCATCGTCGTGAACGATTCCCTCATCCTTATCGATTTCATCAATCGCTCCGCGCGGGAGGGAACGGAAATATATCAGGCGGTGATCCAATCGGGAAAAGCGCGCTTCAGACCGGTGTTGCTGACGTCGATCACCACCGTTGCGGGCCTTTTCCCGCTGCTTCTCGAACGCAGTTTCCAGGCCCAGTTTCTCATCCCCATGGCGGTGAGCATCAGTTTTGGCCTGCTGGCGGCCACGGTCCTGACCCTTCTTTTTGTACCCTCCCTCTACCTGATTGTCCGGGATGTGACGCGTCTTTTGGGCGGAGACGCCCCCAAAGAGACACAGGCAACCCCCTCAACGAATTGAACCCAACAGGGGGGTACGTGAATGTAGATCACATCTGTCCGGAGATAGGCCCCAAAAGATAGCCTGCCGTCACTGTTGTCAAAACCTTGACATTTCCGACAGTATCGTACCTCGGCTGCCAGTCACACGGGGAACCGAATCCACCCCGGGAGCATGCTGAAAACGGTTGATTTGGGATCGATCCACCCGATTTGGTCCATTTTATAGGGTGTTGGCATTTTTCTTGCTTTTCATACCATCGATAGCATTGTGAACAGGTGCGGAGGGCTGATGATGTCCATCTGCCCGGTTTGATTAGAAGCTGCCTCCGAATAACCGGGCCAAGAACAGGGTATGAAAATGAACGATCTGAGTAAATTTGATATTGCCACGACAGTAACCGATTCTCTGATTGACCTGTTTGATTCCATGATGTCTATGGATCTGGAACTCGCCGATGAGGATACCGGTGTTGAAATTGAAGGGGAGAGGATCGCCGGGTCGGTCCGTATGGCCGGAAGGGTGATGGGTTGCGTCAACATTCAGGTCAGCGATCTGTTTTCAAAGATGATGACGGCAGCTATGCTGGGGATAGAGGACGACGAACTCGAAGGTGAAGACGAGGTGATCGATGTCATCAGTGAAGTGTGCAACATCGTCGGCGGAAATCTCAAATCCAAGTTCTGCGACAGCGGCCTGACCTGTCAGCTTTCCCCCCCAGCGTTTACCCGGGGCAACGATTTCAAGATCGAGTCCCTGGATACGATCCGGCATGAACAGTATGTTTTTGTTTTTGAAAACCAACCCGTCATCGTGGATGTGGGCGTTCGTGTCAATGAGGATGAATCGGTCCAGGTCCATGACAGCAAGGAAAGCAGACGGCAGTTGCCACCCCTGGACAAGGAGGGGTTTTTAAAATTCAATATCCGGAAACCTGTTTCAAACTCCATGGTCGAGATGTTTGACATGATGCTCTCGATGGATCTTGTGGCGTCCAAAGAGGACCTGGTATCGGAACTCAATGAAGATAAGATTGTGGGGACCGTTGGCTTTGTCGGAAGGCTGATGGGCATGCTTCAGATCTATGTCAGTGAGGATTTTGCCCGGGTCATGACGGCGACCATGCTGGGTATCGAAATCGATGAAGTCGAGGGTTTTAACGATATCCGCGACGTGGTCAGCGAAGTGTGCAACATCATCGGCGGGAACCTGAAGTCCAAACTGGACAACAACGGCTTCAACAGCAACCTGTCGACGCCGTCCATGACTTTCGGCAGCGATTTCACCATCGAATCCAAAAACATGGCGAGGTACGAGAAACTGGCCTACCGATGCGGGGAGGAAATTATTTTTGTCGAGGTGGGGTTGAATGCGGAAGATGATGTGAAGCTTTCGCAGGCAGATGAGACCGATTCGACAGCCGCTATCCTCGATCCCCAACAGTCCGTGAACCAGATGATCGATGAGGATGATCAGGTGGCCTCGCAGGAGCCGGGAGAAGCTGAAGCTGAGCCTGAACCCGCAGTGTTTACCCCCCTGGCGGAGGCGGAAACGCCATTGGACACGGACCTTTCTCCCGAACAGAATCTTGAATTCCTCCTCGATGTGCCTGTCTGCGTCACCGTTGAACTCGGCAGAACCCGGAAAAAAATATCTGATGTTCTTGCCATCGACAACGGAACGGTTGTCGAACTGACCAAGCTGGCACATGAGCCGGTGGACATCATGGTCAAAAACACCCTGATCGCCAAAGGCGAAATTGTTGTAGACAGGGACAAATACGGTGTGAGAATTCTGGAAACCATCAGCCGCCTCCAGCGCATCCGGAGTCTCTGACACTGTGAGTAGTTATCAGGTTCATCCCTTCCCAAAAGTTCCTTTGAAATATAACAATGTTCAGGATTGTCGCGTTAGCTTTTTAAATCCAAATTCAAATAAAAATTGATTTCTATACAAGGAACAACGTATAATGTCTGGAATCACGGTTTATTGTACATCTCCCTCTTAATATCTATACTATTGGCAAAACTGGGGCTAATCATCATGAAGGATTTAATCAGAGTCATCGCACAAGCGCTGGTTGATAATCCAGATCAAGTTTCAGTCAACGAAATCGCAGGAGGCCAGACATCGATATATGAGTTAAAAGTGGGAAAAGGAGACGTTGGTAAAATCATTGGGAAAAGGGGCCGGACGGCAGACGCAATGCGTATCATATTAAGCGCGGCTTCCGGGAAAACAAAAAAAAGGAATGTCCTGGAAATAATTGATTAGTCCCACAATCTTAATCACCCTCAATATAATGTATGCGTTTTGATAATCGATACTTATTTTTGGGTGTCCCCATTTCCTCCTATTTATAATCGATAGGATCACCTTTGTTCAATTTGCGCCATAATGTGTTTACGCTGACCCCCAGCCGTCCAGCCGTTTCCTTTTTATTGAAACGACAGGCTTTCAGAGTGTCGCTGATAAGGCGGCGCTCATACTTCTCCAACATTTTTTTCAGTGTGTCAGTCACCATTTCACCGGATAACGAGACGGAGTTCTGTTCCACCGTGCTTACCGGCATTGGAGGAGCGTTGTCTGGTAGTTCTTCCAACTGCTCCGCCAGTAGTATGTCGAACAGTTTTCGGTTGCGTTTGGCCCCGCCTAAAAGAATCAGATAGCTTTCCACAAACGATATCAACTCCCGCACGTTTCCGGGCCAGTTATGCCGATTCAAATCGTTCAGCATGGCTGATGTGAAGGATTCCGGCATCTTGCCCTTTCGAGCGACCACCTCTTGAACGATGGGCGCGATGTCCTCTTTTTTGTTACGCAGTGCCGGCAGCTTTAGTTTCAGCACGGCCAGCCGATAGTAGAGATCCGGCCGGAACCGTCCCTTTCGGGACTCGTAGCGTAAATCCTTGTAGGAGGAGCTGAGGATGCGCACGTCCACCGGCACGTAACGGTCGCCCCCTACCCGCATCACCTCCTTGTTTTCTATCACGCGCAACAATCTCACCTGCAGGCCCATGGAAACATCGGCGATCTCATCCAGGAAAACCGTTCCACCATCGGCCAGTTCGAACAAACCGATCTTACCTCCCCGGCGGGCGCCCGTAAACGCCCCCTCTTCATACCCGAACAGCTCACTCTCCAGCAGCGTCTCCGGCAGAGCGGCGCAGTTGATGGCCACAAAGGGATGACGGCTGCGGGGGCTGATATGGTGGATGGCCTGGGCCGCCAACTCCTTGCCCGTTCCGGTTTCTCCTTGCAACATGATGGTGGCGTGTGTGCCGGCGTACTGGCGCAGCTTCTTCTTCATCCGACGCATCGGTTCGCTTTCCCCTATGATGTCCTCGATGCGGTGTTTGGCCACAAATCCTTTGAAGTATAAATCTTCCTTGAGCTTGCGGTTGATGCTCTCGATCCGGGAAACGTTTTTAAAAAGCGCCACCGCGCCCTGGGAGCGACCGTCGATGTGGATCGGCAGGGCGTTGACGACGATATTGTTCCGGCCGATCCTTTTGATGACATCGGTTTCGGTGCGACCGCTGGTGAGCACATCCAGCAGGTTGATCTCCTTGAGGATTTTTGTCTGGGCCTGGCCGACCCATTTTTTTAGATCCATACCGAGGATCTTTTCGGCCGTTTCATTGTAGATGTCGACCCGTCCGAAATTGTCCACACCGATTACGCCGTCATCAACCATTTGCAGTATCGTTTTGACCCTGGCCGAACTTTCCGCTTCCCTTCGGCGAAGTGAAGCGATCGCCCGTGCTTCCCTGAAGGCTTTTTCAACGACGCTTTTACGCGGCTTTATAACAATGCCTCTTCCGCCCAGCGATGCGATAATTTTGCTGCTGACACCGCCGCCCACCATCACCCGCATACCCTTCCCATAGGCATCATGGATCCCCTGTTCCATCTCGTCGAAGGTTGTAAAGATGATCTGGTGAACGGTGATGCCAAGTGTCTTTTCGATGAATTCGATACCGTCGGTGGGGGAAGCGAAACTGGTCAGACCGATCCGAGAGTTGAATTGTTTCGCTTCGACGAATGCCATCATCATGTCAAGATGGGTGCGGAGAATTTCCACCACGGGTTGTCCGATCTCCTGAAACATGAGGTGGGCATTGCCCATGTGCCCGAAGATGATCTCTGTTCCCTCATCCACCAGTTTTTTAGCCACCGGGAGGGATTGTCCCATCTTGACCACATTGATGGCCACCTCTTCGATTTCGGGGTTGATGCAGCGGCGCACGGCCTCTGCCAGCTCCTCGGAGTGGCCCACCAGCGCAAACCTGAATTTTTTTTCCATCGTCATCTCCTGTGCCTGAAAGGATAAAACCATTCTCCCGTGCTTTTAGACAATTGTAACATAAATGACAATATGGTTTTCAAGTTTGAGGTTAAAATTCTCAGAAATGATAAATTTCCATTTGGTAACTCCTTTGTCGATAGGCAAAAAATTTAATTTATACAGACGTATGGCCGCAGGTTGCCTCCATTGGCACGCGACTTGCTAAAACTGGCTCGTTGAATGCCATCCTGGTATTTATTTAAACCGAGGTTGATCGATTATACTGATCATCGTAAAACCCCGACAGGTGAAAGGAGCCATCTTCTTGAAGAACGAAGAAGTCGTATTAGTCCAAGGAAACGAGGCCTGCGTGCGTGGGGCGCTGGCGGCCGGCTGCCGGTTTTTTGCGGGATATCCCATCACGCCTGCCTCCGAGATTGCCGAATTGATGTCGTTGTGGCTGCCCGAACAGCAGGGAACTTTCATGCAGATGGAGGATGAAATCGCCTCTATCTCCACCATTATCGGTGCCGCCTGGGGTGGCATGAAAACCTGTACCGCCACCTCGGGGCCGGGGTATTCCCTCATGCAGGAGGGCATCGGCTATGCCGCCGTAACCGAAACGCCCTGTGTCATTATCAATGTCATGCGGGGCGGCCCGTCAACGGGTCAGCCGACACTCTCCGCGCAGCAGGACGTGATGCAGGCCAAGTACGGTTCCCACGGCGATTACGAGGCTATCGCCCTATGCCCCTCTTCGGTTCAGGAATCGTTCGAGCTGACGGTCAAAGCATTCAACCTGGCTGAGAAATTCCGGGTGCCCGTGACCGTGTTGTCGGATGAAATAGTGGGACACACGCGGGAAAAGCTGCACATCCCGGTGGAAACCGAGGTGTATCCCCGGAAAAAACCCAAAGCCCCTCCATCCGAGTACAAACCGTATGCGCCTCTGCCTTCCGGACTGCTGGACGGCATGCCGGCGTTCGGGCAGGGTTACAACCTGCTCATAGACGGACAGCTGCACAAGGAGGATGGCAACCGTGCCGGACACGATCCCAAGATCAGCGGTCAATTGATGGAGCGTCTCTGCCGCAAGATTACCGATCACGCAGAAGAGCTGACGGACGTGGAGACGGCCTTTATAGAGGACGCCCACACCGTGGTTTTAAGCTACGGCAGTGTGGCAAGGTCGGCGTTGTCGGCCGTAAAGATGGCGCGGGAACAAGGCCTGAAAGTCGGTTTTATCAAACTAAAGATCATGTGGCCCTTTCCGGATCGTTTCATCCTCGACGCCATCCGTGAGGCTGAAACCATCGTTGTCCCGGAGATGAACATCGGTAAAATCGCACGCGAAATGGAAAGACTTACCCACGACGGTCAAAAGATCCGGTCGGTTGCCAAGTTGGGCGGTAACATTCACACACCGTGGGACATCCTGGAAGTGATCAAAACCTGATGAAGTGAGGAGAAAAACACTATGCACCCCATTGCAGAAAAATATCTGCGTAAAAGCGCCCTGCCCATGATTTTTTGCCCCGGCTGCGGACACGGTACGGTTCTCAATTCGTTTTTGCGCGCCATTGATGAGCTTGATATTTTCAACGACCTGTCCCTGGTCGGGGGTATCGGATGCTCGAGCTGGGCACCGGTGTTCGTTAACACAGATGTCCTGCACACCCTCCACGGACGGGCCATAGCCGTGGCAACGGGTTTGAAACTTGCACAGCCCGACCGGCACGTCGTGGTGTTTACCGGTGACGGCGACTGCACCGGCATCGGCGGCAACCACTTCATGCATGCGGCGCGGCGCAATATCGACATCACCGTTATTATGCTGGACAACCATATCTACGGCATGACCGGCGGACAGGTGGCGCCGACCACCCCCCGGCTGTCCACCACCCAGACATCGCCCCACGGCAATCCGGAATCGCCCATGGATGCCAGTGCCGTAGCCATCAGCTGCGGTGCGACCTATGTCGCGCGGTGGACCAGCGCCCACCCGCGGGGGATCGCAAAGGCGGTCAAACAAGCGATGGCGCATAAGGGGTTTTCGTTCGTTCACGTGTTGTCCCAATGCCCCACGCAGGCCGGACGCTACATCTACGGGACCGCAAAATCGGACGATCTGCTCAACATGCTGAAAAACGGCGGCGTCACACGGGCAAAGGCCGACAAGATGTCAACAGAGGAGCTGGCAGACCGCATTCTGATCGGCAAACTGCACCAGTCAGATGACCGTCCCGAACTGTGCGCAAGTATTGAAGCGCTTAAACAATCCGGAAGAGGATAGACCATTGAATAGAATTACTGTTGATGAAAAATACTGCAAGGGCTGCCACTTGTGCATCGATCAATGTGAAAAAGGGGTTTTGGCGGTTTCCAAAAACCGCAATGCCAAAGGCTACCTGACGCCCGAGGCGGTGGACTCCGACAAATGTATCCGATGTCTGCGGTGTGAACTGATATGCCCTGATATGGCCATAGAAGTGGAGGAATCAGAAGATGCGAAGTGAAGTCATGTTTGCCGGTTTCGGCGGGCAGGGTGTGGTAAAGGCGGCCCTGCTCCTATCGCAGGCGGCTGGCCTGCACGACGATAAAGAGGTGGCCCAGACGCAGAGCTACGGGCCTGAGGCCCGGGGCGGTGCCTGCCGTTCAGAGGTGGTGATCAGCGACAAGGAGATCGACTACATCAAAACCATGGATATCGATGCCTTCGTGGTCATGTCGCAGCCGGCACTGGACAAGTATCTGGAAAAAGTCGATCCGGAAAAGACCGTCGTGATTGCGGATACCACCCTGATCAAGGATCTGCCCGAAAAATTACAGAAGGTATTTCCCGTTGAAGCCACCCGGTTTGCCGAAGAGGAACTGGGGCGGTCCCTCTTTGCCAACATCATCATGCTGGGAGCCCTTTCGGCTATCAGCGGATTGGTGCCCCTTGAAGCCCTTGAAAAATCCCTTGAGGGTAACGTACCCCCCAAAACCCTCAGCCAAAACCGTACCGCCCTGAAAAAAGGGTATGATCTGGGGCTTAAGCTCACAGTGTAAAGGAGAACTCCATCCATGGATTTCAAATTAAACGGCGAACAGAAACGCATCGTCGAACTGGTGGAAGAACTCGGCCGAAAGGAGTTCGCACCCAAAGCCGCCAGATGGGACGAAAATCATGAATATCCATGGGACAACGTACACCGGCTGCGGGAGTGCGATCTGCTGGGGATGACCATTCCCACAGCATACGGCGGACAGGGCCGACCGCTTATCGATGCAGTGCTGGCCATCGAAACCGCTGCCAAGCATTGTGGCGTCACCGGGCGGGTCCTGGTGGAAACCAACATGGGCGCTCTGGGCTGCATCATGGCCTACGGTACCGAAGAACAATGCCAGCTGGTGGCCCATCGAATTCTAAAGGAAGGCGACAAACCCACCATCGCCATGACCGAGCCCGAAGCGGGGACGGCACTCACCGATCTCACCACCCGGGCGGATAAAAAAGGGGACGCCTTTGTGATCAACGGCACAAAACACTGGATTACCGGCGGTGGCGTGGCGGTCACCAACCTGGTGTTTGCACGATTCTTTGACGGCGAAAAGGAGTTGGGGATCGGTGGCATCCTTGTGGACAAGGGAACCCCCGGATTTAATTTCGGCCGCGTGGAACGCGCCATGGGTCTCCGGGGAATTCCGGAAACGGAGTTGGTCTTCACCGACTGTGAGGTCCCGGCTGAAAATGTCGTGGTCATGGGCGACGGCCGGGACGGATTCAAGAAACTCATGTACGGGTATAATGGGCAGCGCGTGGGTGCCAGCGCCGTGGCGCTGGGCATCGCCCAGGGCGCCCACGACCTTGCCGTGGATTATATGAAGAAACGGAAAGCCTTCGGACGGCCCATCAGCGACTTTCAGGGGCTGCAGTGGATGATGGCCGAATCGGAAATCAAACTAAACGCCGCACGCCTGCTGATCCATCGCGCTGCCAGCAATGCCCGTGATCTGCCCAACAACGTCAAGCTACCCCTTATGGATGAAGCCTCCATGGCCAAGTACTACACCGGCCATGCCGCCTTCGAGGTGACCAGTGAGAGCCTCCAGATGTTCGGTGCCTACGGTTATTCCCAGGACCTGCCGCTGGAGCGGATGCTCCGGGATGTACGGATGTTCCAGATCGGCGGAGGCACTTCCCAGGCACAGATCAACATGGTGGCCCGCTCGGTTTTCAAAAAGAAGTTCGATCTGCGCCGGTAGCGGCAGGGTTGACAAACCCAGCCAATTGATCTAAACATATAGTCGTATATATCAATTTTAAGAAATCAAATCAATTACAATTAGTTACTTGTATTAATTTATGCCGCCAGGAATAGCTTCCAACGACCCCACACCGGTTTATTATCGCCTGCAGACCGCCATACGGCAGCAGATCGAAAACGGTCAATGGATCCCTGGTGAACGCATCCCTCCTGAAAGAAAACTTGCCGAGACCCATAAGGTCAGCATCGGTACCGTCAAAAAAGCCATCCTGAACCTGGTATACGAAGGGTACCTTTATCGCATCCAGGGCAAGGGCACTTTCGTTGCCGGTACGACCCTGCGCCGCGAGAGCCTGCGATATTACAGGTTGTTGAAGGACTTCGGCGGCGGTGAAGCCGATCTGAAAATCAATCTGCATGAGATCGAACGGATCAAGGGTTGTCAGCCGTACAACCGGTATCTGCG
>CAZWAE010000098.1:0-2370 GCA_964631805.1 uncultured Desulfobacteraceae bacterium | reverse complement strand
ACGACACCGCCGGGATCATGAATGTCGAGACGGGGGGGCCTCTTCTGGCCATCGACATGCTGGCATTCACTTACAAGGATCGTCCCTACGAATTCCGTCATAGCATCTGCCTTTCCGGTGAACGGCGGCTGTTCAGGGAAATTTGAACCAAAGGAGAAGGAATGAAATCCATCGATTTGCCGGTCATCAAGGCCGATATCCTTATCATCGGCGGGGGCAGCGCCGGTATCATGGCCGCCATCCGCGCCAAGACGATGAACCCCGACCAGGACGTGGTCATTTTCGAAAAGGGAGAGATCAAATACTCCGGCTGTATCGCCCGGGGGATGGACGCTTTGAACATCGTTGCCCTGCCGGGCATCGCCACGCCCGAGTTGTATGTTGAATCCAACAGCATGGCCTGTGAAGGGATCATGGACGAGCCGGTTAATTACCGCATGGCGGAACGCAGCTGGGAGGTGATGCAGCGACTCGAAAAATGGGGTGTTTTCTTCCCGGTGGATGAAAACGGTGACTATGATGTGCTGCAGGTGCACCCCAAAGGCAAATTCTGCGTGACCATGAAGGAACCGGAATTGAAGACCATACTGGCCAAACGGGCTCTGGACATGGGGGTCCGGGCCGTCAACCGGACCATGGCGGTAGAACTGCTCAAAACCGACGGGCGAATCGCCGGTGCCATCGGAATGAATGTCCGAACCGGTGAAAACATCGTCTGCCAAGCCAAAACGGTGATCCTTTCGGCAGGCGGTACCGCGCGTTTCGGACTTCCCAACAACGGGAACCTCTACGGTGTGTATGATTTCCCCGGCAATACCGGCGATGGGTACTGCCTGGCCTACCGGGCGGGGGCTGAACTGAGCGGGTTCGAGTACACCCTGATCTACTATATTGCCAAAGACATCAACGCACCGCTTCTGTATATCACCCTCACGCGCGGCGCCCATTTGCTGACGGCTTATGACGAGCACCGGGAAAAGGACCACCCCTCCATCCGCACCATGTTCCAGGACCATCTCGATGAGAAGGGTCCCTTGAGAATTCGCATGGATCATCTGCCCGAAGAGAAGATCAGGGAGATAGAAGATCTTCTGTTTACCACGGAGCGCCCGGCCTGCGAAAGATTTTATAAAGGCCGGGGGATCGACTTTCGGTCGGGTGAGATCGAATTGTGGCCCACCGAGGTCTTTCTGTGTGGCGGCCATGGGCTTACCGGGGTCCGCATCAATGAAAAGGGGGAAACCGGCGTGCCCGGGCTCTATGCTGCCGGTGATACCTCGCTTTGCGCCCGCGGCCATCTGTCAGGGGCGTTCGTGTACGGTGAAATCGCCGCTGAAAGCGCCACTGACTATGTGGCCGGGAACCCGGCTGTGGATCCGGACACCGACCAGATCGAGACCTTCCTCAAGGGCAGAGAGGATCGCCTGAACCGGAGCGACAACCGGATTCCCATCGAAGAGTTCGAATACAAGGTGAGACGCATCATCAACGACTATATCCGGCCACCCAAGAACGAATTCAAGCTGGACAAGGCGCTCTGGTGGATGGACCGGTTCCGTGAGGAACTGACCACCATGGTGGCGGTGAGGGACATACACGACCTGTTCAAAGTATATGAAGTGGAAAATATTATCCAATGCGCCACCATGAGTGCCGTGGCCTCCAAGGAACGCCGTGAGAGCCGCTGGGTACCGTGGCATTACCGAAGCGATTTTCCGGACAGCGACGATGGCAATTGGTTGAAGCATATCGTCCTGACCCAGGGTGAGGCACCCGAAGATGTCCGGGTGTCCCATAAAGAAATTATCAAGCTTGAGGAGAAAACCGGTGAATAGGGTCAACCTACTTGAAAGTTTATCGGACAATATCGTGGTGGATAAGGACAAGTGCACCGCCTGCGGGATCTGTGTCGATACTTGTATTCTGGACAATCTGCGTCTGAAGCTGTCCCCTTGTCGGCAGGCCTGCCCCCTGGGCGTCAACTGTCAGGGTTATACCCAGCTCATCGCCCGGGGTGAGGAGGAGAAAGCCATGGCGCTTATGCGCGAAACGCTGCCCTTTCCCGGTATCTTGGGAAAGATCTGTTCCCAACCCTGTGAAGAGGCGTGTTGGCGACGGGAGACCGATGGTGAAGCGGTGGCACTTCGTGCCTTGAAATATTACCTGGCCGACCGCTTCGAAGGAGAGAAACCGGAGTTGCCCGAAATGGAAGGAGAACGACCGGAAGACGTTGCCATCGTCGGATCTGGTCCCGCCGGGATGTTGGCCGCCTACGATTTGCGGTGCCGGGGGTACCGTGTGACCCTATTCGAAGCGGATGAAGCGCCGGGGGGCATGCTGCGTTGGGCCATTCCCGAGTTCCGGCTGCCG
>CAZWAE010000097.1:1792-14633 GCA_964631805.1 uncultured Desulfobacteraceae bacterium | reverse complement strand
GTGACAATTATGTCAAATTTAAGTTGACATCGTAAATTTTACAGCATATTCTTTGCTCATGTCGACAGATTCGCAAAGATACCGCCATATCCGTCAGCGTTTACCTGGTGCAGCTGCCCGCCGGGTTGTGGTTCTCACCGGCGCACGCCAAACCGGGAAAACCACCCTTTGCAGGGCCGCTTATCCAACTTTGCGTTATATCAACCTGGATGCCCCGGAAAACCGTGACACGCTTCGCCAGCTTTCGACCCTGGCCTGGGAGCAAACCGTGGGTAATGCGGTTATTGACGAAGCCCAGAAGGAGCCTTCCGTTTTTGAAAAAGTGAAATATGCTTTTGATGATGAGGCGATCTCCTTTACGGTGCTCACCGGGTCGAGCCAGATTCTATTGCTCAAAAAGATCCGGGAATCTCTGGCCGGCCGGGCCTTTTTTTACGAACTCTGGCCGCTGATGCCGTGTGAACTGCTCCAGAAGGCAACGGACAACTCTGCAGAGCGCCCAGTGCCGCTGATCGATGCGTTCTTTTCAGGTCATCCGGTAACCCGCATACTTTCCGGCATTCCGGCGGTTTTGCTTGAAGCCGACGATTTGGCCTTTCGCCAGGCGGAACAGCATGTACTTGCCTGGGGCGGCATGCCCGCCCTGCTCCCGTTGTCGGATGCAGGGCGTTGGGAATGGTTGAAAAATTATGGTTATACCTATCTGGAACGCGACCTTTCCGATCTGGCCCGCCTGGATGATCTGATGCCGTTTCGAAAATACCAGAAACTCTCTGCGTTGCGATCCGGCATGCTGCTCAACTATTCGGAACTGGCAAGAGATACCGGTATCAGCGTCGACTCAGCCAGAAGGTACATGGAATATCTGCGTATCTCCTATCAGACCTTTCTGCTGCAGCCCTACTATAAGAACATCACGAGTTCCACCATCAAAACCCCCAAGCTTTTCTGGACCGATGTCGGTATCTGGCGTCAACTCGCCGGCTTCAGGGGCGAGATGAGCGGCCAACTTTATGAAACCATGGTGATTTCGGAAATCGTCAAATGGATGCGAACCAGCGGCAAGGAAGCCGAGCTTTATTTCTACCGCACAAGATCCGGCATGGAGGTAGACCTGCTGCTTGAAACACCGGCCGGTATCATTGCAATGGAAATCAAATCCCGTGCCACGGCACATGCAGAAGATACGCGTGCCATGCGCTCGGTTGCCCAACAAGTCGGAAAAAAATGGCTGGGCGGGCTTGTGATCCACACCGGCAATACCATCAAACCCCTCGCCGATCCGGACATCTGGGCAGTGCCGTCGCACCGGCTGTTTCAGCCTGCAGCGAACGACGCCTTGTGATCCCTAAGGCAAAGAGAAAAACGATGATTTGATTTTCATAACACGGTAGCTGCATCACCAGAAATAAAACCTGACTATTTTTCAGTCTGTTACCCTGCGGATCATTTTTTACCTGGACGGCAAACGTGAAATTCGCTCAAGCCGGGCGGTTGAATGCTATTTCGGATTGTTCCTCTATATTGGATCTGTTTTTAAAAAAGGATGGGTTTGTCTGCAATGCCGGGCAAACCGGTAAAAAGCAAAGTAAACAGCGTAATATCGTGCAACTTAAACACAAATTTGGATGAATGTAAATATCAAATTTATAGGTGTATAATACGGATAATTTTTAGGTATTATATGATGGGGGGCGAACCTCAAATTTGAAAATTCAAATTCAGGCGATGCCGGTCCGGGTGTTGGCGATCAAGTACCTCATCCATCTGCTTGAAAAGGCGATCTCGGTCGGTCGGCATGATCGGTTGCTCAATAGACTGGTCAAACAGGGTCCTTTGTGCTACGTTTTTTTACGCATTCTAACTTTTCCATTTCGCTTGGCAGCGGCATGCAAGGAGAGGAGGCGCAATGGTCGACAAGCAAAAGCTGGTTGAACAGTTAAGAAAGCTCAAAAAACAGCTCCAGAACGATCCTCAGGTCAGAGCGCTTTACGACACGGATGGCGATGGCAACATCAGCGGGGAGGAATGGGAAAAGGCCAGAAAATCGGTGATCGCCTTTATGAAAGCCACCGACTCCCAAGAAAAGAACGCGGGAAAAGAAAAAGCGGGTGGCAAGCTCTCTTCGGCAGCCGGTGCCGCGGGGATAGCGATTGCCGGTGCCGCCGGAGCCGCGGATCATGTCTTTAACCGGATAAAGGGCGAGATGGGGGAATTTACAGATGCCCCGGCAGGGACGCTGCTGTCCGAACCGAAGGTAATCGTCAAACAGCAGGTGGAGGGGCTGGAACTGATGACGGACTTCGAAGGACGTAACCGATACAAGCTTTACAACGAAAAGGGAAAAGAACTGGCCAATGCGGAGGAAGCCCACACCGGCATCGTGGGCACCATCTCGCGCAATATATTCACATCACGCCGGCCCTTCAAGATGGGGATCAGCATTTACAATACCCCGGAAGTGGTGTGGCTGGACCGCCGGTTCGAATTTATCTTCAGCCGGATCGACGTTTCGGACGACGATATCCCCATCGGGGTGATCCAGCAGAAATTCTCCCTTCTCAACCGAAAGTACTCCCTCGATGCCGACGCTGAAGATCGGGAGCTGACCGTTCTGGGACCGCTTTTCAAACCCTGGACATTTAACGTCATGTCCGGTTCACAGCAGGTGGGAACGATCAAGAAAAAATGGTCCGGCCTCCTCAAGGAAGCGTTCACGAGAGCGGATACCTTCACGGTTTCTTTTGAAGATCCAGAGTTGACCCCGACCGAACGGAAACTCATCCTCGCCACAGCCATCGCCATCGATATCGACTACTTCGAGCAGAGCCAGAAATAAGCAAATGCAGATAGGATCTTCCCAGCATCTCCCCGATAAACCAGATATTGAATCCCGCACATTATACTCAAAACATATTACAGTACTTCTTCTGGGAGCTACATTAGGACTGTCTATTTCCTATTGGGCATGCGGAATATCCTTTGATTTTTCCCATGAAATTGAACAGGCGAGGTCCTTGGGGATTGTAAGTCGTACCATTCTAAACGGATATCCCATTTCGCTCAATCTGTTAAATTATACCATCGTGCTGGGGATACCTGTTCTATTTGCAATTTCTCTATGGTTGTGTTGGTCCCGCGGTAAAAAAAAAGATCTCTTTTATATCCTTAAACCCATAAATCATCCCCCTTATATCCATGGACAAAACAAAAATTTGTCTCTGTTACTCCCCATTGTAGTATCGGGTCTGCTATTGACATTCAACATAAATTATTTCTATGGGCCGACTTATAGTGGTGTTGTGAAGTCTTGGCTTTTTTTAGGTGAAGAAGGCGAAATGTTGGAGTGGGCCTATAGGGTAATTAACGGTGATGTCTTTGGAAAAGACTTCTTCTGCCTTTACGGTCCCATGCAAATATATCCTCTTGCGTGGTTTATAGATTTCTGGGGTATGAATGTGTTCAATGCCAGGGTGCTGGCTTACCTGTATAACTTAGCCAGCATGGGGATTGTTATTTTTTTTCTGTACAAAACAGTAAAAAGCAAGCTCGTATTTAGTTTATCCTGTTTTGCCTGCATTTTTATTTTAAACACGATGGTGCTGGCTCCTTCTCCCAACACCACGTTGCTTAGGAGCACCTTGGGACTTCTCCCATTGCTTCTGATTTATCTGTACGGCCGGAAAACGAACAAAGCTGCCATAATTTCAGCCGGCCTAATCAGCGGGCAAAGCCTTCTTTTCAGCCAAGAGTTCGGACTTTGTGGCTTCCTCACCATCTTCCTGTTTTTTCTGGTAGAAGCCTTGTTTGACAAGAACTATAAACGGACCGTCTATAAGGGGGGAATTTTTTTAGGCAGTTTTTGTATTTCTCTGTTCCCATGCCTTTTTTACCTGGCGAATAACGATGCATTGGGCGCGTTTTGGAGCAGCATGTATGGATACCCCAAGTTGGTTACCTTGGGTTTTGGCGGTTTGCCCTTTCCGCCCTTTCGGGCCTTTTTACTTGCACCTCTTACCGGGGGGATGTATCTGCCGTACTGGACCATATTTCTATATGTTTTTTCTGCTATCTATATATTTACACGCCATTTTATCGGGCTCACGGATAATCATGTTAAGCTCAAGTTTTTATTAACCATTTATGGTATACTTGTTTTCAGGGTCGCATTGGGTCGTTATGCCGAGTCGAATGTTATTAAGGCGATAACCCCCGCACTGTTGCTCTGTTTTCTCTATATTGACGATTCATGGGCCGTTTTGAAATCGAAGGCTGCGTTGCATAGCAGACTCGGCAACATCACCTTGTTCAGTACAATGGTTATTCCACTGGCACTGCTATTCGCATACTCTCCACATATCAATTATAAATCATCATGGGCGTTGAGTGATATTTTGAGCCCTTCCGGAAAATTTGCAATCAATCATAATGGAGTGGATCTACCTGAAATAAAACGGGCAGGGATTTTTATCGACAGTCGTACAAGTGAAGATATCAAGGGGATACACAAGTTTTTATCAGCCAATACTGCTTCAAAGGATTATGTCTATTTTTTCCCAAACGCACCCATGTATTACTTTCTTTTTGATCGAAGAAACCCAACACGGTTCGGTCTTTCATATACTGCGATTTCAAGACATCAGCGACTGGAAGTCGTCAACGATCTTGAAAAGAACAAGCCTGAATTTGTCATTTATAACCTGAATACATGGCGTATCGACAACATCCCTGAGAGTGTTCAGGTTCCTGAAATCGTGTCTTATCTTCATGAAAAATATAAAATAATACACAGAGGTCCGAACCTCCTTTTCATGGCAAGGAACGATTAGCCGGTTTGGAATAAAAAATGAAGCTAACGACCAAAAGAGTACTTGATCATTACCTCGGCAATTTTTGTTTGTTCTTTCTCAGTTTCCTTGTGCGCATACTTGGCTCTATTCTGCGCAGAAACCATGATACTTTACCTGTCGATTCCATACTGATTCTAAAATTCCAGGGCATAGGGTCTTTGGCCATTGCAGCACCTGCCATCCATGCGCTTCGTTTGCGCTGTCAAAATAGTAAAATTATCTTTTGGGGGACCACCTCCACATCTTTGTTTGCCCGGGAATCAGATCTGTTTGATGAGATTATCGAGTTAAATGATGGAGGTCCCTTTAGAGCGATTCTGTCTGTTATGGCCGGCTTGTACCGCATCTATCAAATAAAAATCGATTGGATGGTCGATCTTGAAGTCTATTCAAAGTTATCTGTTCTTTTAGGGACATTAACTCTGAGCAGGAATCGCGCCGGCTTTGCCATTGACAGTGTCCGACTGCGTCGTTTCAACCATACACATCTTGTATTTTTCAATCGCCATCAATATCTGGGTAAAGCCTATGATCGGCTTTTGGGGCTCATCAACATAGACGGTCAACCCCCGTCATTCTCAGAGGCAAAAACTCATTTTTCAAAACAATTGAAAAAACAGTTTCCAGCTCTCATGCCTCCTGAAAAAAAGTATATTGTGATTAATCCCAACGCCGGAGAACTATCATTGGAGCGAAGGTGGCCACTTGAATTTTTTGAACAACTCATTGAAATGCTGTTGGTTCAGTTCAGAAATGAATATAATTTCATCATTATTGGTTCCGGTGAGTATGAACGGAATCACTGTGAAGGATTCAATAAACACTCCCTTGTCACCAATATGGTTGACAGCCTTTCTCTGTCGGAAACCATTCGATATATTTTGCATGCAGATCTATTGATATCAAATGATTCCGCGCCCCTTCATTTAGGTCTGCTTTCCGATGTACCGGTCATCGGTTTATTTGGGCCGACCTTTCCTGAAGTGTATGTTGATCAAAATCGTCCCTTGACGCATATCCATTATGGGGAGATCTATTGCTCTCCCTGTATCCACTACTGGGATACGACGCCGTGCAGGGGAGAAAATCATTGTATGCATTCCATTACCGCAGAGCAGGTCTGCTTATCCTGCGTTGAACTCCTCTCTGATAAAGGCCCAACTGACTTTAAAATCAAATACGGCGGGGGCCTGAAGGATGCCGATCGTTACTACCCTGGCTTGATATATGCAAAGGATGATGTTTAGATGGCCGGCAATCACCTGAACGCACGCTGTCCCATTTGCATGGGTAATGGGCATGTATTACGAAAATTTACCGAAAGGAGGGGTGAAGTTCTCAAACTATTGCTTTGCGAAAAATGTGCATCCGAATTTTTGTTTCCTCTGCCATCTTCAGCGTGGTTAGCAGAGGAATATGCACACTATTTTTCAAAACGGCAAGCAAACGACCGCCATCCCAAAAGAGCCTATTTCGCACATTTGCTTTTGGAGCTAAATATTGGTTTTTCAGATAAAAAAGTAGTGGATGTGGGTGCCGCTGAAGGTGATTTGATATATGCAATTAAAAAAAAGTGGCCGACAGCAGATGCGTACGCAATCGAGCGGGTTCCGGAATCAGTGTATTATTTCAGCAAATTACCTTGCACATATTATAATGACGATATTGTTGAATGGTTGGGCAAAAAAATTGATTTAGAGTTTGACTGTATTTTTATGTTAGACCTCCTGGAACATTTGTCCGATCCATCGAAGGTAGTCAAAGGTTTAATCCAAAAACACCTCACACCGTCAGGCTGGATTATCGGGACATTTCCAACGGTGTCCTCCATATCAAGAAAAGTATTGGCACAGTTTTGGCCCCAATATAAAGTTGAGCACCTATTATATCCTTCAGAACGAGGTATAAGGCATATTGAAAAAGAAAGCGGGCTAAACCGCCTGCGCCTTGTCCCTTTGAAAAAAAGACTGCCGTTAAGCTATCTATTGCAGGTCGGCGGTTCAACCGGACCGCCCGTCACTAAAAAAATCTGTTATGCCATGAATAATATAATCCCCCAGGCCTTTGGAAGGGTTCATCTATCCATCATGTCGGGTGAATATTTATGGATAGCGCAAAAGAAATAAAACCCTATCGATTTTGTTGTATTAATGAAAAAGTTTCCTGTTGGCGAGTGCCAGTTCAAGAAATGATGAAAAAGACCTGTTTTCAGACCGGATACAGATAAGGGCATAAGTTATTTTAAAAGCAAGTCTGAACATCCCGTTATGCTTAACATTTAGGATTCGTTTGAATAAAGGGTAACAAAATGGAAATAAAATCATTATCTGAAAAAGTGAATGCAAATTCAGTATGAAATTTCTATCCACCTTTTTTAAAAGCGTATCATTGAAGAATGATGTCGGCACGTGGTCATAGTTGAAATTTTTAGATAGGTAACCGGTGTTTATGGACATTTCCGCAAGTTTCGTTCCCGGGTATGGGGTAAATATGGATACCCAGGGGTAATCTGGTTTTATCTTCAGGTTTAATTCCAAGGTCGTGAGCATCTCATCTTTGGTTTCTGAAGGAAATCCGATTATATTGTATGTCCTGAAGCGTATGTTGTGTTTTTTTAGGATGGCTGCCGCATCAATGATTTCAGGGTTGGAATAATTTCTGTTGAGCAATTGCTTTCGTACTCTTGCCGACCCGGATTCAATTCCAAATCCGATCATATGACAATTTGTCTTTTTCAGTAATCTAGCAATATTTTCATTAATGAATTCGGGTCGTATCAGACACGTATAGGGAATTTTGAAACGAGAGTGAAAACGCGTTAGCAGATCCGTTAGAAAATCAAGGTCTGTTCCAAGCGTATCGGAGCCAAGCATTACCGCCCTTGCCCTGGGATAAAATTGAAGGGCTGATTCGACTTCATCCAAAATTCGTTTAACACCAAAGCGCCGGACGTATTTACCAAGACCTTTGTAAATATTTCTTTGACTGCTGTTGTGGCAGTATGTACATGAAAAAGGGCAACCCCTGGCCATGTATACCATGGGAAAAGTATCAGAAGACAACGCTTTTACATCCTGGTAAATGGAATAATCCGGAAATGGAAGGGAATCCATTGGACTCACAAAGGGCCGCATCGGGTTGTGGATAACTTCGCCACCCGTTTTATAGGACAAGTTTTCTATCGCGTAGTTCGTATCTCCCTTATCAATTGCGTCCAATAGTTCAACTGTGGCCCCTTCTCCTTCTCCCCTGCACAAGAAATCAACTTGAGGGTTGCTTATAATTCCGGGATATAGTGTTGGATGAATTCCCCCAAAAATAGTTTTGCATTTTGGAAAGTCATGCTTGATATCATTCGCAATGCTAAGCGCTTGTCGGTGCATTCCTGTCATGCAGGGAAAACCGATGACATCCGGGTGATGTGCTGAAATGTATTCTTTAGCAGCTTGTGCATTTTCAGATACGAGTACTTCGTATCTGTGCCCGGAAGCCTTCAACGCCCCGCAGATATAATAAAGTCCCGGGTAAGCAAAGGTTTGTGATTGTATGAAAAGAATATGGCCCATGTTCTGTTTTTGCGCGGCCCTAACCGCCGGTCCAGATGTTCCCGAAATAGTTGCCACGAGCGGACAGATGCTTGATGCTGGACACCGGATGACCAAGAGCGCTCAAATGGTGGCATCGATAATATCAAGCATCCAGAATCCAGAATCAGCTGGCATCAGCAACGGATCTTCTGGTAATCACCTTGTAGGAAAACTTAAATTTTTGCACCTAAAGGATTGAATCTCCCAACTCCTTTTTAACAGCCAAACCGATCTTTTCCAGGGTATAGGGTTTTTTGATATACTGTCCCACACCCAAGGACAGTGATTCCCGGACCCTCTCGTTTTCTGCAAACCCGCTGGCAATAATCGCTTTTTGGCCGGGTCGCAGCTCGATGATTTGCCGGTAGGTTTCGAGTCCATCCATACCCGGGTCCATGATCATGTCCAGTATGACCAGGTCCACCGACCGGTTTGCAAGACAGTCCACCGCTGCTTCTCCACTGGTGGCCGTTAAAACCGTATATCCCAGTTTCTGCAGTATATTGAAAGCAATTTCGACCTGCTCCTTTATATCATCCACAACCAGTATGGTCTCACCGTTTCCAAACAGCTCCTCAATATAGACATTGCTTTTGGCAGTTTCCTTCTCTTCCCTGGTAATGGGGAAATACAGGGTAAAGACAGCCCCCTTCCCCTCGGTGCTCTCCACATCGATATAGCCCTGATGGTCCTGAACCGTTCCCCATACCACCGCCATTCCCAACCCTGTGCCGCTTCGTCCCATCACTTTTTTGGAATAAAAGGGTTCAAAAATACGGTTCAGGTCATCGACCGCAATACCGGTGCCCCGGTCTTCGACGGCCAGAACGACATAGTCGCCCTCATCGACGTTGTCATACCCACGGATGGGACGGTCCACATACCGGTTTTCGGTGGAAATGAAAATTCTACCGCCCCGGGGCTGAGCTTCGGCAGCATTTGCCACAAGGTTCATCAACACCTTTTTGAGGTGCACTGAAGCCCCCCTGATGTTCATCAAATCCGGGGCAAGGCTGGTGGAAATAATGACGTTGGGGTGGTGGACCTTGATTTTTTTTTGCTCGGGAGATTTCAAATAGGCGGAGACGATATCCTCATTCAAGTTGATGACTTCCGTGTTGGTCACACCCCTTCGGGCCAGATCCAGAAGATCCTGGACAATGGTGGCAGCCTTTTTCCCCGATTCCTTGATGGTAATGATGGGTTTCCGCAGCGGGCTGTCCTCATCGAGGTCCAGGAGCAGCAGATCCGGATAGCTGACGATCCCGGAAAGCACATTGTTCAGATCATGGGCCACTCCCCCAGCCAGAAGTCCAAGGGCCTCCATTTTCTGGGACCGGGCCAATCTCTCCTCCAATTCTCTTTTTTCCTCGTCCGCACGCAGCCGCTCGTTGATTTCGTTTTTAAGCTTCCGGTTGATATGTAGAAGTTCTGCAGTCCGGTCATTCACCGTCTCCTCAAGCCTCGCATTGAGAGATTCCAATTCCCGGTTGCTCTTTTCAATCTGAATTGCGTAGGATTCTCTACTTTCGATGGCTTTGCCAAGGGCAATATGCTGATCCTTCAACCGGAGGGACATTTCGTTGAAATCGGCGGCAATCTCTCCGATTTCATCGGATGATGTCAGCTGGACCTGTTCTCCGACGCCCCCCCTTCGCACCTTCCGGATCGCATTCCTCAATATGGTTGCCGGACGAATAACAGTGTGGGCAAGCAGCAGATTGAGCAGAGCCGCCATGATAAAGAGGGTGGCAAAGAGAAAAGAAAGAAAAAACAGCAGTGTGTACTTCAACTCCTCTTTGACTTCGGCCATATCATAATACATTTTCAAATACCCGACCCGCTCTCCGATCACTTCCATCTTAGTTGCAAATTCCACGACAGGACGGCCCAGAAGTATGGTGTTTGAAAAAGCGTGTCCCCGATTGAGCCGATGCCGCTCCATTTTTGAAAGATTGTGTGTTTTTATCTCACCGGTGGCGGTTACCAGATTCCCTTCGATATTGTAGACGTTGAGGTGGATGATGCCTCTGACATCCCTCATCTTCTCCAGAGAATCGGCAAGGGCAAGTTGCTGTCCGGCAAATATTTCATTTGTGAGCTCCTCTTTTTTCTGCTCAAAAACAGCGCTCATAAGTACTTTGACCATATCGACCCGGTTCTGTCTGTGTTTTTTTTCAAAGAAAAAGAGAAAAATACCCACGAAAAGGGAGATGATAAAGGATGTGAGCACTATGGCGGAATTTATTTTGAATCTTAGGCTTTTTGACATTATTGCCGTCGGGGATCAGGGTCTCATGGATTTAACGAAAAACTGCCGGGACCTGCCAAACCGGATAATGCTCATCTCCTTGTCAACGGGGTCACCGTTGGCGTCAAAGGATATATTCCCGGTGGCACCTTTGAAATTTTTTGTTTCTGCCAGTGCGTTCCGTATGCTGATGCGATCCAGGGATCCCGCTCGCCCAATGGCATCCGCAAGGACCATTACGGCATCGTAGGTCAGGATGACCGGCGAGGTAATCTCCCTGTTACCGAATTTCTTTCGATAAAGTTTTTTAAAGTAATGACTCCTTGGAAACGTTACCTGTGGGTGCCAGTGGGTGGAATAATAGCTTCCTTTGAGAGCATCTCCGCCGTATTCAAATATGACCGATCCATCCCAAGCATCACACCCGAGAAATGTCGTCTCGATACCCAACTTAACGGCCTGCTTGATCAGCAATCCACTGTCCCTTGAATAACCGGGAACAAAATAGACATCCGGACGTGACAGCATTCCCTTTTTAAGGATTCCAGTAAAGTCAACGGCCGAACCTTTGTAATGGCGACTCTGCAGGAGCTGTCCCCCCCTGCCTGTGAAGGCTTTGATGAAGTGCGAAGCCAAGTTGACACTGTAAGGTTCGTTGATATTGGTGAAGACAACAGCCGTCCTGGCGCCCAGATCGTCATAAGCAAAACCGGCCATGGCCGGCCCCTGAAACGAATCGATGAAGCAGATTCTGAAAATATAATCGCCTTTTCTGGTGACACCGGTTTTGGTCGATCCCGGTGTGATCATTGGGATTTTCGCCTTTTGCAGAACCGTTGCCATGGCATCGGAATGAGAACTCCAGATGGAACCGATGACAGCGGTCACACCCATGTCTGACGCCTTCACCGCTGCCAGCTTGGATCCGATGGGAGTGCTCCGGTTGTCTATCACCATCAGCTCGATGGGCAGGCCCATCACCCCCCCATTTTCATTGATATCCTCCACTGCCAGGATGGCGCCTTCGATTGCCGGTTTGTTGTGGTCCACGGCAATCCCCGTTTCGGAAAAAATCGCCGCAATGCGGACTTGATCGGCGGCAAATGCCGGAAGAGGAAAAACCGCTTTAAGACCGGAAAAAGCGATGAAAAGCAAGATTGCCGTGCAGGTTTTCACGTAATGATGACGCATAAATAGTCCTCTGACCGATCACCCGAATTTATACCGGGATCCTGCGATCCGTGTTATGATGGCGGGGGTGTGTACTCGACCTCTTTTAGAAAGGATTCACGGCCATCCTTGATTTCCATAATGACGGCTCCTTTTCGGGGATCTCCGTGTTCATCAAAGGTAAAGGTTCCCGTTACCCCCTTAAAATCCGCCATACCCGCCAGGGCATCCCGAATCCCGGCCCGATCCGTCGACCCGGCAAGGCGAATCGCCCGGGCCATGATGTTGACTGCATCGTAGGCAAGGGCCAGGGAGATTTTAATCACCTGATCCTTTTTAAATTTTCCGACAAAATTTCTGGAAACCGGGTTGTCCACATCGGGAGACCAATGGGCGCAGTAATACCCCTTTGACAAGGATTTTCCGGACCAGGCAAACTTTTTGATCACATTCCAGCCATCCCCCCCCAGTGCGACCGCAGTGATCCCGGCTCCGACGGCGGCTTCCATTATCCTCCCGCTTTCATCATATCCCGGGATGAAAAGCACGTCAGGATTGGTTTCCCTGGCACCCCAGATCATCTCTTCGTAGCTTTTCTGTTTGTCTCTGTAGTAAAGGGGGTGCACCATTCGGCCGCCCAGTTTTAAAAAACCTCGCCTGAATTCATCGGAAAGACCCATGCTGTAATCGCTGTTCATATTGATAAACATCACCGCCCTGGTTGCTCCGATATGCCTCCTGGCAAACCGGGCCATGAGCCACCCCTGAAATGCGTCGGTATAACAGGCTCTGAAGATATAATCCCCGACCCGCGTCAAATTTACGTGGGTTGAGCCGTTGGAAATCATCGGAATACCGTTTGCCTGTGCTACCCTGGCGATGGCAAGGGAATGGGTACTGAAGATCGCCCCGATAATGGCCGTCACATTCTCCCCAACCGCCCGGTCGGCCGCCACTTTCGACCCGATGGGGGTGCTGAGATT
>CAZWAE010000097.1:0-1692 GCA_964631805.1 uncultured Desulfobacteraceae bacterium | reverse complement strand
TGGAAAACCCGAAGCATCATAATATTGAAATAACCGTTACCCGGATGGTTGTCAATCCGGCATTTCATGACATGAGACATCATCTGGATTCCCCCTCTTCACATTTCGTAATTATAACCCCCAAAAAGGCCGCGGGAACAGATTTCCGGGCGGTCATCCTTCTACTTTCTTTTGGGTTATAATTCCGTTACATTTTCACGGTCACGGTATCAATCCTTTGATTTCTTTCCCCTTCGTTGACAACATTTCAAGGTTTTCATATACCTGGATCCAATAACGAAACCACAACAATACATTGGACAAATCCACCTAAACTTCAGTGAGGAACCTCGTACCATGAACGAAGACCGGGTACTGCACCAGATGAAAAAGATGGGTATCGACTACGTCACCACCCTGCCCTGTGATCGGATTAAACACCTTGTTCCCCTGGTCAATGCGCAGTTTGTCACCATGAACATCACCCGCGAAGAGGTGGGCGTTGGGCTATGTGCCGGTGCCGCTCTGGCTGGCAAACGCCCGGCCATGCTGATCCAGAGCACCGGGGCGGGAACGGTGATCAACGAGTTGATGTCACTTCCCGTTTACTACCGGCTGCCGCTGCCCATGCTCATCAGCTGGCGGGGGCATTACAAGGAGGGAATCGAAGCACAGGTTCCTCTTGGGAAGGTACTCCCGGAAATTCTCTCTTCAGCCGGTATTGAAACCCTGTTTGTGGAAACCCCGGAAGATATTCCCCTGATTGGTGAGGGGCTCGACCGTTCCTTTGCCATTTCGGCGCCGGTGGCCATATTGATGTCTCCCCGGATATTCGAGGGTGGGGCACCCACTTCGCCAACACCTGTCAATGCCCCGGTTTGTGAAAACCGGAAAAATCTGATCTCCGCCCTATCCTATCAACGGGAAAAACCGGGTGGGGAGCTGACACGCTTTCAGGCGATTCAAAAGATCTCACCGCACCTGCTGGAATCGGCAGTGGTGGTTAACATCGGCATCCCCTCCAAGGAATACCACGCCGTTGCAGACGGACCCTCGGTATTCTACATGCTCGGGTCGCTGGGTCTGGCCGCCGCAATCGGGCTGGGGATCGCACCCTTTACGGAAAAACATGTGACGGTGATCGACGGCGACGGCTCACTCCTCATGTCGCCCAATATCCTCCAGCATGTCGCAGCCTACGAAGGGGACAACCTGACCGTGGCGGCCATCGATAACGGGGTTTACGGGTCCACGGGAAACCAGGCATCCGCTACGACTACCGATGGCATCGACCTGGAGCTTCTGGCCCAAGCCTATGGCATCCGTGATACGTCATGGGCTTCCGAACCGTTGGAGATAGAGGCCATCTTCTCCGGCGAACAGATCCCGAGATTCGTTCATATTCTCACCCGCCCCGGCAATGAAACTGTGAAAAATGTCGGGCTTGACCGCATTGAAATCAAAAACCGATTCATGAACTGGCTGCATAGCTGATGGTAGAAAAGGAGTTCGAAATGATGACGGAAAAAAGAGCGCTGATGTGTAGGTTCAAACCGGACCATCTGAAACCCACCGATGAGATGCAAAAATGGTTTACCGGAAGCTACCCGCGGTTTCTGGAAATGGGAACGGTCGAGTTCAAGTGCTGGTGGTGCGACCAGGAAAACGGGGAATGGGGCGCATTTTACATTTTCGAATCGGAAAAGGCCCTGA
>CAZWAE010000096.1:10714-14822 GCA_964631805.1 uncultured Desulfobacteraceae bacterium | reverse complement strand
AGCCGTTGTAGGTTTTTATCCTGTTTATCTTTATCGGGGACCATTCTCATGATCCGCTGAAAAAGCATCTGGAAAGGCCCCTGCCGTTCCTCGATGGCGATCACCTTATCGGACATGTTGGTTCTCCGGGATTGGTCTGTCGTTAATTTCATAGCTTTAAAGTAATCGGTTTCTCACCACTTGCAAATAAAAACTGCTGAACTATAATTTAAAATTGTTTGAAGCTTCGGGTGACATTCAAAGGACCCCGTTGACCAGATTTCAACTCCCTGGGGTCGAGATCCTGAAAAAAGGTGACCATCATGCCGGAAACGTTTGTCATTCATTCCATTGGGGTTGTGAGGAAACAGGAGAGTCGTGTCCGGCTTGAGATCGATGCCCGATACCGAGACGCTTTTTTAGGGCTGGACGGATTTTCCCATATATGGGTTTACTATTGGTTCAGCCGGAACGACACGCCCGGAAAAAGAGAGGTGCTTCAGGTTCGCCCACGAAAGGACGCAAATCTACCCCTTACCGGAGTTTTCGCCACCCATTCACCCCTTCGGCCCAACCTGATCGCCATGTCATGTTGTCGAATCGTTTCCATAAAGGGCACTACCATCACCATAGATAACATCGATGCTTTTGACGGATCTCCGGTGATCGATATAAAATGCTACATTCCTCCGAAGCAACCAGTGGAGGGCCTCTGTATTCCTGAATGGGTGTAGCCGCATACCCGGTCACCCGTCGGTACCAAACGGGGTCATGTACCAAGGTGTTTATTAACAATAGAGGTGACAGATGGCAGTTGGAACCTACTGGCCTGACGATTACGTGGCCAAAACCCATAAGGGAAGGGAAGCCGTTCGGCTGATAAGGCCGGGCCAGCGTGTGTTCATCGGTTCCTCCTGCGGGGAGCCCCAGCATCTGGTGCGGGAGCTCGCCGACGCGGCCATTGCCTACTCGGATCTCGAAATTGTGCGGCTGATGGCACTTGAAACCACCCCTTTGACCCTGATCGCCAACAAAACAATGGATCAGGCATTCAACATCCGCTCTTTCTATCTCGGATCCGCCGGGCCCAGGGGGATTGCTCGAAACCAGCGTTTTCTGACGCCCATCAATCTGTCCGCCGTCCCCCGTCTTTTTTCCAGCCGACAGCTACCGATCCATGTGGCCCTGATCCAGGTGGGGCCTCCGGATGATTTCGGCTGGATGAGTCTTGGGGTTTCCGTGGACATCACCCTGTCGGCCGCCATTTTCGCCGATTTGGTGATCGCCCAGGTAAACCCGAAGATGCCGAGAATACTGGGACGGAGTTTTATTCATGTCAACGATGTGGATGTGATTGTAGAGCACGAAGAGGAGATCCTGGCCATCGAGGAACCCCCCGAAATGGAGTCGGCAAACGAGATCGGCCGATTTATCGCGAGGCTCATTGAGGATGGGTCCACCATTCATATCAGCCCAGGCGCCACTACACAGGCGACCCTCCTGGCGCTTGCAGGGAAAAAGGACCTGGGCGTCCACACCGAATATATCACCGACGGGATCATGAAACTGGCGGCCAGAGGTGTGATTACCAACCGAAAGAAAGGGCACAAAGAGGGGCGTATGGTGGCCAGCAGCGCGTTGGGCACACAGAATCTATATGAGTTCCTCCACGACAACCCTTCGGTGGATTTTCAACCTTCCGATTATGTGAACGACCCGGCCGTCATCGGATCTCACAACAAGATGGTGTCCATGAATGTGGCCATGGCCATGGACCTGACCGGTCAGGTGGCGGCAGATGCCCTTGCCTACAATCATTTTTCCGGCGTCACCGGTATATTGGACTTCGTCAGGGGGGCCGCCCGTGCGAAGGGCGGAAAATCCATTATGATGATGCCGTCCACATCCCACAGGGGGCAGAGAAGCCGGATCCTGCCAAGGCTTGATGATATGGCCGTGGTGGTTCCCCGGGGCGATGCCCACTACGTGGTCACCGAGTTCGGTGCGGTGAACCTGTTCGGTAAAAGCCTCCAGGAAAGGGCCATGGCGATGATCTCCATCGCCCACCCTGATTTCCGGGAGGTGTTGTTCAACAAGGCCAAGCAGCATGGGCTTCTCAGTGAAAAACGGACACTGGCGGAATCGATCCATGGCGTGTATCCGAGGAAACTGGAGGAAACGCTGACTATCGATCGGGAGCTGGTGACCATCCGACCGGCCAAACCGGTGGATTCAAGAAGGATCCAGGAGCATTTTTACACCCTTGACAAGAACGATGTGATTTCCCGCTTTTTTCACGAAAAAACACGCTTTTTAACCAAGGAGATTGATGGTGTTTCCCTGGTGGATTACATCAAGGACCTCACCATTATTGCCATTGTCGGGGAATTCGGATTCGGGAAGGTCGTGGCTGTGGGGGAATATCTGCTGGAACCGCAACATAATATTGCAGAGGTTGCGTTTTCCGTCAACCGGGAATGGCAGGGGAAAAAGCTGGGGAAAATTATCATGCGGAAACTTTCGGAAGCGGCCAGGGAAAACGGCCTATCCGGATTCATCGCCTACACCGCACCCACCAACCGGGGGATGGTCCGGCTGTTCAAGACGTTGCCGTATGAAACCAAGACCACCCTGGAGGATGACATGCTCAAACTGACATGCCGCTTCGATTCACCCCAAACCGGATAAGATCCACGGCTGTTGATAGCCGTGCATTTTTAAATTGGCGTTACGACGATCGTACACATCAAAAGCCGGATTCTCCGCCTCATCCAATCATCTTTTTTTCACACCGCAGCGTAAGCGCGATATCGGTTCAACTATTTTGACTCTCCTATTGACAAACCTACCCTCCCAATATAAATGGTATTCCTTGGTGCTTTCTACCAGGAATAGACCCTTTTCGACACTATTTTCGTCCATAGGATGATCATTTTTTCATGAAATTTAAACCCAAATCTCATCCACCAGCTGAAGGCTGCCGCCTACTTTCGAAATCGAACCCTATTTTTTTCTGTTCTCAATTATCTGCTTACATCGATTGTTATCACATCGAAACCATACCAAATCAAAAAATGAAATTGAAAGGGGGGATAACCAGTCAGGATCTATCATGATAATACAGGGGGATGCCATTTGCCCTGTAAGGCCAGAGCGTAACTAACCATGAACCAGAAGCTTCAAATATTAAGTTTGATACAGAGTTAAAGGAGGTTACATTGGCTTTCGAATTCTATAAAGAAGCTTATTCCGGCGGCGTAAAAGAGATCTCCATCGGTGATGGGGATAAAGCGGTCACCGTCGGAGGCGAAACGTGTTATCCGTTTTATCAGTTTGAAGGCGAAATGCCTCACAAACCCAAAATTGCCATGGAGGTGTGGGACATGGAGCCCGAGGACTGGGCCGAAGCCGCTGTCAGTCCTTTCAAGGATGTAGTGTCCGACCCTGTGGCCTGGGCAAAAAAATGTGTCGACGAGTACGGGGCGGAACTGATCGTCCTCCAGCTCAAGAGCATCGATCCCAACGGCGAAAACAGAAGCGCCGAGGATGCCGCCCAGGTAGTCAAAAAGGTCAGCGACAGTATTGACGTACCGCTGGTTGTGTGGGGTTGTGCTAATTTTGAAAAGGATGAAGAGGTCCTGAAAGTGGTCGCCGAGGTGTGCCAGGATAAAAACCTGACCATTGGACCCGTGGAGGACAAGAACCACAAGGGGATCGGTGCAGCCGCAATGGGATACGGACACACCATCATCTCCTCATCCCCCATCGACGTCAACCTTGCCAAGCAGGTCAACATCCTGCTGGAAAACCTGGGAGTGAATCCTGAGAAGATCATCATCGATCCCACCACCGGTGGGCTGGGCTACGGGTTGGAATATTCCTATTCGGTTATGGAACGGCTTCGCATGGCGGCCATGACCCAGGGAGATGATAAACTCCAACTGCCCATCATCAACAACCTGGGCAACGAGGTCTGGAAGTGCAAAGAAGCCAAACAGACCGCCGAGGAAGCGCCGGTCTTGGGCGATCCGGAAAAACGCGGCATTCTGATGGAAGCCGTCGGGGCAGTTACCTATCTGCTGGCGGGTTCCAACATCATGATCATGCGTCATCCGGAAGCCATTAAATT
>CAZWAE010000096.1:7848-10614 GCA_964631805.1 uncultured Desulfobacteraceae bacterium | reverse complement strand
GCAGAAGCCAAAGCCAAAGCGGCAGCGGACGCCAAGGCCAAAGCCGAAGCGGAAGCCGCAGCCAAGGCGGCAGCAGAGGCAAAGGAGAAGGCGGATGCCGAGGCCAACGAGCTGAGGCTGAAGCGGGAAGCGGAACGCGAAGCCCTGAACGCAAAGCGTTCGGCGGAAAGAGAAGGCGCGGAAATCTCCATGACCGCCGCGGCCATTCAGAAGAATGAATCCGAAAGGATTCTGGATAGATTGGATTGGGTTCACAGAAAAACACCGCTGTATTAACGTCCGGGGTGTGGGAATCTGCCCCTGAACCGGTGAATCCGATCTGAAGAATGTTCAAATAATAATCATGAGGAGGAACCTCTATGTCAGAAGAAAAAAAAGCTAAGATTGCCAAGAAGGCCAAGGGTCCCAAACTAGCGGATCCGGTCGCGGCTTCCATGGATATCAGCACCCAGCAGATGATCGCCCGGGCCCAGCAGCTCGGCATCGATACCGTATTCGATCGTGCCGTCCAGATGAAACCGTGCGCCATCGGCATGCAGGGCACGTGCTGCAAAAACTGCGCCATGGGCCCCTGCCGCCTGCCGCTGCCCAAGGGCGGGATCGAGGGTGAGGACACCCGCAAAGGCCTTTGCGGCGCCACGGCAAACACTATCGCTGCACGGAACTTCGCCCGGATGGTGGCCGCCGGCACATCGGCCCATTCGGATCACGGCCGCAGTGTGGCCGAAGTGTTTCTTTCCGTTGCCCGGAAAGAGACCGAGGACTACAAGATCAAGGATCCCCGCAAGTTGATCCAGATCGCTCCCCATTACGGCGTGGCCACCACGGTGGAGGTGGATGGCGAAACCCAGGCGCGGGATATCGACGAGATCGCCCTTGAGGTCGCGGAAATCTGTCTCGCAGAGTGGGGCAAGTCAGAGGGCGAACTGCTCTACCTGAAACGGGCACCCGAAGCGCTGTACGAAAAATGGAAGAAACACGGCGTCCGTCCCCGGAACGTCGACCGCGAAGTGGTGGAGAGCATGCACCGCACTGCCATGGGTGTGGACCAGGACTACAAGAACATTGTCAAGCAGTGTTCCAGGACATCTCTTGCCGACGGATGGGGTGGCGCCATGATGGCCACCGACCTCCAGGATGTCATGTTCGGTTCCCCCACCCCGCTGCAGTCCGAAGCCAATCTGGGCATTATGAAGGAGGATCACGTCAACATCATCGTTCACGGCCACGAGCCGGTCCTGTCCGAGATGGTGGTTGCCGCATCCCAGACCCAGGAGTGCCTTGACTATGCCAAGGAAAAGGGCGCCAAGGGGATCCAGCTGGGCGGCATCTGCTGTACCGCAAACGAGGTGCTCCAGCGCCACGGCATTCCGCCGGCAGGGACGTTTCTCCAGCAGGAACTGGCCATCGTCACCGGCGCCTGCGACGCCATGGTCGTGGATATCCAGTGCGTGTTCCAGAACCTGGCCAACGTGGCCAAGTGCTTCCACACCAAACTGATCACCACCCATCCCATCGCACAGATGGAGCAGGAAAACGCCATCCACATGGAGTTCGATGAACACCATGCCATGGAAGACGCCAAGAAGATCATCAAACTGGCCGTCGACAACTTCCAAAACCGCGGTGCCGACGTCATCATCCCGCCCTATAAAGAACCCCAGGTAGCGGGTTTCGGCGTCGAATCCATCGAGTATCATCTGGGTGGATCCTTCCGCGGCACCTACTACACCCTGAACGACAACATCATCAACGGCCGGATCCGTGGTCTCGCCGGTGTTGTGGGCTGCAACAACGCCCGTACCAAGCACAATGAGGAACACATCCTGCTGATCAAAGAGCTGATCAAAAACGACGTGCTCGTGCTCTCCACCGGCTGCAGTGCCCTTGCTTGCGGTACCCATGGTCTGCTGACCCCGGAGACCGCTGCGGTTTACTGCGGACCGGGCCTTGCCGAGGTCTGCGAAACGGTGGGGATCCCGCCGGTCCTGCACCTGGGCTCCTGTGTGGACAACACCCGGATCCTCCTGGCGGCCACCGAAGTGGTCAAAGCCGGCGGTCTGGGCAACGACATCAGCGATCTTCCGGCAGCGGGCAGCGCCCCCGAATGGATGAGTGAGAAAGCCATCGCCATCGGGCAGTACTTCGTCACATCCGGCGTCTACGTGGTCTTCGGCTATCATATGCCGCTGGACGGTGCACCGGTCTTCAAGAAATACCTCTACGAGGATATTGAAAAACTGTACGGCGGCAAATGGGATTGCGAACCGGATCCCATCAAGCATGCCCACAAGATCATCGCCCATATCGACAGAAAGAGAAAGGACCTCGGCATCGACAAGGCCAGGGAACGGGTTCTCATGGATATGGCGGATCGCCAGGCACTTGAGATCTAATCCGTTAACAGGATTGGGGCGGGTGCCGACGGGCATCACGGTGATGCGGCGAGTCATCCGCCCCGAATCGCGAACATACTAAATATCCTCAACGAAGGAGGAAGAATATGTCTAAATTAGTAGCATTTGCCGCCATTCAGGGTGGCTATAAAGTCGTTTCTCAGGCTGAAGGAGAGTTTAAAAAAGCTCTTGACACCTTTGATGCGGATTCCAAGATCGAATTTCCCAACACGGGCTACTACCTGCCGGTGATCTACTCGCTGACCGGCATGAAGGTAGAAACCCTTGAAGATATCAAAAAACCGCTGGAGTTTGCACGCGGGCTCCTGCCGCCCCACATCAAGGGCAAAAACCACCTGCCCTACCTCGG
>CAZWAE010000096.1:0-7748 GCA_964631805.1 uncultured Desulfobacteraceae bacterium | reverse complement strand
TCGTCCGCCATTTTTGCCCTCGGGTTTGCCAACCGGGCGGCCATGGCCTTCGGCGGCGTACAGCCCGGAGACTACAAAAAGATCCTGCACTACAACAAGGACCGTGTGTTTGCCTTCGTAAACGCCCTTGGCGACATCGGCACCGAATGGGGTGTTGCGGCCGCAGGCTGCGTCAACTGGGGTTTCCCGACCCTGGCGGACACCGACATTCCCGAGATCCTTCCCACGGGTATCTGTACTTACGAGCACGTTGTGGCCAACGTGCCCCACGATGAGATCTGCCAGAGATCGGTGGAGGTCCGTGGCCTCAAGGTGACTGTTTCCGAGATCGACATCCCCTGCTCCTTCGGCCCGGCCTTTGAGGGCGAGCGCGTTCGTGGCGCCGACCTGGCCATGCAGATGGGCGGCGGCAAGACCCAGGCCACGGAACTGGTAAAGATGGCCGATATGAAAGAGATCGAGGATGGCAAGGTGGAAGTAATCGGACCGGATGTGGACTCGGTGGAAAAGGGCGGTACCATGCCGCTGGGCATCTTTGTCCAGGTGGCCGGGCGCGAAATGCAGGCGGATTTCGAACCGATCCTGGAACGGCAGATCCATCATCTCATCAACTACATCCAGGGGATCATGCACATCGGGCAGAGAGACATCGCCTGGGTGCGCGTGGGACAGGGTGCCATCGATAAGGGCTTTACCCTGAAGGATATCGGCGTGGTGCTCCATGCCAAATTCCACCAGGATTTCGGCAAGATCCTCGACAAGGTCCAGGTGACGCTCTACACCGATCAGGCAGAGGTGGACAAGCTGACCGAGACCGCCCGCGCCAACTACAAGATGAGGGACGAGCGGGTCGAAAACATGACCGACGAGGATGTGGAAATCTACTACTCCTGCACCCTGTGCCAGAGTTTCGCCCCCACCCATGTGTGCTCCGTGAGCCCGGAACGAACGGGACTGTGCGGTGCCTACAACTGGATGGACTGCAAGGCTTCCTACGAGATCAACCCCACCGGTCCCAACCAGCCCATCGAAAAGGGCGAGTGCGTCGATCCTGTGCTGGGACAATGGAAGGGTGTAAACGAGTTCATCAACAAGGCCTCAAGGGGCGCCATCGACCATTACAATTTCTATTCGATGGTCATCGACCCCATGACCACCTGCGGCTGCTGCGAATGCATCGCGGCCATGCTGCCCTCCTGCAACGGCGTCATGACGGTGGGCCGGGATTATACCGGTGAAACCCCCTGCGGGATGAAGTTCACCACCCTTGCCGGCGTCATGGGCGGCGGTGCGTCCTCCCCGGGTTTCGTGGGCCACAGCAAGTTCAACATCACCCAGGGAAAATTCATCAAGGGTGACGGCGGGCTGGCGCGTATGGTCTGGATGCCCAAGATGCTCAAAGAGGAGATCAAGGATCGCCTCGTCAAGGCCGGTGAGAGGATAGGCGTTCCCGGTTTTTACGACATGATCGCGGATGAGACTGTGGGAGTCACCGAGGAGGAGATTTTGCCCTGGCTCGAGGAAAAAGGCCATCCGGCCCTTTCCATGGATCCCATCATCGGGTAGTCTTTGGGTTAATTGACAGGGACGGCGGCATGCCGCCGTCCCTTGCAAAATACGGTTTGGCTCCGGTTCTCGGAACCGGGCCTCATTGAGTAAAGGAGACAGTTATGGCATTAACCGGTATTCAGATTTTCAAACTCCTGCCGAAAACCAATTGTAAGGAATGCGGTGTGCCCACCTGCCTTGCGTTTGCCATGAACCTGGCATCCGGCAAGGCGGAACTGGACAGTTGTCCCTACGTGTCGGACGAAGCCAGGGAGCAACTGGCCGAGGCGTCGGCACCTCCCATCCGTCCGGTGGTCATCGGCAAAGGCGTTCGCACCGCCACCACCGGCGGTGAAACCGTCCAGTACAGGCATGAGAAAACGTTTTTCAATAAAACCCTGCTCGGCGGGCTGGTTGCGTCGGACATCAGTGATGATGACCTTGCGGCCAAACTGACGGTATGGAATGCACTTCAGTTCGAACGTGTCGGGCTTAACTTATGCCCAGAACTGGTGGCCCTGAAAGATGTCAGCGGCGATGCGGACGCCTTCGGCGCCAAAGCGAAGCTGATCGCAGAAACTTCGGAATTCAACCTGGTCCTGATGTCATCGGATGCAGCGGTGATGAAGGCGGGGATTGATGCCGCCGGTTTTAAAAAACCGCTGATCTATGCCGCCACCGCGGATAACGCCGACGAATTCGGCAACCTGGCCAAGGAGAACGACCTGCCCCTGGCTGTAAAGGTGGATTCAACGGATCAGATTGCCGCTCTTACCGATAAACTGACCGGCATGGGGTTAAAGGACCTGGTCCTCGACCCCGGTTCCCGGGAGATCAAGCAGGCGCTGGCGGACCAGGTGGCCCTGCGCCGGGCGGCCTTGAAGGACGGCAACCGGGCCGTGGGCTTCCCCACCATCACTTTTACCTGTGAAATGGCCTCCAATCTGGACATGGAAACCCTGATCGCCGGGATGTTTGTGGCCAAATACGGCGGCATCATCATTATGTCGGACATGACGGGCGAGAGCATTTTCCCGCTGCTCCTGGAACGGTTGAACATCTACACCGATCCCCAGCGGCCGATGACCGTCACCGAAGGCATCTACGAGATCAACAACCCGGATGAAAATTCTCCGGTGATGGTGACCACCAACTTCGCACTGACCTACTTTATCGTTTCAGGTGAAATTGAAGCCAGCCGGGTGCCCGCCTATCTGCTGATCAAGGATTCGGAAGGACTTTCGGTCATGACAGCCTGGGCTGCGGGCAAATTCGCAGGTGATGACGTCGGTATGTTTGTCAAAAAATGCGGTATCACCGACAAGGTCAAGGGCCAGGAGATCATTATTCCGGGTTACGCGGCCGCCATTGCCGGTGACGTTGAAGAGGAACTGCCCGGATGGGCCATCACCGTCGGCCCGAGAGAGGCTGCCCACATACCCGGTTTTCTCAAAGCCAGATAACACGGAATTGGCTATTGACGAAAGTGCACTGAATTTTTTAAAATTGACCTGTTTGCGCACCGTCCTTATCAATAGCCAATTTAACTTTAGGAAGGGGGAAGTATGTTACTCATAGGAGAGAGCTTAAACGTCATATCGACAAAGATCGGCCGCGCGTTTAAGGAAAGGGATCCCAAGCCGATTCAAGAAGAGGCGTTGGAACAGAAAAAGCTCCGGATGGATTACATCGATATCAATCTCGGACCGGCCAAGAAGGACGGTCACGAACTGATGCCCTGGGTGGTGCAGACCGTCCAGGAGGTGGTGGACGATGTGCCTCTGGCACTGGACACCTCCAATATCGATGCCATCGAAGCAGCCCTGAAAGTGATCAAGGACGTGCCCGGCAAATCCCACCTGATCAATTCGATCATGTGCCGGCCTGAACGCTATGAGCGGATGGTGCCTCTGGCAGCCGAATACAATGCGGATTTCATCGCCCTCATGTGGGGGCCGGAAGGCCTCCCCAGAGATGAAAACGAGCGGGCCGCACTGGCCGTTGAATTGCTTTATTTTGCCAATGAAGCCGGTATTCCCAACGAAAAGATCTGGGTGGACGGAATTGTCACACCGGTCAATATTCAACAGCCCCAGCTCATGAGCCTCATGGAGTTCCAGAAGATGCTCCAGGATATCGCGCCGGGGGCCAAGAGCACCTGCGGTCTGTCCAACATTTCCAATGGTCCGCCGACCCATCTGCGGCCCATTCTCAACCAAACCTACATGGTAATGCTGGAAAAATGCGGGATGTACTCGGTCATTGCTGATCCTTTGGAAGAGCGGCTCACCGCCATTGCCAAGGGCGAGCGGCAGGATATCGTGGATTTGATCTACGGCATGCTGGACGGCAACGAGCCGGATATTCCGAGTCTTTCCGAAGAGCTCCAGGAGTTCGCCAAGACGGTCAACGTCATCCTTGGAAAGAGTCTTTACTCCGACTCATGGCTGGAGGTGTAGATTAAAAGGTTGAATCCGGAACGATAAAAAGCCCCTTTCGGAAGAAAGGGGCTTTTTTTTATGATATTTCCCTCAGGGGTCGAACCGAACTTCCGTTATAGAGATAAGTAGGCTCGCTGAAACGGTTTACACCTGGTGGGTTTTTTTGAACTCCATGAATTTAGTTGTGATACGGTTGTATTCTTTTACCAGCTCGTCCATCGCCTGGGGCGTGATCTGGTCGTTATACTCATTTCGCTTTTCGATCCACTGTTGTGTCATGGCCTCTATCTTACCGGCCAGTTCCGCCTTTTTCTCTTTATCGGCGGCATCAAAGGACGCGGTGAAGTCATTGATCATTTTTTCATAGGTTTCCAGAAAACCGGTGAGTTCGAGTTTTTCCTGTGAGCTGCCGCAGCCGGCCAATGTGAAAGCACTGAAGACGATCAGCAGAAAGATGGACAACCCGAGTTTGAGTCTGGAATGACGCATGGTGCACCTCCGTTAGGGGTTAATTGTGACGAATGTACAAAATTTGGGTATCATTTAATGTTGAAAGTAAACTAAATAATTTTAATGTCAATAAAAAACTGAATTCGATTCAATTTTTATTGCCATGAATTCCGCAAAAATTTGAAATCAAAGGGGAATAGATCCAAAGGAAATTGAAATAATTCGTCTTTAAAGGTTACGATGTGATAAATTAGTGGTGACGGAGGGCTTGCGAACCGGATGCAGTTCTCTTATTCGGTTGCATCCATTGTATTCCACCTGACACGGCCTGGTTGTTCTTCGGCAAGGTCCGTTTTATGTACCGAACCCCATTTTAGGCCGGCTTCCGCCAGTTCCATCCGGCCGGAGTCGAGATAGATTCGAGCGATTTCCGAACTGCCTTTTGAACCCAAAAAATCGATCAACCCCTTAATGCTTCTTTCATCTCCAAGTGCAATAAAGGCATAGAGTGCGTACCGGCTTTGATATTTGCTGCCGGAACGGAGCTTTTGGGAAAGGACATAGCGGGTGGTTTCCCAGTCCGTGCTTAATCGATATTTTTGGCTTTTGGCGACCCGATAGAGGGTGCGTTCCGTCGGATTGGCTGGACGCCACCCCATACCCTCCAGGGTAGCAGCGGCGGTTTTTCGGGCATTCCAGGAGGAGAGGCTGCTCACCAGGGTCCGGATGGCAGCGGGACCGCCGATTTGAGTGAGGTTTTTTGCGGCCGAATTTCTGACGGCTGGATCCTTATCGGACAGAACGGTGCCCAGCGCTTCCACCGCCGCAGGGCCGAAAAGGATCAAAATCTCTGCAACGCCATCTCTGATCTCTGCATTTTCAGTCAACATCGCGGATGCGAGGGGATCAATGGCATCGCTACCGATCTTCAGCAGGGTTTCCGATATCAATGGGCGGGTTTCGGGACCGCTTTCCCGGAGCCCTTCAATCAGGGGCAGAATAGCTGGCGAGCCGATATGGGCAAGCGCTTCGGCTGCAGCGTGACGGGCGGGCGAGTGAATTTTTGTTATTTCTTGAATCAGGGGGGCAACGGCAGAGGAATCGCCGATGGATCCCAACGCTTCGGCTGCCTGGATGGCGTGGTCGGGGCTGGCGGTTCCAAGCTTGTCGATGAGGGCTGCCGTCGCCCCGCTGTCTCCGATGTTGCCGAGAATGTGGATGATGGACCAAGTCCGGTTTGGGTTTTCATCTGTCAAGCGGTCAATCAACGCATCCACGGCCGGAAGGCCGATGGTAACGAGCGCATGGGAAACCAGGTCCTCGACTTCGGGATCTTTGTTCCCGAGCATCTCGATTAGGGGATCGACCGCTTCGGTCCCGAAGCGTGTGAGGGCATCTGCCGAAAGGCTCCGAATCACCGATGTCGGATCGGTTAAAAGGTCGATGAGAACGGGTATGGCTGCTGGATCCCTTAAAAGTCCAAGACTGTTGATGGCCTCCATCCGGATTGCCTCGGACCTGTTTTCTCCCAGCAGCATCACAATGGATGGGACTGCCTGCCGGTCGCCTATTTTTCCAATAATTTCGATGATTAGCACCAGAACATCCGGGTCGAAATAGCTTAGCTCATTCATGAGGGGACGCACCGCGGACGTGCCGATGACCACCAGGGATTCGGCGGCGGTGCGTTGCGTTTCCGGTGTACCCTGCTTCACCAGTTCGATGAGGGGAGATACCGCCTTTTCATCCCCTATTTTTCCCAATGCATCTGCAACGGACATCTGTACCTGCTGGCCGTCATGGGTATTCAGGGCTGAAACCAGGGGTGCCACTGAACGCCGGTCCCCGATTGTTCCCAGGACCTCCGCCGCTTTAGCGGCAAGAGCCGGATTTTTTTTTAAGAGCGTTCCGTGAAGCGGGATAACCGAATGAGTCCCGAGTTTGATGAGCGCGTTGGAAACAACAAACCGCAAAGAGGGGTCGGTGTGATCCAACAGCCCGATCAGGGGCGGCACCGCCAGTGGATTTTCCGATTCACCCAGAACCGAAACGGCTCGCATGACCAAAGCGGGATCTTCCTCGGACAACGTTTCGATAAGGGTATCAATGCCGACGGTTTCATCGACTTTTTTCTGTGCCGCCGCCGGAGATCTGGGAACAAACGGTTTCAGATCTTTGACCATCTCATATTGCCGGGCGATCCTGGCATTGCAGCCAAAACCGGTGCCCATCCACAGCATGGCGGATAATATTATCAGAATGAATACCGGGCGAGCGTCACCCGTTAAACGCTTCATGAAAATCGGTCCTCCTGTTCCTATCGGCAATTGTCTTGGAACCCGGTTTATATTGCAGACAGCTCCATAAAGTCAAACGACAAAAACGGGATTTCACTTGATAAAGCCTCATTTTTTATTTAGATTTAGCAGTTCCGGCAGAATTTTCAATCGTTCCATCAGGTGCGCTGATATGGGATATGTGTTCGATTTCAAAGATGCGAGGTCGCTGCAGCGGTGGTACGATAATCCGCGCAACGGGTTGGCAGCCGATATCCAGAATCGGCTGATGCTGGACCTGATCCAGCCCAACGCCGGCGAGACGATTATCGAAATCGGATGCGGTACCGGCATGAGCCTGCGTCCTTTTTTGGACCAGGGGCTTTCGGTCACCGGTCTGGATCCCTCCCCTTATATGCTCGATATTGCTAAAGAGAACCTGGGTACCCGGGTCGATCTGCATCGCGGTTACGCCGAAGATCTTCCCTTTGATGACAATTCCTTCAACCATGCCGGTTTTATGACCACGCTGGAATTTGTGGAGGATCCGGTCAGGGCCATTACGGAAGCCGGTCGGGTGGCAAAGGACAAATTGTTCATCGGGGTGCTCAACCGGTATGCATTGAAGGGGTTTGAACGGCGGTTGCGAGGGGTGTTTACCGAAACCATATACAATCGTGCTCGGTTTTACAGTGTTTGGGAACTCAAGCAGATGCTGAAATCCGTGTTCGGCGGTGTGCCCGTGGACTGGCGGACCGTCAACCACCTGCCTTCCGTACCGGGACGGATTCTCAGCAGTTTCGGGAAGTCAACCCTCGTTCAAAGATTACCCTTCGGTACCTTTGCCGTGATCGTTGTTCCCCTGATTCCGCGGTTTCGAACCAAACCCCTCAATCTGAAATACGGGGCCAAACCGACCATCAAACCGGTAGCGGGATGAAAGGTTTAAGACCGGGGTTTCTTGAATCGGATCGATAATATTGAGGATTACTTCTAAAAAGGGTGATCGATTGATAGGGTCCGAGGGGCCGAG
>CAZWAE010000095.1:0-14994 GCA_964631805.1 uncultured Desulfobacteraceae bacterium | reverse complement strand
CATGTCCTCCCCTTTCGTAGTAAAACCCCGGCCATACCGGAGTATAATGCAACTAACACATAATCGTATAAAAATTATATCTCAGCAGGGTCACAACTTAAAAGGCCGCCCCCATACTAAACTCCCACCGACCGTTGTCATCCTCGCCGGGTCCCGGATTTAAAATGTAGCCGTTGGCGATGCGGATGGGCCCCATGGGAGAGTACCATCTGACTTCTACCCCCACACTCTCCCTCAGATTCCCAAGATCGATGTCATCATTTTCGGCGTAGACATTGCCGGTATCGTAAAAAAGGACCCCGACGACGCCGGCTTTCTGGAACAGCGGCACCTGAAATTCGAAGTTGAACTGGACAAATTTTTCCCCCCCGATCTCAGCGCCGTCCTCATCTTTGACGTTGATTCCCTGCCACTCGAACCCCCGCATCGAATTCATGCCGCCAAGATAGAATTTCTCGTAATCGGGAAGTATGCCGTCGGAACCCTTCTCAACATAACCGCCCTTTGCATGGACAAAGCCAAGGGTTTTCCAGAACAACGGAACATTCCACCCGGATTGTACGACATATTTGAGAAAGGAGATGTCTCCACCGAGCCCGGCATATTCAAAGGTCACGCCATGATTGGATCCCATGGTCGGATTGAAAATTTTGTCCCGGGAGTCGTATTTCAACCCCACCTCGACGGCGCTGGTGGTATTTTCACCCTCCAGTTCCCTGATGGTATGGGAGGCACCAGATTCGATATTGCTGATGTCGTCGATACTATAGGTGTACCTTAAGGAGGCACGGGTATAGTTGTAAACGGGATAACTCAACTTTAACCGACCGCCGTTGGCGTCTTTGTCATAGTCATCATAATCCGTTTGCCAGTTGAAAAGATCGATACCAAAAGAGAGGGGAATGCCAAAAAACCAGGGCTCGACAAAACTTAAGGTGAACCGGTCGTTGGTCCCTCCCAATTGGGCTCTGAGTTCCAGTGTCTGGCCCCTGCCGAACAGGTTGCGCTGGGCGATGGAAGCCATTCCGAACAGATTCTCGTCATTGCTGTAGCCGCCCCCGAAGCTGAAAGCGCCCGTTGGCTTTTCGATCACATCGATCTTGAGGATCATCAGATCGTCGGAGCTGCCCCTTTGGGTATTGACCTTGACGTCTTCAAAATAATCCAGCCGTTGCAGTTTGCGGATGCCTTCCTTAAGTTGGACGCCGCTGAAAAGACCTTGTTCATAAAGATTCAGCTCCCGGCGGATCACCCGATCCCGTGTTTTGGTATTTCCGGCAATGGCTATCCTCTCAAAATAGACCTCTTTTCCCTTCTCAATGGCGTAGGTAATATTCACCACCAGATTGTCGGCATCTTTATCCACACGGGGGACGATATCCGCGTAGGCGTATCCCTGGTCGGAATAAAGGTCAACAAGCCTCAGAACATCGTTCCTTACCTTCTCCCTGTTATAATACTCCTCTTCCGTGATGGTCAGCTTCTCTCTCAACTCCTCTTTGGACAGAATAATATCACCGACGAGATCCACATTTCCCACTTTAAACCGGGGGCCTTCATCTACTTTTATGGCGATATGGATGCCGTCGGATTGGTAAGAGACCTGCGGCTCACCGATTTTGGCCTTGATATATCCATTATTATTATAAAAAGCGGCCAGCCGTTCCACATCTTGTTCCAGGTCTTCGCTACTGAGATCCCCGGAGGAGGTGATCCATGAAAAAAATCCCTTCTCCGCCGTCTTCATCAGCTTTTTCAACGTCTTGTCCGGATAAGCGCTGTTTCCTTCAAAAGCGATCTGTTTTATCCAGATCTTGTTCCCTTCGTCGATGATAAACTCAAGGTCCGCCTGTTCGTTCTCCAGGGGATGAATGGTGTAGGACACCTGGACATTGTGATAATTTTTTTCTTTATACAGGGTTTCAATCCGTTTTACATTTTTCTTCAGTTGGAAGACATTAAGGATGGATCCGGTACGTATACTGAGATTTTCCGTGATTTTCTCATCGTCAAATACCCGGTTTCCCTTGAAACGGATCACACGAAGCGTGGGCTTTTCCTGAACCCTGAAGATCACGGTCTTTCCATCGGGACCCTCTTCCGCTTCGATACGGACATCATCGAAATACCCCATGGCATAGACCGATTTTAAATCTCGAGACAGATCGCCCGCCGAGTAAACATCACCCGGTGTGGTTTTGATGATCCGCTCGATGGCATCGACCTCGATCCGCCGGTTTCCCTTCACTAAAATAGCGACGACTCGTTTTTGCCTGAAAATTTTGACGCTCAGGCTTTTGGATAGATTTTTGACCATGGAGGGAAGGGCTTCGATATTTTCGCCCTCCTTGAAAACCACAAACGGCGGAGATTCACTGAAAGATTCAAAGAGTTTTACATCCAAAGAAAACTGCTGTCCGATACGGGTCATGCTTCCCCAAACCACGAAATCGGCACCGCTGCTAATACCGAAACGCCTGAGGTCTGCAGGTGCCATACTGCTCGTCGACTGGATTAAAGCGGCATCGGGATCAAGGATGCGAGCACCCTCCTGTTTCAAATGTTTTTTAATAAATTCAGGGATCTGGGTCTTCAGATAGGACAACTCTTCCTGTGCGTGAATGGCAAAGGGAAGCACCAGTACCCGGGCGGGCTCCGAGGCGGACGCACCGCCTTGAAGTAAGAGGACAAACAAGATGGCAGCCAGGCTCAATGATTTCGTCATAACAGCACCTCAATTCATTTCTTCCAGTTTACCGTTGGCAATCGTCACTTTTCGGGTCAGATAAGATGCAAGATTCAGGTTGTGTGTAACGACCACCAGCGTCATCCCCATCTCACGATTCAAGTCGAGCAAAAGTTCGTGTACCTGCTCGCTGTTTCGTTTATCCAAATTGCCCGTGGGCTCATCCGCCAAAAGAACATCCGGTTTTAAAACCAATGCGCGCGCCAGGGCAACCCGTTGCTGTTCACCCCCCGAAAGCTTGTTGACTTTATGGGCCAGTCTCGCTTTCAGGCCCACCCTGACGAGGATCTCCTCTGCTTTTTCCAGGGCAATTTTTTTGCTAAGCCCACCGATCATCGCGGGCATCATGGCATTTTCCAGGGCCGAAAATTCCGGCAGCAGGTGGTGGAACTGAAATACAAACCCTACGGATTCATTCCGGATTTTTGCCAGTTCCCGGCCTTTATACAGAAAAATATCATCCCCTTTGAAAAGAAGCTTTCCACTGTCCGGCCGGTCGAGGGTGCCCAGAAGGTGTAAAAACGTCGATTTCCCGATGCCCGACTCACCGACAACAGCCATTGTTTCGCCCGCATCCAGATCAAAGTCAACATCTTTGAGTACCTCTATACAGGTATGATGGCCTTTGAACGTTTTACAGATCCCCCGGCCGGACAGAAGTGGCACCCGGTTTCGGTTTCCCGTCTGCGGCGACGGATTCGACAGCTCCGGAGGTTCGGTTTTATCCATAGCGAATCGCCTCAACGGGATCAAGGCGAGAAGCCTGATGCGCCGGATAAAGCGTCGCGGCAAAACAGATCGCCAACGCGGACACGGCAATAGTCAACACATCCATGGCCTTTAGCTTAACCGGAAGCGTGGTGATATAATATATGTCTCCGGGCAATTCGATAAAAGAATAGTTTTTTAGGAGAACACAAATCAGCAGCCCCAGGCAGACACCCAAAACCGTTCCGAGCACCCCGATGACCATCCCCTTGAATACAAAAATCCGTTTGATGCTGCTATCCGTCGCCCCCATGGTTTTCAAGATGGCGATATCGCGTGTTTTCTGCATGACCATCATGATCAGGGAACTGGCAATGTTGAATGCCGCCACCAGAATGATCAATGCCAGAATGATGAACATCACCTTCTTTTCCAGTTTCAGTGCCGAAAACAGGTTTCGGTTCATCTGCGTCCAGTCACGGGTCCAGAAGGGAAATTCAAGCTTTTGCGCAATTTTAGCGGCGATCTCGCCAGCCCGGTCAACATCGTCAACCCGGACCTCGACGCCGGTCACCGCATCTCCCATTTTCATCAATTTTTGGGCATTCCCCAATTCCACAAAAGCCAGGGAACCATCGAATTCATACATCCCGGATTCAAACAGATCCTCCACCTTGAACTGTTTCATCGCCGGCAGATGCCCTATGGGAGACAGCATCCCCCTGGGTGAAATCAGGTGTATCCGATCCCCCTTTGCCACTCTCAGGCTCTTGGCCAGTTCTTTTCCCAGAATGATGCCCGGAACCGTTTTTCGATCATCCCTTTCCGGACCCGATGACGCCGGGTAAAGCAAATGGCCGTTTTCAAGGTTCTTTATCACCCGTTTTGCGGATTTCGGATTCACGCCCCTCAACACGGCACCGGATGCACCGGAAGAGGATCGTAGCATCACCTGGGTGTAAGTGAAAGGCGTGGCGGCAACCACACCGTCGACACTCTCGATAAATTTGACCACCTCTTTGTAATTGCGAAATTTGCCGCCGTGGTGCATGATCACCACATGGGATTCCACACCTAGAATGCGCGCTTTTAAATCCGCCTCAAAACCGGCCATCACAGCAATCACGACAATAAGCGCCATGACGCCCACGGTGACGCCTGCAATGGATAGCAGGGTGATCAGGGAGATGAACGTCTGCTTCTGTCTGGACCTTAAGTAGCGCCCGCCTATGAACAATTCAAAGGGTAACATACAAATCGGAGTTGGTTGACGTCAATACTGTCGATACGAAGAAAGATGCCGGCAATGACCGCCTCATACCGGTGGCGCCGGGCGATCAGCCGGCTCCTTCACCGGATGGCCGCATATGCGGGAACAGGATCACCTCACGGATGGAACCGGCATCGGCAAGCAGCATGGTCAATCGATCGATGCCGATCCCCTCTCCGGCCGTGGGGGGCATTCCGTATTCCAAAGCTTTGATATAATCACTGTCCATGATATGGGCTTCCACGTCTCCCGCCTCCCGGTCCGACATCTGCTGAACAAACCTTTCATTCTGGTCTTCCGGATCGTTGAGTTCTGAAAAACCGTTGGCGATCTCCTGTCCGGCAATAAACAATTCAAAACGATCGGTTGTCGATGGATCTGTATCACATCTTCTGGAGAGTGGCGAGACTTCAACCGGATAACCGGTGATAAATGTCGGTTGAATCAGCCTGGGTTCAACGAGAACATCGAAAAGTTTTGTGATCACCTTGCCGAGCCTCCCGGTCTTGACGATTTTGATTCCCTTTCGGGCAGCGGCCGCAAGAAGCTGTTCACGATCCCTGAGCAGGCCGGATTCGATTCCGCCAATCTCCTCTAGGGCATCCAGAAGGGTCATCCGCCGCCATGGGCCTGCAAAATCAATGGACTCGCCTTGATACACAAAGGAGGTGGCACCGGTGAGATTCCGGGCAACTGTCCGAAACATCTCTTCGGTAAATTCCATCAGATCTTCATAGTTGGCATAGGCCTGGTAGAACTCAAGCATCGTGAATTCCGGATTGTGACGGGTGGACACCCCTTCATTCCTGAAATTCCGGTTGATCTCAAAAACCCTTTCAAAACCGCCGACAACGAGTCGCTTCAGATACAGTTCCGGTGCAATTCTCAAAAACAGATCCATGTCCAGTGCGTTGTGATGGGTTTTGAAAGGCTCGGCCTCCGCCCCCCCGGGAATCGGCTGCATCATCGGGGTTTCGACCTCCAGAAATTGGTGTCCCAGAAGAAAGGTGCGGATCTCTTGTATGATTCGACTTCGTTTAAGAAAAATATCACGGACATCATCGTTCATCAGCAAGTCAACATATCGCTGACGATAGCGTTTTTCAGGATCCTTCAGTCCGTGAAATTTTTCGGGCAGGGGGCGGACAGATTTGCACAATAGCCTGAAAGTGCCAACCAGCAGTGTCCATTCCCCGGTCCTCGTTTTGAAAAGCGTGCCGCTAAGACCGACGAAATCACCGATATCCAGCGATTTAAAGAGGTCATAATCATCCTGGCCCACCCGATCTTTTCGGATGTATGCCTGCATCAATCCGGTCCGGTCCCTTAACCTTATAAAGGCGGTTTTTCCGAAGCGGTTGATGGCCATCATGCGGCCGGCCACCTCCCAGCATGGTCCCTCTTCACCCATCTCCTCGGTTTGTTCATCCACCGTTTCCAGAATATCCTGTACAGTATGCAAGGCCCTGAAATCGTTTGGGTAGGGATTAATCCCCCTGGCCCTCAAATCGACGATTTTATTTTTTCGTTGTTCAATGATATCGTTGCTTTTATCCATCTGTATCCACTCGATGATTTAATTATTAAAACTTTTTCGTCCCGTTTCCTGGAACGCCGAATTTTAAAGTAAAAAGATAAGCAGAATCTGGTAACCTATTTAAAATAAGGTGTCAAGTTTAAGTTGGCGGTGCCAAAAGTATGAGTTTAAGGGTTACAACGGTCCCTTCTCCGACCCGGCTCGCCACGTCCAGACGACTGCCGTAGGCTTCCAGGATGCTGTGGACGATGGATAACCCGAGCCCTGTTCCATGGGGTTTCGTGGTGAAAAAAGGATCAAAAATAGAGTTTGCCATCTTTTTCGGCATCCCGCTCCCGTTGTCAGATATGCTGACCACCGCATACTCTGATTTCACCCTGGACGTCTCAATGGTAATGATTCCGGGACCGTCAATGGCCTCGGCGGCATTGAGCAATAGATTCCACAACACCTGCCGGAGATGAAGCGGGTCCATTTCAACCCAGATGTCCGGTGCCAGATTCAGGCGAATTCCGATCCGCCCTCTGCAGGTGTTATCCTTTTCAAAAAGGCCCACCGTTTCGCCAAGCGCCTTATTCAGCTCGAAAGCTTCCACCTTGCCGACAGTGGGTTTGGCAAAGAGGAGAAAATTATTGACGAGTTCGCTCAAACGCCCGGTTTCCCGGAGAACGATCTGCATCAACTTATCATGATCCGGATCGTATGACATGTCCTCCTTCAGCATCTGGATCGATCCGGCAAGGGAAGCCAGCGGATTTTTAATCTCATGGGCCATGTTTGCCGCCATCCTTCCCATATATGCCATTTTTTCAACCCGTTTGACATATTCCTCCATGGTTTCCAGTTCGATTTTGGTCTTTCTCGCCTGTTCTGCCAGAACCCCGCTCAAATAGGCGACGGCAAAGCATGCGACCATGATAATTAAGATTTTGTACAGCACATGACTCCAGGGATACGTAAAAGCGGGAAGACTGCCCTCCATGAGAAACGGTTTAAAAAAACCGTAAAACTCGAGGTTGACCATGACCCCGTATTGGATGGAACAGAAAGCGGCAATAATCAGGCTCCCCCTCTGAAAGAGGAACAGGCTCGAATAGGTAATGACAACCAGATAAAGAAACGTGAAGATGCTGGAAAAACTTCCAGTAACGAATATGATGAGGGACACGACACCGGTGTCGATGGTGATCTGGACGTAGGAAAAAATGAGTACCCGGGTAACCCTCTGGAGCATAATGGAATAGATGAAAGAGAGGACAAAAACACCGACAATCAGACCGTACAATACCAGGAGTGAGGCATCGAGAGGGGAGGGGCTCTTGGCCAGTTGCAGGATGATGGTGGAACCCAGCAACAGGGAGGTGAACAAAACCCGAAAAAACATCAACCATTTCAGTTTGTTGCGAAAATCACTCTCGGGTGTCGTCTGAGTGTCGGTCATGTACGATAAGGGCTGTGGCAAGAAATAATGGTACGATATGGCTTCGGATGCGGGGTCGTCTGCAAAGCATCCCCACCGGTTACCGCCAGATGGTGTGCCGGTGGATGAAACACGGGGAACCGACCGGAAGAGGCATCGGATTTACGTGCAAGTCCCGGCAAATCTCTATCACACCGGAGATGAATCACCAGCATCCGGCTAGGCGCCCACCGCCCCAGCCATTTTGAAGATCGGCAGGTACATGGAAACCACCAGGCCGCCGATGACAACACCCATCACCACCATCATGACCGGCTCAATGGCTGCCGTCAGGTTCTCCACCGCCTGATCGACCTCTTCATCGTAAAAATCGGCGATTTTGATCAGCATGCTATCCAGCGCACCGGTGGACTCCCCCACCGAGATCATCTGGCATACCATTGCGGGAAATACCCCGCTTTCTCCCAGTGGATCCGACATGGTGCGACCTTCTGTAATTCCGGACCGGGTATCGTAGACCGCTGCTTCAACGGTCTTGTTCCCCGCCGTTTTGGCGACGATTTCAAGCGCCTCTAAAATGGACACGCCGCTGGTGAGCATGGTCCCGGTGGTACGGGTGAACTTGGCCACGGCAACCTTTCGCAGAAGGTCCCCGAAAATAGGCAGTGTCAGGGCCACCCTGTCGGCGATAGCCCGACCCTTTTCCGTTTTGTAAAATTTCTTAAACGCAAAACCGCCCAGGATGAGAATGATGATCATCTTTCCGATATGGTCGCGGATCGCCTGGCTCATGTTCACAACGATCTGGGTCGGCGCCGGAAGGGCGCTTCCGAAGTCGGCGAACATCTCTTCAAACACCGGGATGACAAACACCATGATGACCGCGACCACGATCACCGCCACAATCATGGTGATCGCCGGATATGTCATGGCGCCCTTGACCTGGGATTTCAATTTGGCGGCCTTTTCCATATAGGCGGAAAGCCGCTGCAAAATAGTATCCAGGATACCGCCGGCTTCACCGGCCGCAATCATGTTGACAAACAGATCGTCAAATTGATCCGGATATTTTTTAAGGGCGTCGGCAAAGGTCTGCCCGCCCTCCACATCCTCCTTGATTTTCTTTAGCATTTTTTTGAACGTGGGGTTTTCCTGCTGGGTATGCAGGATGTCAAGGCACTGGATAATGGGAAGCCCCGCGTCGATCATGGTCGAAAACTGCCGGCAGAATAGGATGATGTCCGCCTGAACGACCTTCGGCTGCATGAATGAGACATTCGCGAAAAGATCCTTTGGTTTGGGCTTGATCTTGATGTCCGTAAGCTTCTGCCGGGTGAGATTGGCTTTTACCGACTCAACGCTGGGGGCTTCCATCTCCCCTTTCCGTTTAACGCCTTTTGCGTTTTTTCCTGACCAGACAAAAACCGGCATGATCCCTCCCTATCTCCGGAGCGGGGAAGAGGTGACAACGAATCGCTTCCCGGTTCCATCGAAACCACTTCTTTTGCGTACAGAATATATTCGCTCTAAAAGATGAAAATCCAACAATCCCAGTTGGATATGATTCGAAAAACAAAATCCGATTCCACCGATTCCAACCGGTTCAGATCCCCATATCATCTATGCCAAACACGTGCCCTGTCGTACCGATACAAATTTACCAGTGTATTTTCATAGAGTTAATAGCACATTCCGGTAAAAACAACAATACCCGTATGCAATTAAATCAAGCATCTTGCAACACATTGACGATACTTGTATGCTAAAATGGTATGAAAACGAAAAACAAATCATTGACGGTCATCACGACCCACACCAATGCCGATTTTGATGCCATGGCGTCCCTGCTTGCCGCCCAGAAGCTTTACAAGGATGCCCTGGTGGTATTTCCCGGCTCACAAGAGAAAAACCTGAGGAATTTCTTCATCAATTCCATGGTCTACCTTTATAATATGGCCGACATCAAAGATATCGCCTTTACCGATGTCAAGCGTCTGGTTCTGGTGGACACACGGCAACCGGGCAGAATCGGAAAGCTGGCGGAGCTCCTTAAGGATCCTTCCATCGAGATCCATATTTACGACCACCACCCCGCCATGCCAAACGATATTACCGGTCAGTTTGAAATCAATCGGCAGACCGGGGCAACTGTCACGATCATTACAAAGATGATACGGGAAAAAGAGATCGATATCTCACCCGATGAAGCCACCGTCATGTGTCTTGGGATCTACGAGGACACCGGTTCCTTCACCTTCCCATCCACCACCGAAGAGGATTTTCGGGCTGCCGCCTACCTGCTCTCCAAGGGGGCCAATCTGAACATCGTCTCCAACCTGATCTCCCGGGAGATCGGGCCCGAACAGGTCAAGCTGCTCAATGATATGATCCAGGCATCCACCCGTTACCATATCAACGGTGTGGAGGTGGTGGTCACCTCCGTCAGCACGAAAAAATATGTGACCGACTTTGCTTTCCTGGTTCATAAAATGGTGAGGATGGAAGCTCTCGACGCCCTGCTTGCCATCGCCAGGATGGGAGATAAGATCTATGTGGTGGCCAGAAGCCGTATCCCCGAAGTGGACGTGGGGAGTATTGTCAAGCCCCTCGGCGGGGGTGGGCATACCCACGCTGCGGCGGCCACGGTTCGAGGGATGACGCTGACCCAAATCGAGCACAACCTGATGCAGTTGATTTACAGCAACGTCAAGGCCCGACGCAGTGCCAGGGACCTGATGTCTGCGCCGGCTATCACCGTCGGGGCCGACATCCTCTGCAAAGAGGCGGGACAACTGCTGACGCGATATAACATCAATGCACTTCTGGTGACGGAAGGGGTCGGGGACAGCACCCGCCTATTGGGCTACATCACACGGCAGGTGATCGAAAAAGCACTTTTCCACGAACTGTCCCATGTGCCGGTTCGGGATTATATGACCACTGAAATCGCGACAGTGGAACCCGATGCCGATATCGAAGAGATTCAGGAAAAAATAATCGAAAACAAACAGCGGGTGCTGCCGGTAGGGAAACAGGGAAAGATCAAAGGCGTGATCACACGGACCGATCTGTTGAACACGCTGGTCCGGCAGCCCAAGCATATTCCCGGACAACGACCCGATCCGCTCAAGGAGGAGGTCCGCGCCCGGACCCGGAATGTCTCCAAATTCATGACGGAACGATTGTCAAAACGCATCCTCAACATCCTTGAAATGATTGGAAAAACGGCTGAGGATACCGGGAACAACGCTTATGTAATCGGCGGATTTGTCAGGGATCTGTTCCTTTACAGGCCCAACGAGGATGTGGATATCGTCATCGAGGGGGATGGCATCGGGTTTGCCCGGCAGTTTTCAAAACTCATGGGAGCCCGCACCCACACCCACGAAAAATTTGGAACAGCGGTCATCACATTCCCGGATGGATTTAAAGTGGATGTCGCTTCCGCACGTATGGAGTATTACCAATTCCCGGCCGCCCTGCCGACGGTTGAGATGAGTTCCATTAAACTGGATCTTTTTCGCCGGGACTTCACCATGAATACCCTGTCCATTCAACTGAATCCCGGACGGTTCGGCATCATGATCGATTTTTTCACCGCCCAGAAAGATATCAAGGGAAAGGCCATCCGGGTGCTTCACAACCTGAGCTTTGTGGAGGACCCCACCCGAGTGTTCCGGGCGATACGGTTCGAGAGCCGTTTCGGTTTTACCATCGGGAAATTGACCGCCAGGCTCATCGACAATGCGGTTAAGATGGATTTTTTCAGACGTCTGAGCGGGCGGCGGGTTTTTTCGGAACTCCGCCTGATTCTCTCGGAGGAAAATCCGGTTCCCGCCCTCATGAGACTTCAGGACTACAACCTTCTCCATGTCATACACCCGACCGTCAGCATGAACAAAAAAATGGCGGCGCTGCTCACTTCCGTTAAGAAGGTGCTGGACTGGTACGATTTGCTTTTTCTGGAAGAATCTTATATGAAGTGGGCCGTTTATTTTATGGTGATGATCCGGAGTTGTGATCGGGAAACCTCCGAGGGAATCTGCGTCCGGTTCGAATTGGCACCCAGATATCGAAAGCTGCTCTGCCAGGAACGGTTCAACGCCGAGCGCATTCTCTGGGGATTGGAACGGACCCGGCAACTGACCAACAGCCGGCTTTACCGGAAGCTGTCCGGATTCAAAACAGAACTTATCCTGTACATGATGGCGGGAACCCGGAAAAAAGCCATCAAGCGGGCCATCTCCCAGTATTTCACCCAGCTCAGGTTTACCGAGATCTCCATTACCGGAAAAGATCTGAAGAAAAAGGGGCTGGCTCCCGGGCCGATCTACAAGGAGATCCTGGAAGCGGTTTTGGATGCAAAATTAAACGGCCGGTTGAAAACGAAAAAGGACGAACAGGCCTTTGTCAAAGATTATCTGCAGTAGTCGGTAAGCGACCGCATCACTGCTTCATTACCTGTAACGGAGAAATATAGATGACGGGAAAAAAACGAGTGCTCAGCGGCATGAGGCCCACAGGACTCCTCCACCTGGGGAACCTTCACGGGGCTTTGGCCAACTGGATTCGGATGCAGGACCAATACGAGTGTTTTTATTTTGTTGCGGATTGGCACGCATTGACCAGTGACTATGAAAATACCGGCAATATTTCAGGATATGTCCGGGATCTGTTGATTGACTGGATGAGTGCGGGTTTGGATCCGGAAAAAAGCACCTTTTTCATCCAATCCAGGATCAAGGAGCATGCCGAACTGTTTCTCCTGCTTTCCATGATCACTCCGGTCCCATGGTTGGAAAGAAATCCCACGTATAAGGACCAGATCATCCAGCTGAGCAACAAGGACCTGTCCACCTTCGGATTTCTCGGGTATCCGGTGCTTCAGGCTGCGGACATTATCATTTACCGGGCGGACGGCGTCCCGGTGGGTGTGGACCAGGTGCCCCATGTCGAAATTACTCGGGAGATCGCACGCCGGTTCAACTACCTTTACGGAGATCTGTTTCCGGAACCCGAGGCGATTTTAACGGAAACACCAAAGATTCTGGGCCTCGACCGCCGCAAGATGAGCAAAAGCTACGGTAACGCGATCTTCATGGCGGACACCCCCGAAGAGATCATGGCCAAGACATCACGGATGATCACCGATGAAAACCGGAAACGGAAAAAGGATCCGGGCAACCCGGACATTTGCAATGTTTTCGATTTTCACAAACTCTACAGTGACACGGAAATGGTTGAAAGGGTCAACCGGGAATGCCGGGTGGCGGAGATCGGATGCGTGGAATGCAAGAAACAGATGGCGGAAAACCTGATTCGATACCTCGAACCGATCCGGGAAAAGCGTGCATTCTATGAAGCCCGCCCGGATCTCGTTGAAGAGATCATCACCAACGGATGCAACCGGGCGAGGGCAGTGGCAAGAGAAACCATGTCGTCGGTACACGATTTGATGAAAATTTAAAAGGGAGTGGCAGATTGACTCCAACACCCCGGGATAAAGCAGCCGGGCAGTCCGGAAACCGGCGGGACATGCTATACAAGGTCAGGCTGGACGGTGTTTTTGAAGGTCCCATGGACCTTCTCATCCATCTGATCCGAAAAAACGAAGTGGATATCTACGATATTCCCATCGCCCTGATCACCGACCAATACCTGGCTTACCTGGAATGGATGCAGGCGATGAACGTCGATCTGGCCGGTGATTTTCTGATCATGGCCGCCACCCTGGCACAGATCAAATCAAAAATGCTGCTTCCGGTTCACGAGGGTGAAGTCGAGGGAGAGGATGAGGATCCCAGGGCCGCCATCACAGGCCCGCTGTTGGAATACCTGCATATGAAATCGGCCGCAGAGCTGCTTTCCGAACGGGATCTTCTGGGACATGAAACATTTGCCCGAAAATCCGATACGGATTCCTATCTTCAGGAAGAGGACGATGAGATCATCAAGGTGGGATTGTTTGAACTGATCGATGCGTTTCAAAGAATTCTTGCCAACGTAACACCGGAAGAGAAGGTGGAGCTATCCGCCGACACCATTTCGGTCAAGGACAAAATTTCCGAGATGGTCGATATCCTGGAAGAAAAAGGTTCGGTGACATTTGATGAACTGTTTTCATCGGCAGCGGACAGAAGCGAAATTATCGTGACTTTTCTCGCATTGCTTGAAATGGTCAAACTCTGCCTGGTACGGATCACCCAGCATGTTCAAACCGGTATCATACGTTTGTTTTATCAATGACGGATAATATTAAAAATATCATCGAAAGCCTCCTGTTTGTCACCAATGAACCGCTGACGGTGGACAGGATCAAAAAAGTGGTCACCGGCGCGGATGCCCAAGAGATCCGGGATTCACTGAGAACCCTGCATGAAGAGTTCCTGCTGCGCGGGGGGGGATTCTATCTCAGCGAAGTGGCCGGCGGGTATCAGTTCCGCACTCACTCGGAGTGCAACAAGTATATCCGTCGATTGATCAAGCCCAGCGCACCGAGACTCAGCAAACCGGCCCTGGAAACCCTGGCCATTGTCGCCTACAAACAACCGGTGATCCGCAGCGACATCGAACATATCCGGGGGGTGGACTGCGGCGGTATTCTCCGCACCCTTCTTGAACGAAAACTGATCCGGATCCTGGGCCGCAAGGAGATCCCCGGCCGTCCCTTGATTTATGCCACCACTAAAATGTTTCTGGAGGTTTTCGATTTAAAGGATTTAAAAGATCTCCCCTCCCCCAAGGAGATCGAAGAGATGAGCGAAACCCTGCCGGAACTTGGCGTACTCCTGCCGGTGGAAGAGGAGGTGGCCGCCGAGACCCCTGGGCCGGATCAGGATTCGCCAACAGAAGGTGACGCCCCTTCCGATACCGTTGTTTCGGACCCGGTGAATGATGGCGGATCAGAAGGAGATTTGACTGGAAAATCCGAAACGGATGGGGATGTTTCGGACCATCCGGAAGGCATCATACCGGAAGACCCCATCGAGACAATTATCCCTCAAAACAGTGAAGAGGACGACGGAAAAAAAGCTTGACGCAGAAACGGCGACCCTCTATACCAACTGGAGTGTTTTCAGCTGCCATGCTCAAATATGGGCGATTAACTCAGCGGGAGAGTGCTACCTTCACACGGTAGAAGTCACTGGTTCAAACCCAGTATCGCCCACCACAATATTTTCAAGGATTTAGGCCAATCTTCGGATTGGCCTATTTTTTTTTGACAATACATTTTATTGTCGGTTTAATTCCGCTTTTGCGTGCAAAATTTCAAGGGGTGTTGTCAATCTTTCGGTATGTAATCCACGTTGGGC
>CAZWAE010000094.1:10089-15004 GCA_964631805.1 uncultured Desulfobacteraceae bacterium | reverse complement strand
CCGGCCGGCCGGACAGGGAAAAGAGAACCATTATCGCCATCCATTCACCCACCTGTTTCCAGGCCCTTGACGATCTGGTCAGAATATTAGGGCTGGATGGCTATGACATGGTATTTTCGACCCGAGCCGCCATCCTGTCCGCCATCAACATCTCTTACGATCTGGTCAGGGACTCTGCGGAACAACTGGTCCAGGATATGGAGGAGAGCAGCAGCATCGTCATCGGAGACGACGGCGCCACGTCGGATCTGCTCGACGATGCCAGCGATGCACCCATCATTCGGCTGGTCAATCATATCATCTCACAATCCAACAAAGCCCGGGCCAGCGACATCCACATCGAACCCTATCTGGACAGTTTCAAGGTCCGATACCGGGTTGACGGCATCCTCTATGACCTGCTCTCCCCACCCAAGTGGATTCAGCAGGCATTGATCTCCAGAATCAAGGTCATGGCGAAGATGAACATCGCCGAAAAACGGCTGCCCCAGGATGGCCGCATGGACGTTCGCATCGGAGACAAGGAGATCGACGTCCGGGTCTCCACCATCCCCACCTCCCACGGGGAACGCGTCGTGCTCAGACTACTCAACAAATCCGCCTCGCTGCTGATGCTGTCGGACATCGGCCTGGAACCGGAAAAACTCGCCGCCATTGAAACCCTGGTCAAGTCTCCCAACGGAATCATCCTGGTCACCGGACCCACCGGCAGCGGCAAAACCACCACGCTGTACGCAGTGCTCTCCTCCATCCACTCTCCGGATATCAACATCATCACCATCGAGGATCCCGTCGAATATCAACTGGACGGCATCAGCCAGATCCAGGTCAATCCCAAGATCGATCTGACTTTTGCCCGTGGACTCAGGTCCATCGTCCGCCAGGATCCGGACGTTATCCTGATCGGGGAGATACGAGACGGGGAAACCGCCGAAATCGCCGTTCAGTCGGCTCTCACCGGACATCTTGTATTTTCCACCCTCCATACCAACGACTCCGCCGGGGCCATCACACGCCTGGTGGATCTGGGGGTTGAGCCCTTTTTAATTTCATCCTCCATCCTTGCGGTGCTTGCCCAGCGACTGGTTCGCGTCCTCTGTTCGGAATGCAGGAAACCCATGGCGCCGGACATCGCATCTCTTGAAAGCATCGGCGTCACCATCGATCAAGCTGAAGGCGCCGCCCTGTTCAGTCCGGGTGCCTGTGCCAGCTGTTTCAACACCGGTTATCGCGGACGTATCGCCATCTTTGAAATTATGATGATGACCGATCATTTGAAAAGCGTGGTTCTGAAAACCTATGATTCGAATCAAATCAAGGAAGCCGCCCTGGCCCAGCGCATGGTGACCCTGCGGATGGACGGCATCCGGAAGGTCCTTGGGGGTGTCACCACCATCGAGGAGGTGCTGAGAGTGACCGGAGACACATAAATTTTATCCTATCTCACAAGGAAATCCACCTTATACGTAATTATTATCCGTATATTACATGCCAAAAATCGAGCATTGATTTTATCTTTTTTTTAACCTAATGTACGAGGCACGCAGGAAAGACAATCGAACTTTTCGTTTGTATCTCCGATTCCTGCGCCCTCCATTGAAAAGGGCGGCTGAACAATCCACCGGCCGCCCTTTTCTTCGAGACACGCAGGCAAATCCATGACTCTCGACACCCGGTGATCTTAGGGATGACACAGATATCTCAATTCACGGAAAAAAGGGAAAATCATCGATACTTGGCCAAGGAGGGATCCTTTGCCGTGATCACCAACGGTTTGAGGCTGGGACCGATCATCGACATCAATGAAACCGGACTTTCCTTTTTTTACGTGCCCCTTGATGAAAAGGGATCCGAAACGGACAATGTGGAGATCTATTTTTCCGATGACGACTTCCACCTGCAAAATATTTCCGTCGAACTCGTCTCCGATTATTCCATCGATGAAAACCTGCCGTTTAACTATGTGGAGAAACGCCGCTGCAGTGTGAAATTCGGAAGATTAACACCCTTTCAGAAAATCCAGCTCGATTACTTTATTAAAAATTATACCGAAATTTGAATCCGTCGCCAACCTCCCCTTACAAACCCACTTTCTCCCATGACAACCATCACCACAAGTATCGCCCGTGTCACGCAGCGGCTATCAACTGGACAAGCCATGGGCAGAGATGATATGCCGTCACTCAAAGGCGGGCGGTCTCAGGTGGATCCGCTCGTGCCGGAATATTCGATATTTTCATCCCATTAACAGGATTTTAGGGTTCGCGCAAAAGGATGCAACAACCGGAACGGAGTGTAAATATGATAACCATGGGAGTTGACGTGGGGTCCATCAGCACCAAAGGCGCCATTGTAAAAAACGGCGAAGTGCTGTTATCAAAAACGATTTCAACAGGATACAATGCAAAGAGTGCCGGACGACGGCTTTTCGATGAGATGCTTTCTGAAAGCGAAATGAAAGAAACCGATATTGAAAAGATTATTGCCACGGGGTACGGCAGGAACAGTGTGGCCTTCGCTCACAAGACGGTGACGGAAATCACCTGCCATGCGGCCGGCGCCCATCACCTCAGTCCAGGAATCCGAACCATAATCGACATCGGGGGACAGGACAGCAAGGCCATATCGGTGGATGACACCGGCAGCGTGAACGATTTTGCCATGAATGACAAATGTGCGGCCGGCACCGGAAGGTTTTTAGAGGTTATGGCAAGGGCCATGGAAGTGGACCTCACCGAGTTCGGCAATATGTCCCTTTCGGCTGAAACACCGGCATCCATTAGCAGCCTCTGCACGGTGTTTGCGGAATCGGAAGTGATATCGCTGATCGCCACCGGTGAAGATCGCGCCAATATCATTGCCGGCATCCATGAGTCAATCTGCTCCCGGGTGGTGGCCATGGCCGGCCGGGTCGGATTGAATGCCCCGGTGATGATGACCGGCGGTGTCGCCCGGAACATCGGAGTGGTCAAGGCGCTGGAGAATAAAATCGGAATGGAGGTGGAGGTATCCGAATATGCACAGGTCAACGGTGCCATCGGAGCAGCGCTGATTGCGAGGAGTATGTCTTAAATTCACGATCTTCGAGCTTTCCCAAAAGGTCCGAAAAGTACTGGATGAAGCAAAAAGATCCGGTCAACCATGATGAAAAAACCGTTTGCCTTTCTTATGATGTTCACTACGTTTCTGCTCATCCCCGGTGGGGCAGCAGGGCTTGAAGTACATCTCTCCGATGATACCTTGACCGTCCGGGCCAGCAGGATGCCCTTGCAGCAAATTTTGCGTCAAATCGCCCGGCAGGGGATCAAAATAGAGATCGATCCCCGTATCAATCCGCACATCACCGCCAATTTCAGGGGAGAAGAGGTTCAACGCGCCCTCGAAAAACTGATCCGTCCCTACAGCCACGTACTCGTCTGGGAGAAAGGTTCCGGATCGGGGGAAACGGGGCATCGGTTGTCTGAAATCCGGATCTTCGAACCTGGCAAGGCGGGACAAGCAATACCGTTGGGTTCTTCGACAACACTGAACCTTTCCGCTCACCCGCATAACGGGACTTTTTTCGTCGCGGACGAACTGCTCCTGAAAATACTGCCGGGTTTAGGTGAAACCGCTCTTCAACAGATCGTAAAGCAGATCGGCGGGCGTGTCATCTCCGTGAACCGGGGAACCGGTATTTACCGGATTCGGGTAAATGTGGAGACAGACATACCTGCCCTGGCAGACCGCATTTCGAAATTCAAGGGAGTGGCGGGTGCTGAACCGAACTGGGTCTATGGAATCCCCTCCCCTGTTGCCCTACCCGGATCGGCGGCATCCTCGGATGAATTGCCCGATATTTCGGCTATGACCGGCGGCATTCCCGTTGCAGTGTTGGACTCCGGCCTGAGACCGGATGTGGATCTGGCGGCATCCGTCATTGCATCGGTGGACATCTTTTCGCCTGGTGATCCCATCTCGGATGCCATGGGTCATGGTACCCAGATGGCGCTGATTGCATCGGGCACAGTGAATCCCCAAGGGGCTCTCACGGGTATTCAGGGACTAAACCCCGTGGTGCCGATAAAGGTGTTTGATGAAAACGGGAACACATCTTCATTCCATATTCTGGAAAGCATCGATTTCGCCTTGAACGCCGGTGCCCGGGTGATGAGCCTGAGCTGGGGATCAACGGCACGAAGCCAATTCCTCGAAAAAGCCTTAGGCAAGGCTCGATCCACCGGCCTTTTCATCGTCGCTTCGGCGGGCAACGATCCAACCGGAGAGCCGGTCTACCCGGCGGCATATCCCGCTGTCGTGGGGGTCGGAGCTCTGGAAGCGGACGGTAAACGGTGGAAGAATTCAAATTACGGCGAATTCGTGAGGATATATGCTCCCGGAATCGCGAAACTGCCCGTGGGATATAACGGCGCTCCCGGTATCTATGCCGGCACCTCCATCGCCGCGGCTTACACTGCCCATCTTATTGCAGTCGGCCTCTCCCAACAACCGGATGCCGGTTTGCAGGAAATATTCGAGGAACTGTTGGCACGGCCCAGCGGACAACCCTAAAAGTGAAGCGATATCGTACCTACATTTTAAAGGGTCATGCGGCTGTTGTGGACATGACATTCGAACATTAGGTGGTTACCTTGTGGGTTCAGCGATATCAAAAAATAAGAGAGTATCCGAAAACCATGGCATGTATTGCCGGCAAGGTTCCAAGATATCCATTCTGAATAACGGGTCATTGAAGGGCAACATCTGCTCAACATAAAAACAGATTAAACCTGATCAAGAGGAGGAAGCACGATGAAAAAAAAGGCGCCGCCATTTCTAACGATATTTCTTCTTATGCTGTTTTGCAGCGCCCCAAACCTTGACGCGCTTGAGTGGCACATGGCGCGCACCATGAAACTGGACACCCCCCCTTTGG
>CAZWAE010000094.1:0-9989 GCA_964631805.1 uncultured Desulfobacteraceae bacterium | reverse complement strand
TTTTCGTCAATGGGCAGAAACTGAACAACCGGAGCCTCGATGGATTTCAAAAAGCCATCGATAAGGCCTTGGCGGATCTGAACAAGAAATAAATTTCGCAGCATAACCATCTAAAAAAACATATAAATTTATAAATACCGAGCGCACATTGGTTGACAACTCGTTTCAGATCGGGTTATATTTATATTAACAATTAAACGGAGTTCAACCAGCGACTGTACCTCAGATAGTGATTCAACCGAAGGGTTACATCGGAATTCGCATTCTAGCCGCTTATGCCTTCAGCCAGCCCTCATCCGATCCTTCCTTCGGAGTGTTCGACCAATAGGACCCGAGACGGTGTCCTTCCCGGAACGATCCAGCGGCTCCCATTTGCTTTAATTGCGGCAACTCGGAGTCCTGAAAAATACCAAACCATAGTAAAATGATGCGGAGGTAACCAGTGATCTCCGTACATTCGGTACAATGTTTTTATCTGTCTCAGACAGAAAGAGAGCGCGATAGGGGAAAAATCCTTTCATCAAAGGAAAGCAGTGAACCATTATTAGATTAGGGTAGGAGGATCTTCTCATGACAGTCAAGCTGAACCACTATTGGGAAATTATCCCCGGCAGGAACGATGAATACAACAAATTTATGATCAAAAAATTCATCCCGGGGGTCAACAAGCTGGGCATGCATGCGGTGGCGGGTTGGTCAGTGCTGGTGGGGGCTTACAGCGAAATCATCCTTGAGAGCACCAGCAATGATCTGGATCTTCTGGAAAGGGCGTTGAAAGATGCCAAATATCGGGAGTTGAAAACGCAGCTGCTCAACTATGTTAAAAATTACAAAACCAAGGTCCTCATCAAAACCGGGAAAAAAGATGCCTATTCCATCGACGTCCGCGAGGATACGGTCAAGTTCAATCAAATGTGGGATTTGATCAGCGACCGGAAAGAGGATTACGGCCGTTTCACCAACGACGAATTCTATCCTCTACTCGAAGAGTTGGGCATCATCGTGGCCAGGGAGTGGGAAGTGTTCATCGGAGACGGCCCCAGTATAATTTGTGAAGGACGGGCAAAAGATGTCAGCAACTTGATTACCAATTTGCAGAGCAAGAAGTTCCGACATGCCAAGAAAAAGCTCAAAGAATATACCGAAAAATATCAAAGCCGTATACTGACCTTTCATATTCAAAAGATAAAGGGTTACAAATCGGCGAGCTATGAAATCATTTCGAGTTGATGCGGATTTGTCGCCAATCACCCGTATGAGCGGCTAACCTGCCGGGACCGATGTCCCGTATCCTGGGATGGTTTTCCCAACCGAATAACGGGTTTGGCCGCTTAAGACGGATGCCGGCTCGCTCTTGCCGATCATTCCCTTCGAAATCAGGGTCAAAGTGAGGCTTATCATGCTGTCTTCGCCAGATCCCCATTCCAAGGAATCAAAGCCCCAGGTGGTTGCATCCCCTTCCCCCCTCTGCACCCCGACCTCCCTGCGGGATCGAGGGATTGCATTTGCAATAACATTTTGCATAATGGCACTCTTTTGGGTTATTTTCTCCGGAAGGTTTGATCCCTTCCACATTCTTCTGGGTATCGGTTCCTGCCTAGCGGTGGCGGCCTTGAGTGCCGATCTGCTCTTTCCCCTAAAAATCAGGCCGGATATCGTTCGCTGCTGGGTGCATTTCATCGGCTACATCCCCTGGCTGCTTTATCAGATATTTTTAGCCAATCTCCATGTTCTTTATCTGGTGTTTCATCCAAGAATGATTGAGCTCATCGATCCCAAGATGATCACGTTCGACAGCCAATTAAAAAGCGACATTTCACGAACCACTTTTGCCAATTCCATTACCCTGACGCCCGGAACCATCACGGTTTCTGTGAGTGTGCTCGGCGAATACACTGTTCACTGCATCGATGAAAAATCGGGTAGATACCTCCCCGGTGAAATGGAACAAAGAATCGCAAAGGTGTTTAAAGAGTGATGCATCAGTTTTTTCTATACGCCGGACTTTTTCTGAGCCTTCTTATGCTGGTTTCCCTTTATCGGGGGGTTTTCGGGCCCACGGTCCTGGATCGTCTGATAGGCGTCAACGCCATCGGTAGTAAAACCACGACCCTGTTGATTCTGATAGGACTGATCTACGGACGGGTCGATATGTTCGTGGATATCGCTCTGGCCTACGCCATGCTCAATTTCATCGCGGTGCTGGCGGCCGCGCGGTACTTCCAGAAGCAAAAGGGGCTTTATAACGAGGGAGCGGACCATCATCGTCGATAAGCCCCCGTTGTTCATTGAAAGACTCCCGGAGGTTGATCCTTCCGGGAGTGAAGGAACCGAAGAGACGATGATAATTTATCGTATTAAAACTTTAAAAAAAACAGAAGACAGGACCGATCCATGAACACGGTGGTCGTTCTTTTACTGATAACCGGCCTGTTCTTTTTCGCCGGCGGTGCGGTGGGCATCATCCGTTTTCCCGATTTCTACTCCAGGCTGCATCCCGCCGGAAAATTGGACACAGCAGGGTTGGTGACTGCCATGGGCGGTCTGGCGCTCTATACGGCCGGCGACTTTACGCTGGGGTCCGTTATCACTGCCCTGAAGATTATTCTCATCGTCGTGTTCGTTTTTATTACCAGCCCCACCGCCACCCATGCCATCGTGGATGCCGGCGTGAGGGCGGGGCTTACGCCTTGGCAGAAGGAGCCGGGAAAAAAAGAATGATTTGGCAGATTGAAATCGTCATCCTGTTTATAGTGGTCGTCTGTGGTATCGGCGCCCTCTCTGTAAAGGACCTGCTCAGTGCCGCCATCCTGTTCGGGGCATACAGTTTTATGATGTGTCTGCTGTGGGCCATCATGGGCGCGGTGGACGTGGCGTTTACCGAGGCATCCGTAGGCGCCGGCATCAGTACGGTTCTTTTTCTATCGGCGGTCTTTCGGACATCGAGGAGGACCCGGGATTGAAAGCGACTGGATTGATACTGATCGGCGTATTGGGGGGGCTTTTGCTGTACGGTTCCCTTGAGTTTCCCCTGTGGGGGAATCCCGACTCTCCGGCCAGTCTGCATGTGTCCCCCCATTATATTGAACACACGATTGAGGAAACGTCCGTTCCCAATATCGTCACTGCTGTTCTGGCGGACTATCGTAGCTACGACACCCTGTTCGAAACCGTCGTGATTTTTACAGCCGGCATCGCCTGTCTCTTTCTATTGAGGACCTTCAAACAGGCCGAATCGCGATCCCGCATCTACCGCCATATCGACACCGGCATTACGCTGCACATTAAAAAGGGCGGCAGCTTACTGGATGATTCCTGCGAATTCGAGCAGCTCGACACGGCCTGGACCCCCTATGACCTTATTGTAAAAACGACGTGTCGAAAAGTCATTCCGTTTATCCAGCTTTTCGCCCTTTATGTTATCGCCCATGGACATCACAGCCCCGGGGGAGGATTCCAGGGGGGCGTCATTCTGGGGGCGTCTTTCATTCTGTATGCCATCGGCTTCGATCTCAGAACCGCCCTGAAAAGGATCAGTGAACGGGTCATCGCATTTCTCTGCGCCCTGGGTGTTTTTATCTACGCATTCACAGGCACCCTCTGCATGCTGTACGGTGCCAACTACCTGGATTACAGCGCGCTGTCCGCCCTTTTCGGGGTGGATCCGGTCAGTGCCCGCTCCCACGGCATCCTGCTTGTTGAAATCGGCGTGGGGGTTGCCGTCATGGCGGTCATGGTGATGCTGTATTATAACCTGGCATCGGCTGGAAAACAGGACGAGGGATTATAGCGTATGGAAGAGATCATGACAATTTTCATCTCCAGAATCAACTGGTGGGTCTACATCCTTCTAATGATCATCGGGCTGTATGGTATCACGATCAAAAAAAATTTGATGAAAAAAATCATTGGTTTGAGCATCCTTCAGACTGCCATTATTCTGTTCTATGTGTCGATCGGAGCTAAAAAAGATGCGACCATACCAATCATCGGGCACGAACACGATTCTATTCACACGATGGTTCAAGCCATCCATTTCATCAATCCGCTACCCCACGTTCTCATGCTCACGGCCATTGTGGTGGCGGTGGCGACACTGGGCGTCGCCCTGGCGTTGTGTATTAAATTATACGGTCAATTCGAAACGTTGGAGGAGGACGAGATCCTGCAAAGGTTGGAGGAGGATGGGCATCACCGGGTTCACAATTGACTGCGAATCTTTTAAAAAAACCGATTGACATTCACTTTCGGGGCATATCTGCCGCCAAATGAAATGCTCCTTATTTAAGTAAATTAACAAGCGGAGAAAAGATATCATGATATCCAGACAGGATTTAAAACAGATCGTGATGCTCCAGTACCTTTCCGACGAGATGCTGGATAAGCTTTTGCCCATCACCGACCTTCTGCTTTTCGACGACAAGGAGTTTATCTTCCGGCAGGGAGAAAAAGCGGAACGGTTTTTCATGCTCAAAAAGGGCAAAGTGCTCATGGAACTTAACATCACCGACAACATCACCGTCTCGGTCAGTGCCATTCGGCCGGGATATTCATTCGGATGGTCGTCCATGTTGGATGGGGAAAAGTACACCGTTGATGCCGTCTGTGATGAACCGAGCGAACTTTACTCGTTTCGAGGAAAGAAGATTAAATCGCTTTTCGATCAGGATCATTCGCTGGGATATATCATAAGCCAGCGGCTTCTGGTGATTCTGAAAAAACGGTTTGATATCCGTACCGAGCAGTTTGTCAAGACGATCGAACACCATCCGGATATCCGCAAGATATTGTAGCAAACGGCATTGCGAAAGGTATTCAAACCTCAACATGAGTTCACAGTTTCCGGCCATCATCATTGTTGTTCCCCTGATGACCTCCTTTCTCATCTTTCTTTGCGAATGGTGGAACAGGAAAATGGCATACCCCCTGGCAGTTTTCGCAACGACTGTCTGCCTCTTTTCCGCGACGGCGATTCTCCAATCGGTAACGACCCTCGGCCCCTTTCATTACTGGCTGGGAGGATGGCCTCCTCCATGGGGTATCGAATACCGTATCGATCATCTTAACGCGATCATGCTGCTTCTCATCTCAGGGATCGGCCTGCTTTCGGCCTTTCATGCCAAAAAAAGCGTGGAACGGGAACTGCCGGACAAAACCACCCTCTTTTGGTGCCTTTATATTTTGATGATCACCGGCCTGTTGGGCATATGCATCACAGGCGACATGTTCAACCTTTTCGTGTTGTTGGAAGTCACCTCCCTGTCAGGTTACGCACTCATCTCCATGGGGGAGAAGAAGGCCGTTTACGCCAGTTTTCGATATGTGATTATCGGTACGGTGGGAGCCTGTTTCTATCTTCTGGGGGTTGGCTATCTGTATATCGCCACCGGTTCGCTGAACATGGCGGACATCTCGAAATTGCTCCCGGAGATCTATCAGTCCAAAACGGTTATCGCGGGCTTTACATTTATATTAATCGGGCTGAGCATCAAAATAGCTCTTTTTCCCCTTCATGCATGGCTGCCGGATGCCTACACCTACGCCCCTTCCGCGGTCAGTGCCATCGTCGCGCCATTAATGACGAAGGTGATGGCATACGTTATCTTCCGGGTGGTATTTACCGTTTTCCGCGCGGAATTTTCCATTGCACTGCTGTCCGTGACGGAGGTCATGGTCTGGACCGGGACCATCGCCATCCTTTTCGGGGCCGTCATGGCTTTGTCTCAAAGCGATTACAAGCGCATGATGTCCTACGTCATCATCGCGGAAATCGGTTACATTATCGGGGGATTCGGGGTGGCCAATGCCACCGCTATGAAGGGTGCGGTGTTTCACATCGTAAGCGACGCCCTGATGATGGCCTGTCTTTTTTTTGTGGCGGGAATGATCATGTACCAAAACGGCGGCCACCGCCTCTCCGATTTCAAGGGTATATTCAGAACCATGCCCGTCACCGCTTTTGTATTTACCGTGGGTGCCCTGGCAGTTATCGGGGTACCGCCGACATGCGGGTTTTTCAGTAAATGGTATCTGCTCCTGGGCGGCATAGAAGCCCGACGGTGGGCTTTCGTTGCCGCCCTGCTGGTCTGCACACTTGTCAATGTGGCCCTGTTTTTCAGGATACTGGACAAGGGCCTCTTTGTTCACGGACAGGGAAAAGCGTTCCGTGGCGCGAGTCGACGTGAAGCCCCGGTCAGCATGCTGATTCCCGCATTGTTTATGGTGCTTGCCATCTTTTTGGTGGGAATTTTTAACCAGGCCATCCTGGACAAGGTGATCCGCTTTACCGTCCCATTGGGCGTGTAAAATGGCGCATCTAAACAAACAGTGGATCGATTGATGCCAGACTTTTTTTCCATAGCCTACCGGCCGGTGTGGGCGGTTGCGTGCCCCGCCGTTGTGGCCGTGCTGATCCTATTTTCGAACCGGCGGCCCAATGTAAGGGAAGGCTGGACCCTTCTGGGCGGTGCGGTCCTTTTCTATATCGTGCTGTCGATGCCTCCTGTTTTATTGGCAGGCGGCCAGATCCGGTTCGCCTGGTTTCGTCTTCTCCCCAACATCGATTTCGCTTTTGAAGCCGATGCCCTGGGTCTTGTTTTCGCAACCACTTCGTCGTGTCTGTGGCTTGTGGTGTCGATTTACTCCATCGGCTATATGCGGGTTCTGAACGAGCATGCCCAGACGCGGTATTACTTTTCGTTCGCGCTGGCCTTGTCGGGAGCCATAGGTGTCGCCCTGGCCGCGAATCTGGTCACCCTGTTCATCTTTTATGAGGTGCTGACCCTTTCCACCTATCCTTTGGTTGCCCACGAGGAATCGCCCGAGGCCATCAAAGCAGGGCACAAATACCTTGCCTACCTGCTGACCGGAGGGGTCTTTTTCCTCATCGCAATTTTGATGACCTACACCCTGGTGGGGACCACCGATTTCAATCCCCGGGGGATTTTAAGTCCGGCTTTGGATGCCGATTCCAAACTTACTTTGCAGCTCCTTTTTTTCTTCTTTTTAATCGGTTTCGCAAAGGCCGCCTGGATGCCGATCCATTCATGGCTTCCCACCGCCATGGTCGCCCCCACTCCCGTCAGCGCGCTCCTGCACGCGGTGGCCGTCGTCAAGGCGGGCGTGTTCGGGATCATCCGGGTGGTTTGCCATATCTACGGCATAGAGATGATGCAGGTCCTCGGGTTGGGGCTTCTTCTGGCCCTGATCGCCGCTATTACCGTCATCGTGGCCAATCTGTATGCCATCGGCCAGAACAACCTGAAAAGAATGCTGGCCTATTCCACTATCAATCAGCTTTCCTTCATCCTATTGGGTGTCGCCCTTTTAAGCCCTATGGCCATCACGGGCGCTATCCTTCACATTCCGTTCCACGGTTTTATGAAGATCACACTGTTTTTATGCGCCGGCGCCATTGCTGCCATCGTCGGGGAAAAGGAAATCAGTCGGATGGCGGGATTGGGAAGGGCGATGCCGATCACCTTCGGTGCATTTATTATCGGTGCGTTCGGCATGTGCGGCGCCCCGCCGCTGGCTGGGTTTATCAGCAAATGGCATATCGCGCAGGGCGCCGTTGAATCGGGTACCCTTCTTTTCTTGGCGGTGATTTTTGCCGGTTCAATTTTGGATGTCCTCTATTTTTTCCCCGTCATTCGAACGGCCTTTTTCGGCAGGATGCCGGTGACCGAGATGCTTACCCATGACAGTGCCGAACCGGTTGAAACCGTTGACCTGAAGGCCCCTTTTATGGAAAACCGGCATACGCTTTACCACTTTATGATTGTTCCCCTGTCCATTACGGCCGGTTTTTCAATCTTATTCTGTTTCTTTCCCAACATGTTGAACATCTACGCCCTTGCACAGGCGGCCGTGAAAAGTATTTTCGGAGGTCCGTAAGCATGAATAAATTGAGAGTCTATCCCAAAAAGATGTTCTGGCGGTTGTACTTTTTCTGCCTTGCCGTGAGCCTGGTTCTGGATTTTTACTGGCTGAACACGCATGTTTTTCACTACCATTTTCCTTTTCAGTACCTGCCGCAGTTTTTTGCGCTGTTCGGGCTCATCGGCTGCATGCTGCTCATTTTAATCGCCAAAGGTATGGGGTTTTTCATCTCAGTGGATGAGGATTACTATCAACAAAAATAGGGGTACACCCATTGGTTGACTGGATACATCCCGGCATCGTCATCGGTTTCGGAGGATTGGCCATCCCATTTATTCCCTGGAGACGGGCAAAAATGGCGTACTTCCTCCTGCTGCCCCTCATGGGGCTTCTTATCCTCATTTTAACATCAAGGGGTCTGTTCGGGGTCGTCCCTCCCTGGCCCGAGGCCCTTCACAAGTGGAATGTCCCGTTTTTGCATTACACACTTGATGTCGTCAGAATCAACAAAATGAGCCTCCTGTTCGGATATGTTTACGTTATCGCGGCGTTTTGCATGAACATCTATGCCATGGGGGTCAAAAACGACTGGGAACATGTCACGGCGATGATCTACGTGGGCAGTGCTCTGGGTGCCGTTTTTGCCGGGGATCTGTTTACTCTCTTTTTCTGCCTCGAAATCATGTCATGGGCGCCATTCTTCCTGATTTTATTCCGCGGAACGAAAAAAGCGGCGGGGGCTGCCATTCGATATATCGTATGGCACCATTTCAGCGGGGTTTGCATTCTGGCCGGTATTTTAATCCATACCCACCTGGGTGGATCCATAGAATTTGCCCATATGCCCTGGGGTTGGGGGGGGAAATTCATCGGTTCCAATCTCATGCTGCTGGGTTTCGTGATCAACGCGGCGACAACGCCCTTTCACTCCTGGCTGTCCGACACCTACTCGGAAGCGACTCCCAGCGGCTCGATTTATATGACCGCTTTTACGACCAAAACGGCTATTTTTTGTTTAATCACCACCTTTTCCGGTGTCCCCCTGCTGATGTGGATGGGTGCCATACAGGCGGTTTTTGCCCTATTTCTGGCGGTTTTGGAAAATGACGGCAGAAGACTCTGTTCATATCACATCATCTCCCAGATCGGCTATATGGTGGCCGGCGTGGGGATGGGTACCGCCATGGGGGTGAATGGTGCGGCCTCGCACGCCCTGTGCCACATCATATATAACGCGCTGCTGTATATGGGTGCCGGATGCGTACTAACGGTGGTGGGGACGACCAAGTTCAACGAGCTGGGTGGACTCTATAAATATATGCCCATCTCTTTCTGGCTTTATATGATCGGCGGTTTTTCCATCTCCGGCTTTCCGCTGTTCAACGGCTTTATCAGCAAAACCATGACCATCGAGGCTGCGGAAATCATTCAAAGACCCATTATTTATCTGCTCCTCGAGGGCGCCACCGTGGGCACCTTTCTGCATACGGGGCTTAAACTTCCCTGGAACATATGGCTCCAGGGACGGGATGAACCGCCACCGGAGATCCGCAAGCGCCTGAAAGATTCGGCACTTAACACACCGAAGCACATGCTTGCGGGCATGGGTATTTTGGCTTTTTTGTGTATCTTTTTGGGGGTGTACCCAAAGATCCTCTATGACATGCTTCCCTATCCGGTGGAATTTGTCCCATTTACGATTACCCGGGTGTTTTCCATCACCCAGATGTTCATCTTCTCTTTTCTGGGATTCTGGCTGCTGCGAAAACTGGTGCGGGGCCATGCATCCTATGTCCTCGATACGGACTGGCTGGTCCGGATCCCCGGAAGACAATTCTTGAATTTCTGTAAGGGGCCGCTTCTAACTTTCGGCGTTTTCCTGGACCGTCGAATCACCAAATGGACTGGCAGCTTTATCGCCATGATCTGCAATCCACAGATCGCATTCCGCTTGACGCCGATGACAGTCGGATTCGGCATCTTGCTTTCCGTTCTGCTCTACTCGGTTTTTTTGATCCTGAATATCCAGGCAAACTCATAGGTTCACGATCGATCGAAAAGATCCACCAGTTGCCGCTCATACCAGCACCCCAGGCGATGGTTTTCGA
>CAZWAE010000093.1:0-15066 GCA_964631805.1 uncultured Desulfobacteraceae bacterium | reverse complement strand
TCTGGTTGAGTCCTACAGCACATTTATTTGTCGAACTTGTCAAATTTCTGTTTTTATCCGATTCGTCTAAATCGGCAGGAGATCGCGCAACTCCCATTGTGCGCACCGGACATATCCTACCTATCCAGTAGGAAACTTTCCTACCACTTTAATAGGACTTGTCAAGGGAAAAAGAAAGAGGTTGGCGAGTTAATTTTCAGAACACCATAACATTCTGAAAATTAAATAGATTTTCAGGTAAGACATTGTGGTATACTTGGGCTTTTGGTACTACATCCGTGTGCCGAATCCGGTCAATAGGTGGTACCTGACCGGCCGGTTTTGCAGAATCTTCCTATCAAACCATGTCCGGCGCCAGCATTTCAAGAACCTGCTTTGCCGGATTCCGGACCTCAGGTGCCAATTTTCCGCACGCGATCCGCCAATCGGCCGAACGTCTCTTAATTTGCAGCAAAAATTTTGTACAACGGTTTTATTGTACAGGTCGTTGCATTCTAATCTTCAATCCCAAACCAACTGTCACGACGCGTAGATGGCACATTTCCGGATGGCCATGGCCGCTTCCTGGAGTGCTTCCGAGAAGGTGGGGTGGCCGTGGACGGTCCGGGCGATGTCCTCTGAGCTGGCGCCGAACTCCATGGCCAAAACGCATTCCGCGATCATGTCCGCCGCCCTCGGGCCGATGATGTGGACACCCAGCACGCGATCGGTTTTCCCGTGGGCGAGCACCTTTACAAAACCGTCGGTTTCCCCCATGCAGCGGGCGCGCCCGGCGCCGAGAAAAGGGTAGGTGCCCTTGCAATAGGGAATGTCCCGTTCCTTTGCCTGCTCTTCGGTCAGCCCCACCGACGCCACCTCCGGCCAGGTGTACACAACCGATGGAATGGTGTCATAATTCACCTCTCCGGCATGCCCGGCCATTACTTCCACTGCGGCGATCCCCTCGGCCGAGGCCTTGTGGGCCAGCATGGGACCGGGCACCAGATCCCCGATGGCGTAAATCCCCGTTACAGAGGTCTGATAGGCCCCATCCACCCGGATACTTCCGGTCTGCGGGTCGGTATCGATTCCCACCTTTTCGAGCCCGAGACCCTCCGTGAGAGGCCGTCTGCCGACAGCCACCAGAAGCCGTTCGAATGAGACCGACTTTTCCCCTTTCACTCCCGCCAGTTGGACGCGAACGGATCGGGGATTGACCTTGGCTTCCACGACCTTTGTGTTGAGATGAAAGGTGAAACCCTGTTTTTTTAGCAGCCGTTCCAGCTTCCGTCCCACCTGCCCGTCCAGGGTGGTGGCGATCTTCGGCAGCATTTCGATCACGGTGACCTGTGTCCCCAGGCGTGCCCATACGGATCCCAGCTCCAGACCGATATACCCGCCGCCGACGATGCCGAGGGTGCGGGGCACCTTTTCCAGTGCCAGCGCCCGGGTTGAATCGAGGATGCGGTTGCCGTCGAAGGGCAGGCCGGGCACCGCCACCGGTTCGCTCCCCGTTGCCAGCAGGATCTTTGACGTTTTGAGTTCAACCGGTTTCTTCTTCCCCTCTTTTACATGGACCGTTCCGGGTCCACCGACACTGGCCCGGCCATGGATGATATCGATGTTGTGGCCCTCCAGCAAACGGCGGACGTTGGTGGTCAGATCCGCCACCACTTCCTCTTTGCGGGCCATCATCACCGGAAGGTCAAGAGCCACGCGGCCGGTTTTGATACCGTGTCCGGCCAGTTTCTCCCTGGCCAGGTGATAGTATTCGCTAGAGTCCAACAGGGCCTTGCTGGGGATACAGCCCACGTTGAGGCATACCCCTCCCAACCGGGTCTCCTTTTCGATAATCGCGGTTCTCATTCCCAGCTGGGAGGCCCGCACTGCCGCCACATAGCCGCCGGGGCCGGAGCCGATAATAATCAGATCGTAGGGATCTTTTGATGTCATATTCAAACCTCCAACAGAATGCGCTCAGGGTTTTCGATAAATTCCTTGACACGTTTGAGGAAAGTCACCGCCCCTTTCCCGTCCACAATGCGGTGGTCATAGCTCAGTGCCACGTACATCATGGGCCGGATGACGATCTCATCCGCGATGACCACCGGGCGTTTTTCGATTTTATGCATTCCCAGGATGCCGCTTTGGGGCATGTTGAGGATGGGGGTGCTCAGCAAAGAACCGTAAACACCGCCGTTGCTGACGGTAAATGTTCCCCCCTCGAGATCGGCCAGCTCCAAGCGGTTGTCCTTTATTTTTTTTACATACTGGACAATGGCAGCCTCCATTTCCGCAAAAGACATCTTTTCCGCATGGCGGATAACCGGCACCACAAGACCCTTTTCCGTTCCGATGGCCACACCGATGTGCTGGTAGTTGTGGTAAAGTATATCATCCCCGTCGATAAAAGCGTTGATTTCCGGAATCTCCTTCAACGCTTCCACGCAGGCCTTTATGAAAAAGGACATGAAACCGAGGGACACCCCGTGTTTTTTTTGAAACGGTTCCTTGTACCGGCCCCGGATGGTCATGGCCTGGAGCATGTCGATTTCGTTGAAGGTGGTCAGCATGGCGGTGTTCTGTTTGGATTGGAGCAGACGTTCTGCAATCCGCCGCCGGATGGGGGTCATCGGTTTGCGGATTTCAAGTGCCGCATCATCCGAAAGGGCCGGCCCCTCGCAGACCGGCTGCGCCGCTTCGGGTTCGGGGATGCCGGCGGGCGCCTGTTCCAGATACAAAAGAACATCGCCCTTACTGATACGGCCGCCCGGGCCCGTTCCCGGAATGTCGGCAGGGTTCAGTTTCTTTTCGGCTACCAGACGCCGCACCGATGGCGCCAGATGGAACCGGTCCAAACCGTCCGGTGCCGATGGTGGGGCCGGCGGGGCGGATGGCCGGGACGGTCCGGCCGTCTCCTCCTGCAGTGGGGACGGTTCTGCCGCTTTGGTTTCCGGCTCGGTTTCGGGGACGGCCGCCGTTTGTCCTAAAGAATCCAAGGTGCCCACCACGGCACCGATAGCCACCGTTTCCCCCGCCTGGACCAGGATCTTCAAAATCCCCCCGGTTTCGGCCACCACCTCCAGCGTGACCTTGTCGGTTTCGATGACAAACAGCGGTTCATCCTTTTGGACCTGATCTCCATCCTGTTTAAACCACTCCGCCAGAACCGCCTCTTGTACCGATTCTCCCACACCCGGGATTTTGATTTCTACAGCCATGATTGCTCCTCTCGATCATCCAATGAAGTTCATGCGATTGCTTACGAAACGGACGGAGATGCCAGGATGCCGATGGCCTCGTCCGATATCCCCTCCTGCTGCTGTTTATAGATTCTGGGAAACCCGGTCGCAGGACTGGCCGCAGGTTTCCGTCCGACATAGGACAGCGGCTTGCCGACCAGCGCTTCCAGGCGCGGCTTGATAAACTGCCATGGCCCCATATTTTCAGGCTCCTCCTGGACCCACTGCCACCTTTCGGCCTTTTTGTATTTTGCAGCCAGCTGTTTTATTTCCGATTCGGGGAAAGGATACAACTGTTCGATCCGGATCAGGGCGATTTGCCTGTTTTTCAATTCCTGCCGTCGCTGAAACAGTTGATAGTAGATCTTTCCGCTGCAGCAGATCACCTTTTTGACCGATTTTCCTGCCTTCCCGTCATCGATCACCGGTTGGAAGGTACCCCGGGTCAGATCCGCCACCCCGGACACGGCCATGGGATGCCGCAGGAGGCTTTTGGGTGTCATCAGGATCAGGGGTTTTCTGTAGCCTGCTTTCACCTGGCGGCGCAGCAGATGAAAATACTGGGCCGGTGTTGAGAGATTGCAGACCTGAATATTGTCTTCGGCGCATAGCTGTAGAAACCGTTCGGGCCTGGCGCTTGAGTGTTCAGGTCCCAGCCCTTCCCAGCCGTGGGGCAACATCATCACCAGACCGGAAAGCCGCTGCCACTTGGATTGACCGCTGGCAATAAAAAGATCGATCACCGATTGGGCGTTGTTGACAAAATCGCCGAACTGGGCTTCCCAGATAGTCAGGACGTCGGGCCGCGTAACAGAGTACCCGTATTCAAATCCCAGTACGGCGAACTCGGCCAGCAGGCTGTTGTGGACATCGAACCGGGCCTGGTCTTTTGCCAGTGCGTTCAGGGGGACGTATGCCGATCCGGTCTTGTGATCCGTCAAGACACTATGCCTGTGGCTGAAGGTGCCGCGACCCACATCCTGGCCGCTGAGGCGGATGGGGGTTTTCTCGGTCAAAAGGGACCCGAAGGCCAGGGACTCGGCATTGGCCCAGTCGATGCCGGTATCCTCTTTCACCGCTTTCAGGCGTTTTTCCAACAGGACCTTCAGCCGGGGGTGCGGTGTAAAACCTTCCGGGATATGATTGAGACGCCGTGAAAGGGAGGTCAGCTTCTGCTTGTTCATGCGGGTTTGGACCGGGGTATGGGAATAGTCGGTTTTGATGGCATCCCATTCCGGAAAATATCGGTTCTCCGGGAATGGGCACGAAGAGTTGTGGACCTCATCGAAGGCACCTTCAAGGTCTTTTTCCACCGTTTGCGCCATGGCGTCGATCTCTTTTCTGGTCAGGATTTTTTCCTCAGCCAATGCCTGGGAATAGATTCGATCCAGTGAGGGGCGCTTTTTGATGCGGGCATACATGGTGGGCTGGGTAAAATAGGGCTCATCTCCCTCGTTGTGACCGTAACGGCGGTAGCAAACCAGATCGATGACCACATCCTTTGTGAATTTCCTGCGGTATTCGGCGGCAAGCCGGGCGACCTGCACCACTGCTTCGGAGTCCTCGCCGTGGACATGGAAAATCGGCACCATCAGCATTTTGGCGACATCGGTGGAGTATCGGGTGGAGCGGGCGTCTTCGGGAAGGGTGGTATACCCGATCTGGTTGTTGATGATGATGTGGACCGTTCCGCCCGTGCGGTATCCGGTGAGCTGGGACATGTTCAGGGTTTCGGCAACAACCCCCTGGCCGGCAAACGCCGCGTCCCCGTGAATCAAAACCGGCATAACATGCAGCGGATCTCCGGAGGCAAGATCGATACGGGCACGGGCAATGCCCTCCACCACGGGATTCACCGCTTCCAGGTGGCTGGGATTGTTGACCAGCAGCACCTGCACCCGGTTGCCATCGGAGAGTTCGAGATGATTTAAGAAACCGTTGTGGTATTTCACGTCCCCCGCACCAACGAGATGAGCCGGCTCATAGCAGCTCTCGAATTCTGAAAAAATCTCTTCATAGGGGCGATTTAATATGTTGGCCTGGACGTTAAGCCTCCCCCGGTGCGCCATACCCAGGATCACCTCCCGGCATCCACCGGTGGCCGCGCGTTCCAATAATGCGTGCAGCAGGGGAATAAGGGCATCCCCGCCCTCCAGGGAGAATCGGGTGACCCCGATATATTTCTTGTTAAGAAAGGATTCAAAGCGGGCAGAGCCGATCAGATCTTTCAGGATACTATGCTTTTCTTCGGGAGCGAGGTGCGGCCGATTGCGCGTCGGCTCCATTTTCCCCATGAGCCACTCCCGTTCTGCCGGATCCTGCAGATGCATGTACTCCACCGCCACGCTGCGGCAGTAGGTCTCTTTCAGGGAACGGATAATCTCTTTTAAAGGGTAGGTTTCGTTTCCGCTCGGGGATCTTTTGAAGAAAACGCTGTCGAGATCTTCAAGTGCCAGGTCGAACTGGGCCAGATCCAGGAGGGGGTGTTCGGTGGGGCATGCCGTTAAAGGGTCCATACAGGCGAGCAGATGCCCGATATCCCGATAGCGGTAAATGAGCGCCTCGACACGTGCCTGTTTCAGGGACAGATCCTCGTTTCGGCCATCGACAAACGGTGCCTGTCCATTTTCGGCAATTTCAAAACCTCTGAAGAAAAACTGCCAGTCCCTGGAAACGGAACCGGGCTCATGCTTCCACCTTTTGTACTGCGTATCGATAAACTCGGCATTCAGCGTTTCAGGAATCTCCATTTTCAATACTCCATTCTCAAGCTGCAATCTCCGGTCCACCCGCCTTCAACGGTTGAACCAGTCGACCACCGTAGAGCAGATCGCAATACGGTGGACCGGGTTGCTGAACATGTGATCGGCATTCTCTATGATGGCCAGTTTCCCACCATCAGATTTTTGGGCATGGGCTCCATAAGCTTCCGAAACCGGAACGATTTCGTCTGCATCCCCATGGACGATCAGAAGCGGCGGTTTCAGCCCCTGGAGATCGGCGGCAGGATCGAATTTTTCGGCATCGCTGAAAAAGTCAAGGGTCAGAAAGAGTTCCCGCCCCCGGCTGACGAAAGCGGTCCTCCCCGATTGTTCCAGTTCGATTCGCTGGTCGAGGGTGAGATACCGGGACGCATCCATCCCCGAGAGGCGCCCGGCCAGGCAACAAACCGCCCGAACCGTGCTAAGGCGTGCCGCAGCAAGCAACGCAACAACAGCCCCCATGCTGTGACCTGCCAGTCCCAGCCACAGTACGCCCTTTTCGGATAAGAAGTCCGTAGCCGCGGTGACTTCCGCGATCTGTTTCGTATGGGTGGATTGAGCAAAATCGCCGCCGCTCTGACCGTTGCCTGAAAAATCGAAACGCAATGCTGCAATTCCCGCCGCTGCCAGCTCTCGAGCGATCTCTCTTAAAAGCGTCGTGTGCCGGGAACAGGTAAAACAATGCGCCAGCACAACACCCCGATCAAAGGGCGTTTCGGGCAGATGCAGCGTCCCGGCGAGAGATTCTCCCAAATGATTGTCAAAGTGAACCTGTTGTTCCATTTCCAAATGCCCGCTATCGGATCCGTTTTTGCCTGAACTCAAGCGTCGATGGCGCCCCCTCATGTAAACCCCGCCCCGGCGGTGCAGGTGTAACAATGGTCGGCAGTCGCAATGGGGCAGTCCACCTCCGGCAGGCCCGCCATTTCGGAGATATGGATCTGTTTGCCACCCATGGGCAGGTCCCTTGCCAGATTGAAATCACAATCGTAGAGAAACCCGTTCCAGGATACCGACATCAGGGTTCGGCACATAACGCCTTCCACCGAACAGGGATTAAAGGCCGATGCCAGTTTTTCAAGATAACCGTTGAGGTTATCGGTGGAGATGAGCCACCGGCGGAATCTTCCAAGGGGAACGTTGGCAAAGTTATACAGGTTGTTGAAAACGATCCCCCATTTTCTTTCCAGAATCCGGCGAAAGCGGGTTTCCGTCTGGGCCTGGGAGGGCGCCATAAAAGCACCTGTGGGATTAGACACCAGGTCCAGCTCCAGCTTCTCGGACCGGCCGTATCCCAACCGGTTCAATTCTTTCAGCATCTCGATGTTGACCTGAAATACACCCTCCCCGCGTTGTGAATCGGTCTGGGTGTTATTGAGGGATGGCAGAGAGGCCACAATTACGACGCCTTTGGATACCAGCAGTTCCAGAAGCGGCTTTAGCTTCTTTCGGTGCAGGGCGGTCAGATTGGAGCGCAGCATCAACCGGGGGGCCAGGGGGGCCAGCTTTTCGATAATGAGGCGGATATGGGGATTCAGCTCGGGAGCCCCCCCCGTGACGTCGATCACTTCAAACGGATTGCGTTTGGCGTATTCGGCAATGGCATCAACAGTGCCCGGATCCATGATGTCCGTTCGACCCGGCCCGGCGTCCAGATGGCAGTGTTTGCAGGTTTGGTTGCAAAGAGCGCCTACATTCACCTGAAGGGTTTGGGTTACTGCCCGTTTCAGTTTCAGGCCATGGCTGGACAGAGTCAGGTTAAAAGGATCGATGTTGAGGTTTTTTTCGGGTTCATTTGATGAATTTCTTTCCAGCATCGCGACCTCTCTGTTACATGGACAGCTTTTCAGCAATGGTCCGCATCTGGACCCCGTGCACAAGGGATGCCCCACCGCGAATCGCCGTCACCACGTGAACTGCCTCGGTCATCTCCGCCAGGTTGGATCCCTTTTCAAGACATGCCTGGGTATAGGCATCGATGCAGTAGGGGCACTGGACGGTATGGGCCACCGCCAGTGCGATCAAGGCTTTTTCCCGTTCCGTTAACTCTCCTTCGTCAAAAACAGCGCCGTAGTATTCAAAAAACTTTTTCGCCAGTTCGGGGGCTTCTTTACCGATCTGTTCAAATTTAGGAAGATCTTCCGGTTTGTAGTAAGTTTCCACTTAAGCCGTCTCCTTTGTCATGTTTTATCAATGACAATAATATGTTATATGGTTTCGTTGCACAACCTATTTTTCCTCCACCGGGTATTTCGATCTGAACCATTCCCGCCAGCCGCCCTTTAGGGCGTAAACCTTGGTATATCCGATTCCCATCAGTTTCTGTGCCAGACCGGCACTGGTGTATTCGCTGGGTCAGGCGCAGTAAAGTACCAGTGTCTTATCCTTTGGAAATTTGGAGGCCCATGATGAGAAATCGGACGGCGCGGCACGGACGGCGCCTTTGATTTTGAATTCACTGGATTTCCAATCGGTCCCCGCCCGTGAGTCGATGATCACAATTTCCGGGTCATCCAGTTTTTCCTTGAGGGTGTCGATGGTCATTTTGGGCACATCCGCCCACGCCGTGTTCAGCATGATAACGCCGGCCAGAAGGAGGACCAGGGCCCAGGCAGCGGTCCGGTTTATCTTTGGTCTGTTTTTCATATCAATCTCCTTTTTTCGATTATTTGAGGCCTGCCTCCACCGGAGTCGGAGAGTCGATTTATAATCCTTGAAACCCTGTCCCGGAGAAAAGCCAAAACCCCCATGGAGGCCAGCGTGGCCGCCATGGAGAGAAGCAACATCTTGCTTCGGCTGTCGGTACCGATTAGAACCAGACACCCGAAAACCAAAACGGCTGCAAAGAAAAGGTGTGAAAGGCTGGCACCGGAATGGATCTCCAGCGATGACCGAAGATGCCGTTTTTCCAAAAGCCAGGCAGAGAAGTGAACCGCAGCAAAATTCAGTATCCAGAAAACGAGTCCCGCATGGACGAATATTTCCAGCAACGGGCTACCGGCTGCGCCGGCCAGCATGAGCAGGGCGGTTGAGGCCGCCAGGAGCAGTACGGGAAGGAATCGGGCGGTTCCCCAGTGACCATGACGATTGACCCGTTTGTCCGGTGGAAAGCCACGGTCGACCATGAGGGTCAATAGACGTCCGGAGCTGATAAAAATGGCATTGACCGCGGCGCAGGTACCCGCCAGTAAGACCCCGCCCATTATCAATCGGCCCTCCTGGCCCATAATTCGGCGGGCGGAGGTCATGTAAGGGACCGTGGTGCCGGCCAGGTTTTCGGGTGACGTGTTGAAAAGGGTGGCTGTTCCCCACAGGCAGAAGACACCGGCAGCGGCGGCAATGGCTGAAACCATCGCTTTTGTCGGTGGTTGTGTATTTGAAGGTGGGGAGGACAGATGTGAAAAGTCCACGCCGGTAAATAGAATCAAGGCGATAAAAACGGCCCGCAAGCCCTGTAGGTTATCCCAAGAGGGTGCATGAAGAGGCGCTCTCCCAGATGTTGAAAAACCCCAGAACGAAAGAATAAGCAACCCCGTCACCGCCATCGCCACAAACCCGACTTGAAAACGACCGGCCACCTTTCTGCCGGCAAGGTTGATGGCCAGAAGAGCGGCGAGCAGAAGAAATGCGAATCCGAAGTTCGGAAACCAGTAGACGAACACCTCATTGAAAACAAATCCGCTGGTGGACAATAGACTGGCGGTAAGGGAAGTCGCCACCACCAGCCGGGCGCACATGGGAAAAACAAAACCGGCCATCGGTCCCATCGCGCTTCCGATCAATACGGCTTCACTCCCGGTGCGGGGTTCCAATTGCAGCGCCTGACAATAAAGACGGGCGTTGAAAACCTGGAACACTGCAGCCATAACGACAAAGACCACAAATATGCTTCCCATTTCTCCCAAAGTGTTCCCGAAAATCGCCAGAAACATCGGGGACAGCATCAAACCCATGGCAAAAGTGGTGCGTGTGATCAGCGTCATATCCTAATCCAGTATCAGCGTGCCGGGATGATCCTTGCGCCATTTGCGCCATTTCGTGTCGGTGGAAGGCAAAACGGGCAGCCAGCGCTTGTAATATTTCCCCTGGATTCCCATCAGCCCCTTTTTATAAGGGTACCACAGCGTTTCCGATTCCCGGTCATAGAGAACGAAAGTGAAATTGTAGGTCCATCCCGAGGGTGCAAGGGTCAAAGTGCGCCCATCGATTTGGCGGCTGTACACAGCCGCTAAATTGACAAGGGGTCAGTATCCAACCGTTATGGGATCGGAACCGATAGAGGTGTTGGCGATTTCATGATGCCGCAACTTGTCGACGGCATAGGCATGGGCCGTTTTCCCGTCCACCACACCGATCACCCGCCGGTTCGATTCCCCGACGGCGCCGCCATCAGCTAAATCGCCATCATCCAGCGTGGTAAATGCGTTCATTCCGATGCCGAACTGAAAGCCTTCCGGCCTGAAGCCCAGTTTTTTTGCCTGACCAACGTCCCACTGCCGGCCGGTTCTGTCTACAATAAAGGTCCGGCCCTCCTTATGTAAGACCCTGGCAAAGGATATCTGGGCCACTATAATGCTGGTAAGCACCGCCAAAATACATGCGTTAAATCGGATTCGAGTCACCATCATATCCTCCTGAGAATTAGCTGCCGCCGGATGCTTACCGGTGCGTTGTTGCCGGATAATCCGGTGAATCGGCAGACCTGCTATTGATGATGAGTCGACAAGGAGAGATAAACCTTACATGTAAAAAAAACTTCAGGCAGCGGATGAATCGTCGCCTCCGGCCAGCCGCTTTTTCATCCGCGCCCTGGCATCGTCGGGCAACGGCACCACCGGTTCTGCCTCATCTTCGCGATTTTCATTGAATCGGAGCGCATTGCGCAAAAACAAAAGCTGCTTCCGGTACCGGGCGCATATGTCGCACATCATGATGTGGAACCTGATTCCCATCCTATCCAGTAGTGGCAAGGAACGATCCATCGATTGGGACACCTTATAGCTCACATCTTTACAGTTGAATATCCAAAGGTTCATGAAGATTCCTTGTCATTGAACCAGCTTTTTTCAAGACAGCGCCTGATCATCGATCGGGCACGGTGGAGCATCACATAGCAATTGGTCGCACTGATGCCGAGTATCTTACAAATTTGGTCCGTAGTCGAACCCTCCAGTTCTCTCAGGGTGAATGCATCCCCAAGACGCCGGGGGAGGGCATGGATACACAGTAAAACGGCTTCCATAAAGGCTTTCTGCTCGTATAGGTCCTGGGGATTGGCGGCCCATTTCGCCGGTTTCACGTCCCATTTGCCGTTGGCGTCGAAGAGTTGATCCTCATTTTTGAGTGCTGCATCGGGGTCCTCCCAAGTTGTTTCACGGTATTTTTTCCGGAGATGGTCGATCAACTTGTGTTTGAGAATTCCGATCATCCATGTTTTCCTGGAAGAATGTCCCTTGAAATTCGCTTTTGATTTCAGGGCAGCGAGAAAAGTCTCCTGCACCAGATCCTGCGCAGTGGTCGGGTCCGGTATCCTGCGAAGGGCGAAACCGTACAGGTAATCCCCGTAGCGATCCACCCACAGAGATGGGTCGCTTACCGCTTTGCCTGGTGCCATCGGGTCTTTTTTCATGACCTGAGTCCCCGGAGCGTCGAGCACGGAACCATTTGTTTGATATATGGCTTAATCATCGTCGGTCATCTTCCGGATTTGCTTCGATTTCAACCCTCCTGCGGCCATTTAGCATCGGCCGTTTCCTCCACGACATAACAGAAACGGTTCCATTCAAATTCCTTGTGGCTGATGGGGCAGCGCAGCTTTACTTTGCGTTCGGTGATGCCGGCCACCTCCCAGTCCCCTTTTCTGGGACCTTCCTGGATGTTGATTTTCTGTCCCTCATAGAAGGGGTATGGTTTGAAAAGCGTTACTTTTTGATGTTCCATTTTGTTTCGGTCCCTCTATTGTACCGTCAGCGATTATCAGGTTGGGTGTCTCGAAAGCATTTTTTTGAGACACCCTGTCTCACGTTGATCTATCCAATGGCTAATATCATAGTTTTTCCGCATTTGATGACAGGTAGGATGCCACACCGTCGGCAGTGGGCTTCATCCCTGCCTCGCCCTTTTGCCAACCGGCCGGGCAGACCTCGCCGTACTCCTCGGAAAACTGGAGCGCGTCCACCAGCCGCAGCATCTCGTCAACATTACGGCCGAGCGGCAGGTTGTTTACCACCTGGTGCTGCACCACTCCCTCCTTGTCGATCAAAAAGGAGGCCCTGAAAGCGACGCCAGCCGGATGTTCGATGCCGTACGCCTGGGTGATTTCATGTTTGACATCGGCGACCAGGGGAAACTGAACCGGGCCGATCCCCCCTTCGTTTACACCGGTGTTTCTCCATGCAAAGTGGGTGAACTGGGAATCGATGGATACACCGACCACCTCTACACCCTTTTCTCTGAACTGTTCGATCCTTTTATCGTGGGCGATGATCTCTGTGGGACAGACAAAGGTAAAATCCAGCGGATAGAAAAAGAGGACGACATATTTTCCCCGCAAAGCGGAAAGCGTGAAATTGTCTTCGATGGTTCCGTCAGCCAGTACGGCAGGGGCTGTAAAATCCGGGGCTTGTTGTGTAACCAGTACGCTCATGATGAACTCCTTATCGTTGATGGTATGGGTAAAAGACTATTTCCAATAGTGATTATGATCCTGAATGTTGCCGGTTCCCATGACCCTGTGACGGTTGAAAGAAGTGTTTTGGCCTTGCCATCAATCGATCACGGGAGAACCGAATCTCTTTTTCTACAAAAATAATTCAAAATTCGTGCCATATTTTTCATGTCCGGGGAATCGTCATCGCAGGTTACCGGTTTTTTTTGACATACTTGGCGGCGGAAAGACCTGCGATACATCCTTCACCGACGGCTTTGGCCATCTGCCAGGGCGGACCGCAGATGTCACCGGCAGCATATAGCCCCTTGATATTGGTTTCCTGCTGCTTGTTGGTCGGAATATATCGAAAGTGTTCATCGTCAAGGGCAACGCCCAGCGTTGCCGCCAATTCCACGGCACCTTTGGCCCCTTTCTCGATGAAGATACCGCTGATCGTAAGTTCCGTACCGTCATCCATCAAAAGACCTTCCACCTTGTCTCCGCCGGTAATCGCCTTTACCTTCCTTCCCATGTGAACCGTTACGTCCGAAGCCGCCAATTGGTGCGACAGAACATCGGTCACCTGCAGACGCTCTGCGATGAGATGAACTTTTTTTGCATAAAAAAGGAGCGTCAGGGCACCGGATACCGCCGCCGATTCATTGCCGACGATAGCGACCTCTTCGCCTTTGTAGAAGTTGGCATCACAATCGACGCAATAGCTGACGCCGGTGCCGATATGCTGTTTCTCACCGGGTACCCCCAGGCGGTTTCGGGTAATGCCCATGGCCAGGATAAGCGCCCTCGCATTCAGGATCCGGCCGCTTTCCGTCGTGATGACGAACCGGTACTTTTCCATGGCGGTTTTGATCACATCTTCATGTAGAAAAATAGCCCCGGAGTCTTCTGCCTGGGCCGCCCCCTGGGTGAGCAATTCCTCCCCGGAGACGCCGGTGAGGCAGCAGTAGTTTTCCACATGGGCCCTATAAAGGCTGGATTTGTGTTTCCTGCCCATTATTAAAACCGATGCTTTGGCTCTCGCGGCGTGGATGGCGGCCTGCAGTCCTGCCGGGCCGGTTCCGAATATGATGATGTCAAAATTTGTCTGGTCCATGTTTTTTTAACCTATCGTCTTTTTGATTTCCGTTTTTTCCATATAGTGGATGGTGCACTCTGAACGGAATTTGCAGTAGATCTCTCTGTCCCGGCAGTGTCTGCACGCAGCACACATATAGATCTGATATTTCATACACCGGTAGCTTGTTTCCCGGTCCTGATGTTTTTCACAAAAACCCATAATCGTCCATTTCCAGCCGGCAATCTTCGTTTTGCCATCTATTCATCTCACACGTTCTGTTGGAAGTGTCTCATTTCATGTGATCGGACTTCGATTCTGAGACACTACCGGTGGCAGGGATAAAGGCCTTTTGATCCCCGGGTCGAAAAGGGTCATCGATGATGCGTCAATGTCACACAGTCGGCTTCAGAGAGATTATTATTCGAAAGTTACCGTGAATTTTTCTATAAATTCAATTGGATGATAAGATAATTTTGCCTTTCGAAGTCCCGGGTCTCCCAAGTCCTGTTCCCGGTTGACCCATTTGAAATCATCCGCATGATGTTCGAGAAACATCTGGTTGATGGCCTGGTACACACCTTTGGTTTCATGGTTGCCCTTTTCGAAATGAATCAGGAGGGTTTGGTCCAAAAGATCCTCCGCAATGGTGTAAGCGACCATTTCTTTGTCCGTGAACAGCGCACCGCCTGTGATCCCCGAAAGCGCGTCCCAACTTTCCAGTACCCGTGGTATCACCCGGTTTTCGGAAGCAAGGGCCTGGGACGATTCACAGTCCCGCCAAGTACACCAGTCTTTCTGCATCCCCAGGGCATGAGCGATCATCTCAGGGCCGAACTGCCGGTACCGGTATTCATATTTCTTTTTGAACTGGTTCAATAGATTTTTCTTTTTATGGAAACGTCTGCCGCTGAGGGAGACCAATTCTTTTGTATCGTAAAGGTAATCCCAGTGTTCCCGGGCGTCCCCGACGGTAATGCGGTTTCCAAAAATTTTTCCCCAGACATGGGCAAGGTGACCGGAAACCCTTGTAAAACGGGTTCCCACGGGAAGATGATGGTTGAACTCATTTTTCCAATCGATGCCGTCCGTGGGACCCACTGGAGCCCAGAAGGAAGGTATCGGCCGGGTCTGCCGGATCCAGACCAGCGGGTCCGACCAGGCCCACTCCAGACCGTGTTCTTCGGCCCAGCCCCAAAGGTTGATAAAACTGTAGTCGGACAATCGGGTAGCGCTTTGCTGCAACCGTTCTCGATATGCCGCTTGCTCGGATAGGGAGATGGGACGGAAATTGAGGGTCATCGCCTACCATGCCTCCGGATAGCCGATATCCACAAAGGCCTTTTCCAATTTGAGTTT
>CAZWAE010000092.1:12217-15107 GCA_964631805.1 uncultured Desulfobacteraceae bacterium | reverse complement strand
GGTCGCCGCAGCCGCAGTCGTTTCTTTGCGGAGGAGGGCGAGATCTTTGACAAGCACAGAGCGTTCTTTACCCGCTTTTTCCATCCCGGCCTGTTGTCCGGCGAGGATTTGATTCTGGTCTTCCAATTTGGCTTTGAGTTGATTCCGTTCGGTCTGCGAGGTCTTAAGGGATTGCCCCAGACCGGTTACCCGGGCGTTGATGGATTCGAGATCCTTTTTAAGGATTTCCCGCGTCTTTCCAGATTCTGCGGCTTCGCTACGGACCGCCGCCAGTTCCTCAACCAGTGCCGATCGTGCTTTTTCGGATTGTTCTATCCCGGCCTGCTGCCGGTTGATGGCCCGATTCTGGCTTTCCAGTCCCGCCCGAAGCTGGTCCCGTTTGGCCTGTGCGGTCTGCAAGGACTGAACCATGCCGGTAACCCGGTCGTTGACGGATTGAAGATCCTTCTTAACGGTGTCGCGCGTCTTGCCTGCCACCGAGGCATCGCTGCGGATGGCCGCCAGCTCCTCTACCATAGCCGCGCGTGCCTTCTCCGATGCTTCCATCCCTGCCTGCTGCCCGGCAATAACCTGGTCCTGTCGTTTCAGTTCGGTCCTGAGCTGATCCCTTTCGACGAGTGCCGCCTCGAGGGACTTTGCCATTCCGGTGATCCGTTTGTTGACGGATTCAAGATCTTTTTTGACGATGCCGCGCACCTTGACGGCTTCTGCGGCCTCGGTGCGAATGGCAGACAAGTCCTGAGCCATCGCCGCGCGTCTCTTTTCCGATTCTTCCATTTCGGCCCGCTGCCCGATGATCAACTGCCTCTGGTGTTCCAGTTCAGCTTTGAGTCGGTCCCGTTCGCCTAGTACGGTTTGAAGAGACTGGACCATTCCGGCAATTCGATTATTGGCGGATTCGAGATCTTTTCTGATGCTGTCGTGTGTCTTGCCGGTCTCTGTGACATCGGTTCGGATGGATGCCAGCTCCATTGACATTCCGGTCTTCTGCTCTTCGATGGCCCGTTTCTGAGCCTCCAGATCCGCTTTGAGCTGATTCTGCTCGGCCTGTGCGGTCTGTAGCGACGGTTCTATTTCGGTGATCCGAACGTTGACGGATTCGAGATTTTTTCTGACGTTGTCATGTGCCTTGCCGGCCTCTGTGACATCATTTCGGATGGATGCCAGCTCCATTGACATCGCCGTACGCGACTCATCCGATTGTTGCAATGCGGTCTGTTGCTGGGCGATGATCCGGTCCTGGGCTTCCAAGTCGGCTTTGAGCTGGTTTCGTTCGGCCTGTGCGGTCTGGACCGATCGATCGAGTGTACCCCTCTGCGCTTTGGCGGCGGTCAATTCCTTCTTGAACTCTTCCCGGGAGGCCGCTGCTGCTATGGCGCTGTCGCGAAGTGCCGCTACACTTTCCTGCAGCGCCGCCAGATTAGCCTTGAGTGGTTCCCGTTCCCGTGACGCGGTTTCAAGGGCGCTTTCCATCTTGAGGATCTGCGCCTTGGCATGGGCCATCTCCCCGGTGAGCATCAGCCGTGTTTTTTCGGATTGAGTGACCAGCGCATGCTGAATCGCCACGGTTTCATTCTGCTGTTCCAGATCGTCTTTTAACTGCGCCCGATTTTTTTCTGCATCTTTGAGCGCCATCCTCAGAAGGCTGATCTCGTGAAGTGCTGCGGCGAGACCGTTCCTCAGTGTTTCAAACCCGGGGGAGAAATTGGTAAGATCGCGGCGAAGAGTATCGCTTTCTGCGCTGTTTGCTACAAGCTGACCCTGGATATTTTCTAAAGACTGGCTTAGGGACTCGATTTTTCCCACCATTGACGCCAACTCAAGGGCCGAGGTGCTGCCTTGCGTTTCCACCGAGGCCAGGTTTTCTTTCAGCAACAGCAGCAGGGAACGGGAAGTTACCGAATCTTCAGACAGTTTTTGGGCAAGGGTTTCCCATCGCTTAACAGCCTCCTGGTATGAAGCCAATCCTTCCTGAAGAACGCTTATCCGGGCGGAAAGCGCCTTGATTGCCGAATCGGATGAAGGCGGCGGGGGTTCAACCGTGGTTGCCGGAACCCTTCTGGGTGTCTCGGGCGGTGCAACAGTCGCGGCAGCAACAGTTTCTATGACGGGCACCGGTGGCGACTCCGAACGGATCTCTACCGATTCCGAAGAGACGGTGGCCGAGAATACCGGTTTTTCCGGTTTGGCCATCTTTACATAATCGGAGTGGAGCCATCCCTCAAGACCCTTTGACTGGACTTTCAACCAGTTGCCACTCTCATTTTTTACCCGAAGAAGTGATCCGGATTTTAAGGTTGCCACCACGGCGTGGGTCTTTCCCGGACCGCTGCGCAGGTTCAACCGGGCGAGTGTCCAGGCCCTTTGCAGTGCCCCGGTATCCTTTTCATGGAGGGTTGCCACCGGTTCGGAGATGTTCACATAAGCGCCAAAGATCCATCCTTCCTTCTGTTTGTACCGGATGCGGACCCACCGGTTCCGTGTTTCGAAGATGGGGACCTCCGAATCCAGCGGTACCAATTCAAGACGAGTGCCGTCCGGTCCCGGCGATTTTCTCAATACCACGTTGGCGGTGGTGGTGCCGGTTGAAGTCGGTTGAGGCGCTGATTGAGCCGACATCTCCAGGGCTTGTCGGGTGTCGCTGACAGCGGTAAAAGAGGGGGTAAGGGGTTTCGTATCCGCACCCACACCGCCGCGAAAACCGTCCAAGATGCCGTTCTGGATTTTGTCAAACAGGGTTTTCTCCCAATCCCGCCCCTTGGATTCCAGGGTCGAGATGATGACAATGACGCAATTGTCAGGGGGGGATACATATATATACTGCCCGCCGAAGCCAACGGCGGTGAAGGCATCGGTGCCGCCGGGGCGGGTATACCAGAGATATCCGTAG
>CAZWAE010000092.1:3676-12117 GCA_964631805.1 uncultured Desulfobacteraceae bacterium | reverse complement strand
GCCGTTAAAATCCCGGAGAGGATATGGGTGTTGCCCGTGCTGTATTGAAACGTGGCGCCGGGTTCCGCCACCATGGGTCGATCCAGGGCGGCCTTTACCCAGTCTTTTTTCGAAATCCAGGCGTTGTAGGTCTGGTAGCTGGTGGGGACCAGGCCCGAAGTCATGGTCAGCAGGTGGCGAACGGTGATGCGCGCCTTGCGGGGGTCTTTAAAGATTTTTCCGTAGGGCAAGAGCTCCCGTATGGGTTGGTCCAGCTTGAAAAATCCCTCTTCCACGGCAATGCCGACCAGGGCGGAAAGGAGGCTTTTAGAAGCGGATTTGAGGTTGTGCGGTTTCTCGCGATAGCCTTCACGGAAATATTCTTCGGCAATCCGTTTCCCCTTTCGAGAGATGATGACACTATACACGCCCTTCATCCGACCGATCTGGCTGACGGTATGTACGACGGATCGGCGAACGGGGTCCGACCCCGTTGTGGAGAGGGCGAATGTCCGGCCATCGATCCCCGCCGATTTCTCAAAGGAAAGGGCCATGGGATGCAATTTCTCCGAGACCCGATTCACAAGGGCGGCGGCACCGGGGAGAACGGCTGTTTCCGGAACAGCACCCGGATGAGCATAGCTCCATCGGACAGTGAGGGATAGAGTGAGAAACAGTGCCATGGCGGTGAAACATCTGAAATACCATCGGCCGGTTGTCAGGGGGACTCTTTTTTTTATCGGAATGAGAGTGGTTGTCATTGACCCGGTCATAATCCGTTTGCACGAACTGTTTGAAAGGAGATCAGGCGCAGATCCGAAACCCGAGAACAATTCGATTCACCGTGTGTAGCATTATTAATACAATTTCTTATGCCTGATTTTAATGGAAACATCAACGGTTTCAATAAATGGCGCTATTGCCGCCTTTTGGGGGTATCAACGGCGCGTGCAATAGTGGTATGAAATTTGCTGGGCATTGATTGAGATGATGAGCAGCTATTTTGAAAGAGGAGGACAATATGAGCAAGGTCAACATTATCGGCGCCTACAACACCCAGTTCGGCGCGTTTGTGGAACGGAACCGTGAAACCGGGGAGGTCAGGGATACCAAATCTTATTACGAGTTGATGGCCGAGGCGGGGAGGGGCGCCTTGGCTGATGCCGGGCTATCCCCCGGAGAGATCGATGGCATCTGGGTGGGATCCTGTTCTCCTTCGATGTTTCTCAACCAGGAGCATGTCGCCCCCTTGAGCCTGGAAGTGGCACCCGAAGCGTTGCGGTTTCTCCCCACCACGCGCACCGAAGGCGCGTGCGCCTCCTCTTCGGTGGCGCTTTATAACGCGATCTTCGGCATTGAGTCCGGCCGGTTCAACCGGGTGCTGGTGATCGGGGTGGAAAAGATGAATCTTTTAAGCACCGGGGAGATGACCCACGCCCTGGCCTGCTCGTCTCACTGGCCCACGGAAGGATCAAAGGGGATGACATTTCCCGGGCTTTTTGCCGAATATGCCAAGGGTTATCAGGCGCGATACGGGTTTTCCGAAGCGGAACTGGCCCGGATGCTGGCTGCCGTGTCGGCGTTGTGCTACCGGAACGGTCTTGAAAATCCCCTGGCCCATTTCGGAAAAGGCAGCCCGCCGGACCGTCTCGGGCTGATGGACGCCGGAAAAATCCTGGCGCTTCCAGACGGCGGGAAAGGCGGGAACCCGATGATAGCGCCCCCTTTGCGTCTGCATGACTGCTCGCTGGTGACCGACGGTGCCGCGGCACTGGTATTGGCCCGTAGCGGGGAAACTGGTGGATCCGGGGTAAAGGCCGTAGAAATAGCCGGCATCGGGATGACCACGGAAAGGCTGGCCGAAAACGTCCGGCCCAACATGTACGAGTTGACCGCGGGGAAGCTGGCAGTGAAACAATCTTTCCAGGAATCGGGCATCTCCATCGGGGATGTGGACTTTGCCGAGGTTCACGATTGTTTTACCATCAACCAGATTCTCTGCACGGAGGCGCTGGGGTTGTCTGAAGACGGCCGCGGCGGGTGGGATTACATGGAGGGTCGGTATACCGCCGACTATGATTGCCCCATCAACCTGTCCGGCGGTTTGAAGTCCAAGGGACATCCTGTGGGCGCCACCGGCGCCTCCATGCATGCCCTGGCTTACAAACAGCTTGTGGGGGAACCCATCGGCGTGTCGCCGCAAAAAGGCCAGCCGGAGATCGGTGTGGTGTTCAACGTCGGTGGATCGGCCGTGACCAATTGTGTGACGACCTTAAGGAGAACGCGATAAAAATAAACGCCGCCGAAATCCTCGAAAACAGGTGGATTTAAAGCGCTCCCGGCCCAGGCTCCCGACCCTTATGGGCCATAGGCCACGGACGGCAGCCAGATGACCAGTTGGGGCCAGATGGCCACCAGTATCAAACCGGTGAGCTGCAGGATGATGAAAGGGACGACACCTTTGTAGATATCGACGAGTTCGATCTCCGGTGGACAGATCCCTTTGAGATAGAACAGGGCAAAACCAACGGGAGGTGTGAGAAAAGAGGTCTGCAGGCTGACGGCGATCAGGACGACAAACCAGACCAGTTCAGGGTTATCCACAACGCCATGACCGTCGATTTCGAAGCCGAGGGAGGATACGACCGGTGCGATCAGGGGCAGAACGATCAGGGTGATCTCGATCCAGTCCAAGAAGAAACCCATAAGGAAAATGGAGACCAGAATGACGGCCATGATGCCATGCGGGCCAAGGGGAATTCCGGTGAGGACCCGTTCAATGAACTCATCACCGCCGAGGCTTCGCAAAACCAGGGCGAAACAGGTCGCACCCAGGAATATGGCGAAAATGTAGGCCGTGGTATTGAAACAGGCTTTGGTCACCTCAACGATTACCTTGAAGTTCAACCGTTTATTGATGGCGGCCAGGATGGTGGCGCCCAGCGCGCCCACGCCGCTGGCCTCGGTGGGGGTGGTAATACCGGCAAAAATGGAGCCCAGCACCGCAAAAATCAGTGCAGCCGGTGGTAGTATGTTTTTAAAAACATCCCAGATCATCCGCAATTGCAAGGGTTGTCGATCCGGATCCAGGGGAGCAACATCCGGTTTGACGAGACTATAGATCAGAATATATCCGATATACAATCCACCTAGGATCACACCCGGTATCACGGCACCCATGAAAAGGTCACCGACAGACAGGCCCAACTGGTCTGCCATGATCACCAGCATGATGCTGGGGGGGATCAATATCCCAAGGGTTCCGGAACTGGCGATGGTTCCAAGGGCCAGGGTTTTGCTGTATCCCTGCTTGAGCATGGCCGGAAGGGAAAGCAATCCCAAGAGCACCACCGAGGCCCCGATGATGCCGGTGGATGCCGCCAGTATGATACCGATGGTGGTTACCGTCACCGCCAGTCCGCCATGCACTTTCCCGAAAAGGTTCTGCATCGATTTCATCAGTTTTTCGGCAATACCGGACCGGTCCAGCATGAGCCCCATGAAGATGAACATGGGCAGGGCCACCAGCACCCAGTTGTCCATGAATTTGTAGACCCGGTTGACGGTCATCCCCAAAGTCAGGTAGTCGAGCCCGGTAATGGTGTCGAGGTATATGTCTGAATAGTAACCCACCATGGTAAAGAGGCACCCGACCCCACCCAGCACCCAGGCAATCGGAAATCCGGTGAACAGAAGTCCGATAAAGGTCAGAAACATGGCAATGACGAGATAATCGTTGAATTCCATGTCAGGACCTCCTCAGCTGAGAGATAATGCGGATCACTCGGGAGACGGTGGCGATGAACAGCAGGCCGAAGCTGATGGGTATCACGGACTTGATGGCCCAGCGCCAGGGCAGGCCCATGGGGGCGTCGGACCGTTCGTTGACTCGCCAGGATTCATGGACGAAATCGAGGCTCTGATGAAAAATGACGATGATAAACGGCATCAGCAGGAAAATGATGCCGAACAGGTCCCATCGGAGCTTCCATTTGTCGGAAAGCCGCGCATGAATGATATCGACCCGGATGTGGGAATCTAGCATCATGGCGTAAGACGCACCGAACATGATGCCGATAGCGTAAAGATGCCACTGGATCTCCTCCAGGATCACCAGACCCTGACCGAACCCGTATCGGAGAACGACCTGAAGAATAATGACAAATATCAGGATAAAATTGGCCCACATCACCACGTGGCCAATGTTGCGGGTTACGGCATCCAACCCGTCGCAAAACTTGTTCGGAACTTGTTCCGGTTTGGCTACATCATTCATGGCTATATTCCTAATCGATGAAGAATCACTCCGATTCAACCGGCCCGGAACAGGGAGCCGTAATAGATGTGGCTCCCTGCTCTATAGGGTTCGCGTAAAAACAGGTTCATATTTAAGGCACCCACTGAAATTGCGAACCCCTGGGGACGAATGGTCCTGGTCCTACTTTTTACCCCGTGGCAAAAAGCCGAGGTTGCTCCAGTAAGCATAATCTTTACGGAAAGCCTGCAGATCATCATAGGCTTCCTTGAACAGGGGATGCTTTGCGGTCATTTCGTCCGCGACCTCTCCCCAGGCCTTCTCGAACGACGAGAGCATTTCATCGGACCAGTACATGTTCTTGACGCCGCGTTTTTCCTCGTTTTCTTTTATCACCGCACCCTGGATGGCTTCCGTGTGTGCCAGGGTGTTGGTGAGATTGGCCATACAGGCCATCTTGATGAGGGCGCGCTGGCTGTCACTCATTCCCCTCCAGACCTTTCCGTTGATCATCAGGTTGAGGAAGGTCGCCTGCTGGTGCCAGCCCGGGAAGTAGTTGTATTTGGCCACTTTGTAAAAACCGAGCCTCTGATCGATGGCGGGCATGGAAAATTCGGTGCCGTCAAGAGCCTTTTTCTCCAGGGCGGGGAAGATTTCACCGCCGGGCAGGAGGCTGACGGATACGCCGAGCTTTTCCATCACTTTGCCGCCCAGGCCGAAGAAGCGCATACGCAACCCTTTCAGGTCATCCACTGAATTGATGGGTTTGCTGAACCAACCGGCGGTTTCCGGCGCCAAAACACAGGCCGGCATGGCCCATACGTCATAGCCGCTTTTTTTATAGTACTCATTGTAGAGTTTCAAGCCGTCGTCGCGAAACATCCAGGCCAGGAATTCAGGGGCTTCCGGACCGAAGGGGATGGCGGTAAAGAGCGAAATGCCGGGCATCTTTCCTTCCCAGTATCCGGACGCATAATATCCGGCATTGACCTTGCCGGCCGCCACCGAATCGAGGATTTCGAACGGGGCTACCAGTTTGCCGGGCTCGTAAACCTTCATGACCACACTTCCACCGCTGGCGGCCTTGAGCTGGTCGGCGAGTTCCACAATGGACGAACCCAGGCCGGGGAGCGCCGTTGAAAAGCAGATCGGTACTTTAAGAAGTACTTTTTTCTCCTTGGCGGCCACCGGCGTGGCCGTGGATACCAGAAACAGTACGGCAAGCAGGGCAATCAATATTCTGACCAAATTACGATTTTTCATGGACGACCTCCTTTTGGGGATTGGGGTTATGAAATAAGCTGCTTTGCTTTGGGCCGATCTGATGGCTGGCTATCACCTCCTTTACAGACTGAAGCGTTATCCGTGATTTGTCAAAGCTTTATCCGATTTTTTTTCGGGTTTCTTCTCGGCATACGTCAGGACCATTCCCCCATCGAAGAGGAGATCCCCGCCATTGACGTAGGTGCCGAATCTGGAAAAACCGAAGAGAAAAAGGTTGGCCACTTCGATGGGCGTCATCATCCTTTTGATGCGTGAGTTCCCCAGCATCACGTCGCTGACAACCTCCTCCTGGGTAATACCGAGCTTCTTGGCCTTGACGGGAATCCGGTTCAATGTGAGCGCTGTCTTAACGTATCCCGTGCTGACCGAAAACGAACGTATTTTTCCGAAACCCTCAGCGGCAATGGACTGGGTAAGGGCCCGGAGTCCGAACTTCATGATGTTATAGACCGGTTTGTTGAGGGTGCAGATGTGGGCATGCGCCGATGTCATGTTCCCGATCACACCTGTTCCTTCACGGCTCTTTTCCATATGGGGAAAGACCAGCTTGGACAGAAAAAATGGCGCCCGCAGCATCAGGCGTTGCATATCGTCATATTTTTCCATGGGAAAGTGCTTGATGGGTTCGATATGCTGGATCCCGGCAATGTTGGCCAGGAACTTAATAGCCCCCAGTTTTGCGGCCTCACGCACGGCATGTTCGATATGGTGGTCCACAGCGAGGTCGGTCTCGATGAAGATCATCTGCCCGCCCATGGCTCTGGCCAGCTTTTGTGTTTTCTGGCCTTCGGCAGCGTTGACATCGAGGCCCACCACCATGAGGTTGTTGGCGGCGGCGGCGATGGCGGCAGCCCTTCCGATGCCGGTGCCGGCGCCGGTGACGACGCAGACATTGTCCGGGCTGAACTGGTCGTCGGGAAGCACAAGGATCTCATCGCGTTGAATTTCAGGTTCACGGATATCCATCAAGTTTTATCCGACGTTTTATTCTCCAGTTGTTTATGATGCCATATGCCCGGCAAATCACAATGCAATTTTGAAACCAGAATGCATCTCTGTGGGCATGATTAACAATTTCAGACATAACTATATAAAATAAATTCAAAAAATTTTAGCGTAGCCTCTTTTTCCCCGAGGAAAGTGCCTGGCCAACGATATAAGAGTGGACAACCGCACGTTAAATGCGTATCAAAAAATATACATGTCGCTCTTGTGATACAGGCACCAAAAGAGAGAGCAAACCCTATGGCACATTGGTACTACCAAAAATACGGCAACCTATTGGGGCTTGTCAAGAAAATTATTACCCCGCATATGGCAATGTAATATACTGAAAACTATGTGATACTGCGCTTGCTTGACTATATGCATTGTTGAGATAAGGCCTTGCAAACCAATATGGTCATACCAATAAAATTGAAATCTCAGCCGGTTCCATGAAGAATTTGAAATTTTTCCGGAATCTTCGGCGCAGGGGAGATACGCCATGAACGAACACAGCCAGTCATCCACCCATTTCCGTGGTGAATCGAATCGGAGCAGTGAACCCGATCAACCCGAAATGGAGGATCTCAAAGCACAGCTTGCTCTGTATCGGAAGATCTTCGACAGTATTCACAACGGTTCCATGGTAACGGATGCCAAGGGATATGTGACCCATTTCAACAAACCGTATGGGAAATACCTCGGGCTGGTTCCGGAGGAGCAGATCGGGAAGCACTGTACCGATGTGCTCGAAAACACCCGCATGCACATCGTGGCCGAGACCGGGATCCCGGAGATCAACCAAGCCCTCTGGGTCAATGGGCAAAACATGGTGGTCCAGCGAATCCCCATCATAGAGGAGGGGAAGGTGATCGCAGTGTTCGGCCAGGTGATGTTCAAAGACGTCAAGGATGTCAGAAAACTCGCGAGCAGATTGTCCCTGCTCGAATCCAAAGTCAAGCTTTATGAGCAGGAACTCATCAACCTCCGGTCAACCCGATATACCTTTGAGGACATTATCGGCCGGAGCCGGGCGATCTCCCTGCTTAAGAAAGAAGCGTTAAAGGCCACTGCCAACCAGTTTCCCGTGCTGATCACCGGGGAAAGCGGGACAGGGAAGGAGCTTTTCGCACAGGCGATTCACCATGCCAGCCCCCGCAACATCTATCCTTTTGTCCGTATCAATTGTGCCGCCATTCCCAAAGACCTTCTCGAATCGGAGCTCTTCGGTTATGACAAAGGGGCATTCACCGGAGCTAGGGCTGCCGGGAAACCGGGGAAATTTGAGCTGGCGCATCGGGGGACCGTATTTCTGGATGAAATTGGGGACCTTCCCATCGAGATGCAGCCCAAATTGCTGCGTGTTTTGGAGGAGAAGGAGTTTGAGCGGGTCGGGGGCAATGCCGTCATTCGATCCGATTTCCGCCTGGTGGCGGCAACGAATCAGAATCTGGAGGAGATGCTGGGAGATGGCCGGTTCCGCAAGGACCTTTTTTATCGTCTCAACGTGATTCCCCTGCATATCCCCCCCCTTCGGGAACGCCGTACGGATATCCTGCCCATCGCCCGGTATTTGATGGCCCGGTTGGCTCAGGAAGCCACCATTTTGGAACTCCGGATCGATGGGGGTGCTGAAAAAATCCTGGTCCGGTATGACTGGCCGGGCAATGTCCGGGAGCTAAGCAACGTTCTGGAAAGAACCCTGGCATCCCTGGAAGGAACCGCCGTGCATCGGCATGATCTGCCGTTTTACCTGGACCGGACCGATGGCCGGCCTGTCGGGAATTCCGACGTGCCCCTAAAAGAGGTCCAGGCCAAGGCCGAAAAGGAGGCGATCCGTTTTGCCTTGAATGAAGCGGGCAACAACAAGGCAAAGGCCGCCAGGATTCTGGGCATCCACCGGACCCTGCTGTACAAGAAAATGAAGAAGTACGATATC
>CAZWAE010000092.1:2034-3576 GCA_964631805.1 uncultured Desulfobacteraceae bacterium | reverse complement strand
GTTGCCGTCTTGGCCCTCCCAGTAGGGTTTGCGCATCTCCCGTTTCAGGACCTTGCCGGCGACATTGCGCGGAAACGCGTCGATCACCACCACCTCTGATACCCGCTGGAATTTTGCCTCCACTTTTTCGTTGATCCAGTCCTGAAGCCCTTTCGATTCAACGGAACTTCCCTCATTCAGCGTCACCACCGCAATGGGCGTCTCACCCCATTTATCATGGGGGATACCGAACACGGCCGCTTCGCAGACATCCGGATGCTTCACCACAATTTCTTCGATATCCCGAGGATAGACGTTAACCCCCCCCGAGATGATCATGTCCTTCTTTCGGTCCACCAGATATAGAAAGCCGTCTTCATCCACGGACCCCATGTCCCCGGAATGGAGCCATCCGTCCACCACCGCATTTTCGGTGAGATCATCCCGTTTGTAGTATCCGGGCATCAGATGCGGACCCCGGCCGCAAATCTCTCCGACTTCTCCGGGACCGACTTCCACTCCGGTATCATCCAGAATTTTCATCTCCGTCAGCGGCAACGGGACACCCACTGATTTGGGCTTTTCCAAATAATCCATTTTGTCCAGAACGGTGACAAAACCCTCTGTCAATCCATAGAGTTCATAGAATCGTCCGGGAAGCGCCTCTGTCAAAGCCTCCTTGTGGGCCATGTGAAGAGGAGCGCCCAGAGTCAGAATCATTTCCAAAGATTGCAGTATATCGGGTGAAAAATTCGGGGCATTCATCATGGCGATGATCTGGGCGGGCACCAGTATCACGTGGGTTACCCCCTCTCTGGCGATGGTTTCGATGTATGAGACCGGCTCGAACTGGGATAGCAAAATGTAGGTGGCGCCGACAAAAACGGTGGGCATCAGATCGACAAATGCGCCGTTGAACACAATGGCGCCGGCATGCATGGTGATGCTTTCCGGCGTCATCCGAAAAGCGGATGCAAAGCCGGCACCATACCAGGAGCGGACATAGTGGGAGTGAACAATGCCTTTTGGCATGCCCGTTGTCCCGCTGCTGTACATGATGTTGAACGGATCTTTGTCAACGATGCGGATTCCCCGGGGTTCGCCGTCCCCGGCGGCCCCTGTTATCTCTCCATAAAATCGGTAGCCGGGCACGTCGGGCTGGTCGGTCAGTATCCAGCGGTCGGCCTTAATGGCGCTAAGGTCTGCCCTGATGGTATCAAGTTCGTCGACAAACTCGCTACGGGTGATCACCATGACCGTGTCGGAGTTTTGAAGCAGGGTTTTCATGGCACCGGCCCGGAGCAACGTACTCAGTGGCACCACCACGGCACCGATTTTGGCAACGGCCCAGTAGGTTTCCAGCAATTCCATGCAGTTGGGAAGAATTGTAGCCACTTTGTCCCCTTTTCCGATACCCATCTGCAGCATTGCATTGGCCAGGTGGTTGATGTTTCGATTGTATTCCCGCCACGTCAGGCGGCGGTCTTCGAAAACCACTGCCGGATGATTCGGCCGATACCTGCCATGCCTTGAAAAAATGGATCCGATGTTCATAGAACCTCC
>CAZWAE010000092.1:0-1934 GCA_964631805.1 uncultured Desulfobacteraceae bacterium | reverse complement strand
TAAATATGGGGCGCCACATCCCTTTTTTTGAGGGCATCGCCGATTTTCATCCGTAGAAACGTGCTGGTGGTATAGCGGGTCACCCTTGCATAGAAACGTTCCACGAGAGATTTTACCATTTCCGTATAGTCGTCCACAAGTTCCGGGTTGATGGAAAAATTATCGTAGTTGACGATGGTATAAACCTTCTTCTTCAGAGGAGATAGGATCTGCTCTACGGCTGCCTCCACCTCCCGGACGTCCGTGGGTGTTTTGACGGAAAACCCCTCAAAATTAACGAAAAACAGATTTTTTTCCGGTTCGTAGGTCAAACGGTCTCCCAATGGCACCGTCAAAAGATCCGCTTTTAATCCCATGGGTTCCGGACGGAAGATCCGTTGATCCATTATCTGCAGCGGATGGCGGATCACTGGTTTGAAGGCCATTTTTCCAAGGATATCCCGATCCACATCCACGCCCGGGGCAATCTCCACCAATTCCATGCCCTCCACCGTCAAAGAAAACACGCAGCGTTCGGTGACATACAGGACGGGCTGTTTTTTTTCGACGGCATATCTGCCGCTGAATGTGACATGTTCCACCTGCTCGAGAAATTTATGAACTTTACCCTCTTTTTCGATTCGGAGCCGGCCCCTGTCCACGGATACCTCAAGGCCGCCGGCGGTGAAAGTGCCTACGAATATGACCTTTTGGGCATTCTGGCTGATGTTGATGAATCCGCCGGCTCCGGCCAGCTTGGGTCCAAACTTACTGACGTTGAGATTACCGTGCTGGTCCGCCTGGGCCAGCCCGAGAAAGGCCAGATCCAGCCCACCCCCGTCGTAGAAGTCGAATTGAGACGGTTGATCGATGACCGCCTGGGTGTTGGTGGCAGCGCCGAAGTTGAGCCCGCCCGCCGGCAGACCGCCAATGACACCGGGTTCCGCTGTCAGGGTGATATAATCGAGAATCTTCTCTTCATTGGCGATACTCGATATCCCCTCGGGCATGCCGATTCCCAGGTTGACCACGCCGTTGGGCGTCAACTCAAAGGCGGCCCTTCTGGCAATGATCTTCCGGGCGCTCATCCCCATGGTTTCGATGGACTGAATGGGGATCTTGACTTCGCTGCTGAAGGAGGGGTTGTATTTTTCGGCAAATGTCTGCCAGTGGTTTTCCGGTTGGGACACCACCACACAATCCACCATGATGCCGGGTATCTTGACCTGACGGGCGTTCAAGGTACCGGGCTGTGCGATCCTTTCCACCTGGACGATAACAAACCCCCCGGAATTTTTGGCAGCCGTTGCGATGGCAAGGGCTTCCAAGGTCAGGGCTTCCTTTTCCATGGTGATGTTGCCGTCGGTATCCGCTGTCGTTCCCCGCAGCAGCGCGACGTTGATCGGCAGTGTTTTGTAGGCCAGGTATTCGTTGCCGTCGAACCGGATCAGTTCGACGATCTCTTCCGTAGTGATCGGATTGATCTTCCCTCCGCCGTTGCGGGGATCCACGAAGGTGCCAAGCCCGACGGTTGTGATGGTGCGGGGTTTTCCGGCGGCGATATCCCGGTACATGTGAGAGATGACGCCCTGGGGAAGGTTGTAGGCGGCGATTTTGTTGTCCATGGCCAGCTTCTGCAGTTTCGGCACCAGGCCCCAATGGCCCCCGATTACCCGCCTGACCAGTCCCTCATGACCCAGGTGGTTGAGCCCCCGCTCCCCGCCGTCCCCCTGACCGGCGGCATACAATAGGGTCAGGTTTTTCGGTTGACCCGTTTCGAGAAAATAGGCCTCTAGCTCGATGGCCATCTCCTCGGGAAACCCGATTCCCACAAAACCGCCCGTGGCGATCGTATCGCCCTCCCGAATGACCCGGATGGCCGCTTCTGCGGACACCACCTTTCCCTTCTTGGCCCGGTCAGGCGTCAAAGAGGAGAGCATGGGATGGGGCTGCTC
>CAZWAE010000091.1:0-15316 GCA_964631805.1 uncultured Desulfobacteraceae bacterium | reverse complement strand
AAAAATGGGTTAAAAAAAGGCTTGCAAAAATTCTGGTGCTCTTGCCAATATCTGATTACAAGAAAACAATATACAAAACAACATTCCTACAATATATTGTGGTCAGCAGGAACAAGGCAAGACTGCCGATATCACACTACAACCCAGATCTACCATTTCCGGACAGATACTAAATAAACTGACTATTCACCCACCGACGAACGCAACAGGGACCATCATTCCGGGAGCGTCTCAGTCAACATGCCTTCAAGACGGTCACGAATGAGGGCGTCCGCTTCAGACATGATCCGTTGGATGAGTTCGTGGCAGGTGGGGATGTCGTGAATCAGGCCCGCCACCATGCCGCAGGACCATACCCCGGCATCCACTTCTCCGTCCATCATGACCTTTGGGTAAACCCCCGCCACCTCGTCAATGATGTCCTCGAACCCGATGTCCCGGCCAAGGGTCCGCTCTTTTTCCAGCAATCGCTCGACGGCGGAATTATTTAGAACGCGCTCGGTGTTTCTCAAGGGGCGCATCACGAGGCGGGTGTCAAGCTCCGTTGCGGATAGGATGGCCTGCTTTACTTTGTCATGTACGGGCGCTTCTTTTGTGGCAATGAAGCGCGTCCCCATATTGATGCCGTCGGCGCCGAGGGCCAGCGACGCAACAAGGCTGCGTGCATCCGCCATACCGCCGGAGGCAACAAACGGGATCGTCAGTTCATCCGCCGCCCGCGGCAGCAGGATCATGTTGGGAATATCATCCTCCCCCGGATGGCCGCCGCACTCGAACCCGTCCACCGATGCGGCATCGCACCCGATCTTTTCCGCCTTCAGGGCGTGGCGCACAGAGGTGCATTTGTGGATGATCTTCACTCCGGCGTCTTTGAGCTTCGGCACGTACGCCTGGGGATTGCGGCCGGCGGTTTCCACGATTTTCACACCGCTTTCCACAATGGCGTCGACATAGCCAGGATAGTCGGGTGCACTAACCGTGGGCAGGAAGGTCAGGTTTACCCCGAACGGCTGGTCGGTCATTTCCCGGCACCGCGAAATTTCATTGGCCAGATCCTCCGCTGTCTTCAGGGTCAACCCGGTAATGATCCCGAGTCCTCCGGCATTGGAAACGGCTGCCGCCAAATCGGCAAATCCGACATAGTGCATGCCTCCCTGAATGATCGGGTGCCGGATCCCCAGGAGTTCTGTGATACGTGTTTTCATGTTTTTTCTCCAAACGGCTTGGAATTATTATTTTTCTTCTATATGGCCGAAACCATATTCAGGGCAGCCGGTATATCACCCCGCCCCAGGTGAGGCCGGCGCCAAGGCCGATGAACATTACATTGTCTCCGGACGTGAGCATCTCTTTCTCCATCAGTTCATCCAGGGCGATGGGAATCGTAGCGCCGGTGGTATTTCCATACTGCTGGATATTGTTGTAGACCTTTTCCTCCGGGATATTCATGCGATCCCGGAACGCTTCATTGATTCGCAGGTTGGCCTGGTGGGGAACGACCATGTCCAATTCATCCGGTTCCATACCGGCCTTTTTAAGCAGTTCACCCGCCACTTTGGGCAATAGGGTGACCGCCTGTTTGAAAACGGTTCTGCCATCCATGTAGGGAAGAAACTCCCTTTTGGCCAGAACCTCCGCATTCATGACCGGACCGCTTTTTCGTGCCGGGATTCCCGCTTTCAAAACACCTGCATAGCTTCCATCCGCATGAAAGACGGATGCCAGGATACCGGTTTCTTTGTCGGTCTCCTCCCCTTCGATGCAGATGGCGCCCGCGCCATCTGCAAATATGACGGCCGTGTCGCGATTTTCCGTTGTCACCTCCAGGAACCGGCTCTGGGTTTCAGCCCCGACCATGAGGATTTTTCGTGCCTTCCCGCTTTGGACGTAGGCATCACATAGCTCCAGACCATGCAGAAAACCGGTGCATTGTTGACGGATATCAAGAGCAGGAACGTTTGGAGCCCCGAGTTTGTCCTGGAGAATGACACCGGACCCGGGGATATAGACATCGGAGGTCATGGTGGCAAAAACGATCAGATCGAGATCAGCGGGTTTCCAGCCGGCTCTCTCGAGGGCGAGCATGGATGCTTCCAATGCCAGATCGGAGGTTCCTACATCATCGCCATCTTTTACCCAATACCGGGCCTCTATCCCCGTGCGTTGGCGGATCCATTCATCCGAAGTGTCCAGTATTTTCGTCAAATCGTCGTTGGATACATGATGATCCGGTACGTACCTGCCCGTGCTTTTGATAATGGATCGTTTCATAGTTTGATGGTCACCCTTTGTTTTTTACTGGCTTTATCCCGTTGATACCACCCGCGCACCGGCATACCGTTCTTTGATTTTTTCCGGCAGGCCCTTTCGGTCGGCCCTGACGGCTCCGGGCAGATGTTCCATGATGTCCCGGGCGGTGATGCCGTCCCCGCCCATCTTTTCGGCTGCCAGATCACCGGCAAGACCGTGGATGAACACGCCCTTTGCAACCGCGTCCGGAACGGCCAGCCCGAGGCCGGACATGGCGGCAATACAGCCCGCCAGCACATCACCCGATCCGGCGGTGGCCATACCCGAATTTCCGCTCATATTGATGAGGACCTGCCCGTCCGGATAACCGATCAATGAGTGGGCGCCTTTAAGGACGATGTATGCATGGAGGGCCGAAGCCGTATTTTGAAGGATGCCGATCCGGTCGGCGTTGATGTCTGGAATGGACATTTTAGTGAGTCTTGCCATCTCTCCCAAATGGGGGGTCAAAATCGTGGGAGCTTTTCGTGAAGAGAGAATATCAGGGTCCTGGCTGACGGCGGTAATGCCGTCGCCATCGATGATGAGCGGTTTTTGGATTCCCTGGACAAGGCGCTGCACCAGTTGTTGAGTTTCCGGGTCCAGGGAAAGTCCAGGGCCGATGACGGTTATGTCGGTGATTCTGGAAAGTGCCAGCAACTCCTTTTCGTTTTCAAGGGAGAGGCTTCCCGTAGCGGTTTGCTTCTCGGGGATAAAGACGATTTCACTGCCGCTGCCCGCGATCACCCCGGTGACCGGTTCCGGGGCCGCCAACCGCGCGTATCCTCCCCCCGCCTTTAGAAACGACATGGCAGCAAAATAGGGAGCTCCGTAATACCCGGCCGCCCCGGCGACAAACAACACATCCCCAAAATCTCCCTTATGTCCGGCGGCGTCCCTTTCAGGCAGAGGGCTCGGCATGTTGACGGAGATCATAAGTTTTTCGGATTCGGTTATGGGTGGTGGAAATGAGATGTGGGTCACGTAAAGTTTCCCGCCCTTTTCACAGCCGGGGTGGAGCAGGTTGCCGAGCTTGGGCAGTCCAAAAGCGACCGTCCAGTCCGCCTTGACCGAGATCCCCATAACCTGTCCGTTATCCCCGTTGACCCCGGACGGGATGTCCAGGCTCAATACCGGTTTGCCGGAACGGTTCATCAGGTCGATGATCTCCCGGTAATGTCCCCGAACATCCTTTGAAAGCCCGGTGCCCAGAATGGCATCCACCATGAGATGGCAGTGGGCCGCTTCGCTCCGGATCTCCTCTGCCGAACGCACTTCTCTGATCTCGACCGGAAGATGTTGCAGGATCTCCATGTTGGTCTTGGAAATTCCCCTTATCTTTTCGCAGTTTCCCAGCAGCAGAACCCTGGCGTGGCCGCCGGCGGAATGAATTTTCCGGGCGACGACAAAACCGTCCCCCCCGTTGTTGCCCGAACCGCAGAAAACCAGAATCCGCTTCCCGGCAACCCCGATTTTTTCCTCCAACACGGAAAAGGCCGCCACACCTGCATTTTCCATGAGAATTAATTCCGGTATGGCATATTTCTCCACTGCCGTCCGGTCCATCTCCCGCATCTCGGAAACCGTCGTAATTTTCATGTGGCCGCTTCCCCCGTTTTTATTGTTCGCTCTTAACACCGGAACGAGAATATAAAAGACCCCGGCGAAAGTCAAACAATGTGCCGTTGCATTGTCGGAACCGGTTTTGTCTTGACGGTTCCCCTGAAATGGATCAAATAATAAGATCCCGAACAGATTGTGAAAACAACCCATGGAGGTGCTATGTACCCAGATCTTAAAGAGAAAGTGGCATTGGTGACCGGTGCCGGAAAGCGAACGGGCATCGGTTATGCCATTGCCGCCAAATTCGCGGCCTGCGGTACCCACGTGGTGATTGCGGATATGGGAAAAAGCGGGGGCGAAGGGGGCGATATCAAGCCGGGCACCCGGGAGGAGATGCATGAGATCGCAGGCAGTCTCAAGGATGAATTCGGGATCACCGTTCTCTCAGTAGAGGTGGATGTGACCGACGGCACATCCGTCCAACGCATGGCCAAAATCGTTAAAGAACAATTTGAACGCATCGATATCCTCTGCAACAACGCCGGGGCATCTTTCGGTGTCCCCAATGCGGTACATACCTACGATGAAACGGCCTGGCTCAAAACTGTCGATGTGAACCTTCACGGGGTTTTCCGGGTATCGAAAGCGATGATGCCCCTGATGTCTGATAAAGGCGGCTGCATTGTCAATACGGCATCAAGGGCCGGGAAAACGCCGCCGCTGTTCAACGGGGCATACGCGGTTGCCAAGGCGGGGGTCATCATGTTGACTAAGGTGATGGCCCAGGAGGTGGCGGGAATGGGGATCCGGGTCAACGCCATCTGCCCGGGACAGATCATGACGGACCTTGAAAGGTGGCGTTTCGGTCTGGAAGCCGAGTTTTTCGGTTCCACTGTTGAGGAGCGTGAGCAGGAGATGTGCAAGACCATCCCCATGGGGCGCATCGGTAAACCGGAGGAGGTGGGCAATCTTGTGGCATTTCTGGCCTCGGACGAATCCTCCTATCTCACCGGGCAGGCGTTCAATATATGCGGCGGTCAGTTGATGGAGTGTTGAGGACGAAGGTACAAACGTAAAAACACACAATTGAAAATTCCATTTTTTACATCGATATAAATGACAGGAGGGTAACATGTCTCTGATAACCGGGGGGGAGTTGTTGTTAAGGTGTCTGCACGCAGAAGGGGTTCGCTATGTAAATGCCATTACCGATGGCACTTATATGATGGTGATCGAAGCCCTGGAGCGGCTGGGAGACGAGTTCGGGATGAAACTCATTGTGCCCCGTCACGAGGCGGCTGCGGCACATGCATGTGATGCCTACACACGGGTGACGGGGGATCCTGCCGTGGTGATGGCATGTGCCGGGCCCGGTGCGGCGAATCTATTGGCAGGGTTAATGTGTGCCCAGGCGGAAGGCAGCCCCGTCATCGCCATTACAACGACCCGGCGCAGTGATATTTCAGATTCCTATGTTCACCAGGGCGGTATGCAGGTGAGTCACCACCTCGATATCTTCAAACCGGCGGTAAAGTGGAATGGAAAGGTGGATCACTGGCATCGAATCCCGGATATGGTCAGACACGCTTTCCGGGTTGCCACTTCCGGACGGCCCGGTCCCACACAACTATTGATTCCCGAAGATATTATCAGCGCCAAAGGGGAAGAGGAGGGTGCCCCGATCTGGTCCCCCGAAACCTACCGTGTCACGGAGGGTGCACCGGCGGATCCGGTGGAGATACGCCGGGCGGCTGAGATGCTGGTCAAAGCTGATTCGGTCAACATACACTGCGGTAACGGGGCGGAACGTGCCGGTGCAGGGAGGGAAGTTCAGCAGTTGGCTGAATATATGGGATGTCCGGTGACCCATACCATTCGGGCCAGAGGCATTCTGTCGGACGAGCACGAACTATGCTTCCATCCCACCTGCATGTCCAGAATTGCCGCTAACGGTCAGGCGGATCTGGTCCTGGCGGTGGGCACGCGGTTGGGCGAACTGAATATGTGGGGTAAGCCACCCATGTTCGGTGAACCGGACAAGCAGCGGTTGATCCAGATCGACACAGAGCCGACCCACATCGGGCTGAACCGCCCGGCTGACCTGCCGGTCATCGGAGATGCTAAAAAGGTGCTTTCACAACTGTTTGAGGCGGTGAAGGGATTAACCGAAAAGCGGCCGCCCCATCCGAAGGTAGCGGAACTGAGGGCCATCCAGGACGACTGGCAAAGGGAACTCGATGAGGCTGTGGCGGACATGGGCTGCAAGCCCATGCTGACCGGCCAGATATTGAAGGTCTGCAACACCTTTTTCGGCGAGGATGCAATTTTTGTTATGGATGGCGGCAACACTACTTTATGGGACATTCACTACCATGTGGCCCGCAGGCAGCGGTCCGTTATTTACTCCATGAACTACGGCCATCTGGGCACGGGGCTTCCATATGCCATTGGCGCCAAGCTGGCGTTTCCCGACCGACCGGTTTATTGTGTGACCGGAGACAGTGCCTTCGGGTTCAATATTCAGGAACTGGAGACCGCCGTGCGCAACCACCTGCCGGTGATCATGATCGTGGCGGTGGACGGTGCCTACGGTATGGAGAAATCGGCTCAGTTGCGTCAGTTCGGCCGTGACGCAGCGTGGTTCGGGCATGATCATGCGCCGGTGAGATACGACAGGGTCGCCGAGGCAATGGGTTGCCATGGGGAGTATACCGAAACCGCACAAGAGATTCAGCCGGCCCTTAAACGTGCCGTTGCATCCGGCAAACCGTCGGTTATTCATGCAGTTGTGGATCCGGAAGCCAATGTGACCCCCCCCGGCGACTGGCTGTGGGCGGCTGCGCGTTCCGGTAAAATGTAATTTCACAACAGCTTTTGACTCATAGCGCATACGGGGACATTTATGGATATCGCAGCCGTTGACCAGGTGAGGCTCAATTTCAACCCCCAGGGTCTGCTTGTCATCAATGCCGCCATCGGGCTGATGATGCTGGGGGTGGCCCTCGAACTGAAATTGGAGGATTTCAAAAGGATCTTCATATCTCCGAAGGCGCCCGCCATCGGACTGCTGGCGCAGTTCATTCTGCTGCCGGCGTTTACGTTTCTGTTGACCCTGCTCATCCGGCCGCATCCCTCCATGGCGCTAGGAATGATCCTGGTGGCGGCCTGTCCCGGAGGCAACCTGTCCAACATCATTACCTATCTGGCAAAGGGCAACACCGCCGTTTCCATCAGCATGACCGCCGTGTCAACGGCCGCTGCTATCCTCATGACCCCTCTCAATCTGTCGCTTTGGGGGGGGCTCAATGCCGACACGGCGCCCATTTTAAAGCAGGTGAGCCTGAGTCCCGTGGATGTGTTCATTACGATATTCATGATCCTCGGCGTTCCCCTTGTGGCGGGGATGCTGCTGGCACGCGCCTTTCCCAACCTGGCCGAAAAGGTCCGAAAACCCTTTAAAATCTTTTCCCTCATGTTTTTTATCATCATTGTCTGCGGGGCACTGGCGGCCAACTGGAAATACTTCATTCAATATGTCGGGATCGTGATGCTGGCAGTTTTTCTGCACAATGCCCTGGCCCTGAACCTGGGATACTGGTCCGGCTGGTTTGCAAAGCTCGAGGAAAGGGACCGTCGCGCGGTCTCCATTGAGGTGGGCATTCAGAACTCCGCCCTGGGGCTGGTGCTGGTGTTCAATTTTTTCGACGGGCTTGGGGGCATGGCGATTCTGGTGGCCTGGTGGGGAATCTGGCATATCATCGCCGGGCTGACCACTGCCGTTTTCTTCTCCCGGCGGCCGCTTCAACCAATGGCCAAGCCGAGGAACGCGGGTTAGGGCCGCGGAAAAAATCATGAGTGAGCATCCGTTCAAGGGAAAAGTAGTTGTGGTCACCGGCGCGGGCAGCGGCATCGGCGCAGCAATTTGCCGGAAATTTGCCGGGCCCGGTGTGTCGGTGGGCCTCCTTGACCTGGATGGCGCAGCGGCAAAGGAGGTCAGTGACGAGATTGCTGTCGCCGGAGCAAAGACCCTGCCTTTGGCCTGCGACGTATCGGACCGTTCCTCTTGTGAAAATACGATCCAACAGGTGATCGACCGGTTCGGGGGGATCGATATCCTGGTCAACAATGCGGGGATCACCCAGCGGGGTGCCTTTGCGGACAACCGGATCTCCGTGTACCGGAGGGTCATGGAGGTCAATTTCTTCGGATCGCTCTACTGCACCAAGGCCGCCATCCACAGCCTGGTGGAAAGGAGGGGCACCATTATCGTCATGGAGAGCGTGGCCGGTGTCACCCCTCTCATCGGCAGGACTGGCTATTGCGCCAGCAAGCACGCCCTCCACGGCCTGTTCACCTCCCTTAGATGTGAAATCCACGGCAGCGGGGCACATGTGATGATCGTCTGTCCCGGATTTGTAGCCACCCAGCTCCAGACCCGGGCGCTGGGTGCAGACGGCGGCATCGCCTCGCATCCGCGTACGATGGTCGGCCGGCCGACCACCCCCGGGCAGGTGGCCGAAGCCGTATATCGGGGCACTCTCAAACGAAAGCCGATGTTGGTGCTGACCCCCATGGGCAAGATCGGCTACTGGGTCAGTCGGCTGGCCCCGGGCCTTTATGAATGGCTCATGGAGCGGCAGTTTCGCGGGGAAATAAGTGACCTGTCGAAAAAATAATCGATCGCTTTATTTTGTCCGGCATCTTTGAAGTGTTTACATTTAACGTTTTTCGTTTCATTCTGATGTTACATCCAAATTCACAGAAAGGAGAGAGAGATGGCTGAGCAGGTGAAAATATATGGAAAGGCGGGATGACCCTATACGGATCGGGCCAGGAAGGCCTATTCGGGGCACCTCTATTTTGATGTAAAAAGCGACCGGAAAACCATGGATGAAATGCTCGATATTTCAGACGGCAAGCGTGAGGTGCCCGTCATCGTGGAAGGGGAAAAAGTGACCATCGGGTATGGCGGATCGTGAGGGGTCTGAATTTTCGATTGGTGCAATCGAAACAATTACCTGCAGATGTAAGGTCTAATCGGATCACAGCTTTTTTTATCCCTAACTTTTTGAGGAGGCAGCCATGGGAGATGTCGTTCATCAGTCGCATATTACCATTACACGTGAAAAGGGACCCACGCGAAAGGCGGTTATCAAGGGGTTCGGCGAACCGGTTTATTACGGCGTGCACGGTGGCATAAAAAAATTCTACGGGGTGGATCCCGAAGAGGAGCATGCTGCAACCCTGGACCATATGGTGGGTGCTGTGGGCGGGTGAATGATGGGGACACTGGCCACCGTGCTGGCCGGCAAAAAGATCCGCACTTTTCAGGACCGGTTTTCGGCGACGGTTACCGGCGATATCGAATCGGTTGACGGTGTATTGAAAATCCGGCGGATTTGCGTCCGTTACCGGTTGAAGTTGCCGCAGGAGAAACAGGCAGATGCCAGACACGCCCTTGAGAACTATATCACCCGGTGTCCGGCGGCCCAGAGCGTCATTGGCTGTATAGACATCACCCATGAACTGGAGATGACCGGGGCAGATGACTGAAGAGTGTTTTCAATAACGACCCGATTCAAGGATCGTGTAGGATGACGGATCGGGAAGCTCATCGGACAGCATAGAAAGCATATTTGAACCGTTTTATACCAAGAAAGTAATGGGCAGAAGGAGACAGTGTGCATTTGGTAATGTTTGATCTGGATGGGACTTTGCTTAAATCCAATACTCTTGATGTAGATTGCTTCTCTGGAGCTTTCCACAGTGTCTTGGGTATAGTTAACATCGAGGACGATTGGACTGATTTCAAATATGTCACTGACGAGGGCATCGTTACCGAAATCGCGTCAAAACAGCTGAACCGGCCAGCAACGAAAAAAGAGATCTTTAATATACGGGTCAAGACACTCGAATTGCTTCAAGCGCAGGCAAATGCAAACCAGGATAATTTTAAACCGATACCCGGCGCACTCGATATGTTTCATTCACTCGCGGAAATAGGAAACTGTAAAGTTGCCATCGCTACGGGTTGTTGGAAAGAATCGGCGATCCTCAAGCTATCTACAGCGGGATTCAATGTGGGAAATCTGGCCATTGCTTCTTGTGATGACTCTCATCGGCGGGAGGAAATCATGGGTGTCGCCTACGCAAGGGCAGGTGATTTGTACGGTGTGAGCCAATTCGAGACAGTTACCTATGTCGGAGACGGTGTGTGGGATATCAGGGCGTCCAGAGAACTGGGATACCAGTTTATAGGAGTAGGATTTTACAACAACGAAAAAACGTTACGACGGGAAGGCGCCACAAGTATCCTGACCGACTTTAAAGATAAAAAGGCTTTTTTTGCCAGATTGGACGAGATCTGGGCATCGTGCCCGCGACCTTGTATTGAATAACGCAGCATCGTGGATTCCATTCCACCGGAACAACCTGTCAAACAGGCAGCTCAGAACTCGTGATGTCTCCAGAGACTGTCGAAAAACCCTGAAGTTATAAATTTGTTGGTAACGGCTCAATGAGTTGGGGCATATGACATTCAGTTTGTAAGTATTTGATTTTACAACTTTCACAATTGGTGAAATCGCCATATTTGGACTTTTTCGACAATCTCCGAATATATCACAGATTAGTTATATAACCCCGCAAGAGCCTGTACCTTTACCTCTTGCGGGTAAACTCAGTGTCCACTTTCTCTATGCAACATCAATGCATTGTCAGCGACACCCATGATCTTTACTGACAACCAAAACGATCCAGGCAGACATGAAACAGATCCTGCAAAAACCCGTTCCTTATCCTGATTCACTGATCTGGGAGCTCCATCGGCGTTATTTCCAGCAGCGTGGCACCGCTGCATGGGAATCCGGTGAGGTTCCTTCCGGTATCACCTCCAACCGGCGGGCAGCGTACCAGAACGCCCGCATCGTGATAGAGGCACTAAGGCACCAGCCATTCGATGCAGATGAAACCGTTTACATTCTGGAAGTGGGTTCGGGATCCGGTCAGTTCGCCATCAACTTTCTGAACGGTTTCCAATCGATCTGCGCGGATGAATCGGAAACATTCGCCGACCGCCTTCACTACATGATAACCGACTGCGCGTTGCCAAATCTTGAAGCGCTTTCGGTTCATCCCGGCCTCAACGAATATCGTGAACGGGGACAGGTCGGTTTTTATCTGTACGACGTCCTGAAACCCCAAATGCCGGTCCGGCTCGACGGCAGCCGTTTTGATCCTGCAACCCGTCTGTTTTCGGCCGTGATCGCCAACTATGTCCACTGCGCGCTGCCCATGACAATATTTAGAAAGAAAGACGGAAACTATTATGAGAAATACATTTCCATTGAGATGGACGGTGAAAACGATGCGGAAACAGTCAAGGATGCCGGGGATGGCGTCAGCCTGGTTGCAAATGCGACCGAACCCGGGCTTATGGAAAAGTTGAATCCGGTTCCGAGCTACGCTTCCGTTCAACTGGACACACATCCCACCACACCGCAGATCCGCCAGGCGGTCCGGTCCGTCGCCTCCATGTTGGATCCGGCAACCATCCCCGTTCCGGTGGGAACCTGCCTGCATCTCAAGGGGCTTCAGCCGTTTTTGAAAAAAAACGGTATCTGTCTGATCTCCGACAAAGGCTTTTCCGACACCAAAACTATGAATGGAGACAAGCCGTTTTTGCCCACTATTCACGGGAACAGCCTGGCCCATCAGTTGAATTTTCCCCTGATAGAGACCTTTGCCCGAAACATCGGTTTTTCCGCTGTTGGTACCACCGACGAAACCCATATCCTTAAGACCATACTGGTGGTAAATGCCCCGGAGATACCGATCCCCCTCGCCCATCGATTCGGAAAACTGTTTGTGAAGGAAAACGGCAACATCGATGCGTCAGACTTTGTTAAAGCTGCCGACGACTATTTCCGGGACGGAAAGTGGAAAAAAGCGGCTGTGTTCTACAGAAAAGGCCTCCGGTTGAGGGAGAACAGCCCCTACCTTCTTTTTCGCCTGGCCAAATGTTGGCGGAAACTCGACAAGCCGGATGAGGCCCTTGACTGCTGCCGCCAGGGAAAGACCGCCGACACCTCGCGAAACCATGATTTTGATTTTGAACAGGGACTGATTCTGTTCCGTCAGAAAAAATACGCAGAGGCGCTCAAACACTATGAGGCTTCCGAGATCCAGTTTGGCGGCTGCAAGCAGGGATATTACAATATGGGGTTGTGCTGGGCCGGGATGAACCACATGAAAAAGGCCCATGATGCCTATAAAAAGGCCATTGAAAAGGATAGTGGTTATAAGATTGCGAAAAACGCCATCGACAACATAAAGGAGGAGGTTTTTTCCGACTGGCTCGCGCGGGCATCGGACCCATCCGGTGTGGAGATTTCCGAGTCGATAACTACAGCCTGCTGCAAGGCGGGCACATCGGAATGGAAAAATCACCTTCTGGGTGCCGATGGTTTTTCAGTGAAAGGGGAAAAACTTTTCCCCGCTAACTATTCCCATACGTTTTACCGCTGCGAATCGGAACCCCTGGAACCGGTGTGCCTGGATATTCTGCAAAAATTCGGCATTGTCCATGACAATGATGACTGGGGCATTTACTTTCCTTGCGGCTACGACAAGGTCAAAGATATTTTCAAGCAGATCCGTCCGCAGGATCCGGCCCAAAAAATAGCACTGGTCCCCGGATGCAACGATATTGTTTCGAAAACCAGTTTGTGGACACTTCTCAGCGAACATTACGGCCGGGAATCCGCGACCCGTTTGATGCCCGAAACATTTGTCCTGAGATATCCCAAAGAGATGGAACGATTTCGGGAGTATTTCCGGGAAAAAACCGATAAGGTGCCTGGAACCGTATTCGTTCTGAAAAACAATTACCAGCGGCAAAAAGGGCTTCGCCTGACCCGTGCCCTGTCTGAAATTGAAAATGCCGCCCATCAGGACTACCTGCTGGTTCAGGAGTTTTTAGAGGACCCGCTGCTCATAAACGGCCGAAAGATCAACCTCCGGTTTTATATGTGCCTTACGGGGTGGCGGGGCCGGATGCAACTCCATATCCACCGGAACGGTTTTGTTTATTACACGCGGGATACATTTGAGGCGCACAGCCTGGATTTTCACCGGAGCATTACCAGCGGGTATGTGGACCGTCGTATTTATCGTGACCATCCGTTGACCCATAAGGATATGGTCAGATGGCTTGCGGGATGCGGCCGGGACCCGGAGCACATCTTTTCCCTTATTGATCATCTTTTCCGTAAAACGATGAATGCTGTTTCTTCCGTGCTTTGCCTGGAATCTGCGTTTGACGCCTATCCGAAATTTCAACTGTTCGGTGCGGATATTGCGTTGGACAGCCGCCTGCAGCCCAGGCTCCTTGAAATTAACAAGGGGCCGGACTTATGGGTAAAAGGTTTCAGGGACCGACAGGTCAAGGAAAAGGTTTTTCTGGATCTGTTGGATCTGGTCAATATCGTCGACTCACCCCACTCCAACGAATTCCGACACATCTGGGATGCTGCCCCCTGTCCCGGGGACCCGCAACCCTCCATCCCGAAGGAAAATGGAGGATCGGATCGGGCAGGAAAGGAGCTTGCGAACGAATGAAAGCGATCATCCTTGCCGCCGGATCCGGAAAACGGATGCGACCGCTCAGTAACCGGGAACACAAAACACTCCTTAGAATCGGCGGGAAAACCATCATCGCCAGGATTGTCGACGGGCTCATCGAAAACGGCATCGACCGGATCATCGTCGGAACGGGTTACATGGCCGGGCGACTTAAACGTTATCTGACAGGAAAGTACCCGACGGTCGCCTTCACGTTCATCAACAATTCCCGCTTTGGCGAAACCAATAATATTCATACCTTGGCATTGATTTTCAGCGCCGTTGAAATTGACGAGGATATCATCCTCATCGAATCCGATCTTATCTATGAGCCTTCCGTGATTCGTCGGATTATCCGGTCGGATTTTGCCAACGTGGCCCTGGTGGACAAATTCCGAAGCGGTATGGACGGAACCGTTGTGGGCATATCGGAAAACAGAATCGTCGATGTTTTTCCGCCCCATCTTCAGAGCAGCCGATTCGATTTTACGGATAAATACAAGACCCTGAACATCTATAAATTTTCCAGCGAGTTTTGCAATTCCACCTTTAAAAAACTGCTCAAATACTATTCAAAAGTCATCGATGACAACTGTTACTACGAACTCATTCTGGGAATCCTGATCTACATCCAGAGGGAGACGATTTTTGCTGAAAAGGTTGCCGGCGAGAGATGGGCGGAGGTGGATGATCCCAACGATCTGAAAGTGGCCGATTTCATATTCAGCCCGCAGAAACGGCTTGCGCATCTGAAGGGAAGCTGTGGCGGGTTCTGGAACCACGATATCCTGGATTTCTGCTTTATTCGAAACATCCATTTCCCCAACAGCTCGATTTTTTCCGAGATTCGCAATAACCTGGAAAACCTTGCCCTGAATTACGGGTCCAGGCAGTCTGTATTGAATCAAAAATTTGCCTATTTTTTGTCCTGTGACCCGAACCGGGTTCATGCCTTAAACGGTGCGTCGCAAATTTACCCTTTGCTTGCCTTTACTTATGCCCGGGAAAAGGTGTTGATTCCCGATCCCACTTTTGGTGAATACCCGCGGGCATTTCCGGATGCCGAAACCTACCCGGACCGTGTGGGTATCGATTGCAGAGCGCTTGAGGGCCAGGCCTCCGAATTCGACGTGATCGTCATCGTGAATCCCAACAATCCCACCGGATCGGTAATTCCCTCCGACTGGATTTACCGGTTTTCAAAAACAAATTCCGGGAAAACAATCATTGTGGATGAATCGTTTATCGAATTTTCCAACCAGCCGAGCCTGATGGAAGCGCTGGAAGCCGAACCGCTGGAGAATGTGGTAATCGTTAAAAGCCTGAGTAAATCATGGGGAATTCCCGGGTTGCGGCTCGGGTACATTTACACGGCCTGCAGTCGGTTGAGCCGGCAGATTCATCGATACATCCCCATCTGGAACATGAACAGTATTGCCGAGTTTTTTCTTGAGGTGATTTTTAAGCACAGGGATGTATTGGATGAATCCTTTGCCTTGACGGTGAAAGATCGAGCCGTTTTTCGAGCGGTTTTGGCCGGATGTGATTTCGTCGATTGCGTCTATCCGAGCCAGGCCAATTTTTTGCTGGTCAAGTTCCATCAAAACCGGTCGGAGTTGGAACGGCTTGCCGAGGAGATGATGGAAAGTGACGCTATTTATGTCAAAGATATTTCAGAGAGATTCGGCGACGGCGGATTTTACCTGCGGCTTGCAGTGCGAAGTCCTGAAGAAAACCGCTTGCTGATTGCGTCACTGGAAAAGCATATGAAAAATAGAAATCTTTTGTGGGCGGTAAATGATACCGCCGGAGAATCCGGAGGCATGGTGTATGGAGAGGGGAA
>CAZWAE010000090.1:0-15415 GCA_964631805.1 uncultured Desulfobacteraceae bacterium | reverse complement strand
GCTATCCCGCAGGGAGTATCGTACTGCACAAAGGTGATGTGGGAGAGATGGTCTATCTCATTGTGAAGGGTAAGGTCAAGGTTGTGGTGACACATCCGGATGGCAAGGAGATTATTCTGAATGTTCTGAAATCGGGTGATTTTTTTGGAGAAATGGCCATATTTGGCGACATGCCGCGCTCTGCGACGATTGTCGCAAAAAAAGATTGCGAATGCCTGGTTATATCCAGGGAGACCATCATAGATCAGATAAAGAAAAATCCCAGCATTGCCTTGAAACTACTTTCGGATATGAGCCGGAGGGTGAGGGAGGCCGATGAGCAGATATGCGGGTTGACCCATCTGGATGCAAACGGCAGGGTAGCCCAGACACTGCTTAGGCTTTCTAAAGAATCAAATATGGTCACCGATGAAGGCTATCGCGTGTTTCCCACCCCCGCCGTAAGGGATATAGCGGCGATGTCCGGGACATCCAGAGAGATCGTTTCGCAATTATTGAATGAACTCCATAGCAAAGGGATCATCGGCCTGACAGAGAAGTATATCCTGATCTACGATCGGTTTGAAGCCGAAGACAAGACAAAGAGATAAAAATCGATATCATTTACTGTCTGGACATGCGGTAAGCGCATGAATGTTCTCACACCGCAGAAGCGCGGTGACGCCTGAGAGTCAGCTGGCTTATATTTTATCATAATTTCTCCTTCAAACGGTACAGAAAATAAACTTAGGGGTCTTTTAACTCCAGAGTAAGAGGTATCCTGTATAGAGAATGATTTGTCTTTTCATATACCTTTTTAAATTTTCCGATACAGCCCTAAAAAACCTCTTGACATGCCACAATGTAGCATGTAAATACTCTCACAGAAGATGAGTTGGCACCTCTTCTGACATATTGTGCTACATTCATACCTCCTGAGTACCGGGCGGTCCACCCTCCATGGACCGCCCATTGCTTTTTTGCCGACAGTTCCCTTGGCATGCTCTGAGAGATAGACGTGAGAGGAAGAGGGGGATCGCTTGAAACATCGGCCTTCCTTTTAGAAATAATACTGGATCAATCCAGTAAAGTAAGATTTTTTATAAAATTTAAGGATAAATGACAACAATGCACCTTTATCGTAACTGGTTTCTGGCATGCCGGCCTTGGTCCTTTTCCATGACAGCCATATCAGTCAGTGTGGGTAGTGCTGTGGCCTCCATTGACGGACCTTTTTTTTGGCATCTTTACCTTTTAGCCCTGCTGAGTGCTGTCATGATGCACGGTGCCACCAACCTTATCAACGATTACTATGATGTGAGAAATGGAGTTGATACCATTCAGGCTGCAACAGCACAATACCGGCCCCATCCCCTTGTGGAGGGACGATTGCCAGCGAAACATGTTCGCTGGTGTGCCTACGGTCTGTTCGCAGCTGCTGCGGCTATCGGTTTATATTTAACAACCGTTTGTGGTCAGATGGTATTCTGGATTGGGCTGATAGGTTTTATCGCAGGATTAACCTATACAGCTCCACCGCTGAGATACAAATATATGGCGATGGGCGAACTCTCCGTGTTTCTTATGTGGGGGCCACTCATGGTCGAAGGGGCTTATTACGTTCAGCGTGGGATGTTCAGCACCAAAGCTTTGTGGGTATCTCTTCCATTCGGAGTGCTTGTGGCCTTGGTATTGCTCGCCAACAACATCCGAGACATCGATCACGATCATAGCCGAAGGATTCGCACCCTGGCGATTATTCTCGGTCGTCGCATAGGGTTGCACGCATACCTGATACTGATGTTACTCGCCTATGCGGGAATCCTTGCCTTGGCTGGAACACTCACACCATGGGTCCTTATTATTTTTATTACTTTGCCAATAGCCGTCAAATTGCAACGGCAAATGAATTGTGACGTTCCAGCTGATGCTGACGCCCAGACCGCCAAATTGGATACGGCGTTTGGGCTTCTACTCGTGGTTTCACTCGTTTTCGAAGGAATGATCGGTTGAAACATCCGCCTCTGGTTGCAAACAAACTGGTGTGGGCTACGACAGTACTGGCAGCTGGACTGTGGTTTGTGGCATTCTACCTATCCTGGCTTAATTTCTGGATCAAGATTAGCGTATCAGCGGCGGCGTTAGCCGCAATATCATTAAGTCTGCAGTCATCTGGAAATAATTTCAAACCGAGGCTTAAAGATATTTTTGAAGGTATTGTTTCAGCTGCCTTGTTGTGGGGGATCTTCTGGATTGGCAAACAAATTTCTTTGGAGGCGTTTCCCTTCGCTGAGAACCAGATTGGTGAAATTTACAGTAAAGGAGAGGGATTCAATCGATGGAACGTTTTTTTTCTTTTGCTGCTTATTACCGGCCCCAGTGAGGAAATTTACTGGCGGGGATTTTTACAAAAGAATCTAATGTTACGATTCGGTGAGTTGAAAGGCTGGATAATTGCGACGGCTATATATGCCAGTGTGCATATCTGGTCCTTCAACTTCATGTTAATAGGTGCTGCCGCAGTGGCGGGTGCATATTGGGGTTTGCACTACCGTATTCGCAATAGACTATTGCCGGTGATCATTTCCCATTCACTATGGAGTGCATTTGTTTTTACCCTGGTGCCGATACCTTGAACGTTGAACTGCTGATGAAACGGAGTCGTCACATGAGCTTGGTGTCTGACTTGCTGCTGTATTTGGACAAACCTGAAACAGGATACAAAAAAAGCAGAACATTGAATGCCCTGCCTTTCTCGCCTTGTTCATTTTTTTCGTGATTCGTTTGAGTCATTCCCATGGAGTCGCGCGAATCGGTTCATTTTGGTATGTATCAGCTTGAATTGTGAGTACACACCACAAAAGGCTTGAAGCCTCTTACTTTCTGAATTTCCTTCGAGCACCTGCAAGGCCGATCAAGCCTGTTCCAAGCAGCAGCATGGTGGTGGGTTCGGGGACGGGGTCACCCCCGCTTCCTCCGCCCCCTCCATTCCAAGCAAGGCCATCAATATTGCTAAAACCGTTAGCGCCAATAAGCAATGATGCTCCTGTAGTAACATTAATTGAATACAGATTTCCCGAAGCATTTCCGTAGAGAGTGTCAGAATCTTCGTCATACGCCATCCCGAACAAACCTGCACTGATACCCATATTCCCGATCAGTGATGGAGTTCCTGAAGACGTATTAACAGAGTAAAGAGAACTTCCTCCTGAAGCATACAGTATATCATTGGCATCGTCATAAGCCATACCTGTACCACTAATACCGGTTCCTGTTCCGATGGTTGTAACAACGCCTGTTGTAGTCAAAGATTTGAGCTTAAGACCATCGTTATGGTCAATAGAATAAAGTAATTCGGCATCCTCATCGGATGCTAATCCATGCCAGTTAGCAGATCCGTCCTGATCGCTAACTCCGGTGTAGATGCCTGTGGTGAGGTCGATAGTCCCAGTTCTCAATGACGATCCAAACACATCACTCGCGTACAGTACACCATCAAGAAACGATATCCCAGTTAAGCTAACACTCCCCGTGACATCAACTAAAAAAGTTGCCGATCCAGTAGTTGGATCAATTTCGTAGAGCTTATTCTCCCAACTTTGTAAACCTATTAATTGAGCATGAGCCAACGAGTTGAGTGTTATGTTCGTGATAATAAGAACAGCAATCAATAATATAATAGGTAATTTTTTTTTCATTTTTTATCCTCCTTCTTGGTTGTTTTTTAAATTGCTGATGAGGGGCTTTATATTTTAAAAAGGTTCTTTAGAAAAAAATAATGCTATACTTGAAATTCTATTCGGTACTTGGAGCCCGAGAAATCCGCTACGAAATAATACAATGTGGTATACATGAATCGTGCCAAAATTTCTCTAATGGTTTTATTTATGAATAAATAAAGTTAGTTGATACTCATTAAGTGTGTCCATTAAAGATGGGCGAATTGTGAAATAAATTACACAAAAGTATGTAATTTTTGTCACATTGTGGTATTTATTACACAGTATATTTCTTGCCTAAAATTGATGATTGAGGATAACAGATTGATACAACAGGATGGAGTGTTGTTTCAGGTTTGTTCCTAAGTCCAAAGATGAAAGCTTACGTGTGAATGGAATGACTTCATGGACAAGAGTCCGGCAGGTCAGGGGAAGAAATTTGTCTGGGGCTTCAGAAGTCCCTGATGGTTTAAATTGGTGTTCTGTATCTGATCGCACAGTCAAACAAATAAGCTTCGTGTGCCCTGCTTGAAAACTAGAAATGATCCGGGTTGGTGATATTATTTTGGTCGTCTTCGATGACCGGCAGCCCGGCCCGGGATTTATCTCTTTTATCCGTTTTCCTGCTGAAGTCCGAACTTTTGCATAGTACCGGCGGTGGGTATTCCCTCTTCTGTCCATCCCATGGCATTATAGAAATCCTGCACCATGGGTTTCAACCAGTCGGGCTGTTTAAGGGGTTTGCCGCCCGGGGAAGGGCTTTTTTCAAAGAACATGGCGGGGAGACAATCGTCTTTAGGACCTGCGCCGTGCCGAATGTTGAACAGGCGTTCCATGTTGGCGATGCGCTCGGCTTCCCGGTATAAAAAGTCGACATCCATATCACGTCCGGTCAGGAGGTTTGCGAGCCGCGCTTCATTTTGAAGGTCGAAGGTTTGGAGGAGCGACAGCGCCGGGACTTTGCAAATCCCCAGGCAATCGAAAATGATGTTTACCAGCATGGCGCGTTTGATGAGAGCCCCTTTACCCCGGGTGGATCGGGGATCCACTGCCTTTTCGTCTCCCAGCTCCTTTCGGGCCCTTTCCGGTGTCCAGGTGTATTCCAGGGAAGGGTAGATATAATTGAAATCCCCCCCCCGGCTGGAGACGGCGTAGGCAAGTGCTGTGCCCATGAGGCCATCGGGATGATAGGCGCACAGTTCCAGGCCCTTCACGTGGGGCGCAAAGTGTTGGGAGCCACGCCCGATGATCCGCGATGCCCCATGGACGCCCCGTGAAAGAACGGCCCCGAATCCCTCCAGCCTGGCGATCCGGCCGATGAGGGTGGCCATGGTCTCCTGGTTGCCCCATGTCAGGGCAAGGCCCCCCGTGTCCCCGGAGGTCAGGATCCCCCGCTCGTATAGATCCATGGCAAAGGCGATCACACCGCCCGCCGAAATGGTATCAAGGCCCAGGCGGCCGCACAGATTATCGAGTTCGACCACGGCACCGGGATCGTCCAGGCCGCACTTGGGTCCGAAGGAAACCATGGTTTCGAATTCTGGGCGGACCCCGGCGGTTCCCTTGTGGGATCCCTCGTCGAAGAAGAGTTCCGCCTTGCACAGGACCGGGCAGCGGGGGCAGCCTCTGGAACGGCGCTTGTATCGGGTCAGGTTTTGGCCGTCGACGCGGTCCGCTGCGTCGTACCGGTTGGCCTGGTAGTTTCGGGTGGCCAGGATCCCCATGTCGTCCGCCCATTTGACATAACCGGCCCCGCCATGGGTGGAAAGTGTTTTGAACTGTGGGGATTGCCGTATCCGTTGGACGTATTCGTTGATGATCTCCCGCTCCCGGAGAGAGGAAGCCGTGTGAGCCGATGCCTGTTTTTTTACCACCACGGCCTTGAGGTGCTTCGCCCCCATGACCGCCCCCATCCCAGTGCGTCCGGCGGCATGGTCCCGGTCCGTCATGATACAGGCAAAGGGAACCGCGTTTTCCCCGGCCGGCCCGATGGACAGAATGCTGGCTTTCGCATCCTCGATATCCTGTTGGATCCAATGGTTGGTTTCAACGGTATCCCGGCCCCAGAGCGTTGCCGCCTGACGAATCTCGATACGTGCGCCGTCGATCAGAATATAGACGGGAGCAGGGGCCCGGCCCCTGACCACAATGGCCTGAATGCCCGAGCGGCGGAGGTAGGTGCCGAAGTTACCGCCGACGCTGGAGCTGCCCAGCAGCCCCGTCTGGGGGGACAGGGCATTGATCTGGATCCTGGAGGATGCCGGGGCTTTGGTGCCGGTCAAAAGTCCGCAGGAGATCAAAAGAACGTTTTCGGGGCCCAAAGGATCGACCCCTGCTGGAACGGTTTCCAGAAGGTGCGCCACATTATAGCCCCGCCCCGAAAGGCGGCAGCCCGGCCGATCCTCGGGGAAAGGGGAAAAGGACACGCTTTTTTCGTCCAGGTCTATCTCCAATATGGAATCCAATACGGCCATTAAATTTCCTTTGCCGTCAAGTGACGGCCGTACACAAAATGAAAACAGGGATTGCCCCCGTTGTACCCCCGGAAATGCCATCGGAACACAACGTGGACAAACGGGTATAACTTATGGCTGAGTGCGCTTAAGCGCGGCTTTTCATCATGATGAAATCGGCTGTCTGAGTCAAGGTTTAAAAACTTTGTAATCCACCGGATGATTGTGATACAGGACTTTCGTTACGGCTGAAACATATCCCTTGCAGGATGACCAACGCCTGCTCCTGGACCCGGGTTTTAACCCGTTGGAAGGAGGTTGCCATATGCCGATAAATAGGGAGCAAACAGATCGATCCATCGCACTCCTGGGGAGTGATACGGTGGATATGCTTTTTCAGGTCCACCGGGATGCCGCCTGGCTTCTGGAAAATCTGGGTGTCGGGTGCACCCAGCCGGATATCCAGGATGCATTTCGGCAATATGAAGCCGAGGGATTGGCGGTGGTTCATGAAAACAGAATTCATGTGATGTCCGGCCTGGCTGAGAAATGCCTTGAAACGGTTCCGGGAGTACAGAATTTTTTTGTGCCACGGAACAGCTTTTTTATCGGGGGGACGGCGCCATACGTATACGATGACGAAGCCGGCCGGGGAGGCCTCATGCCCGATGCCGGGCATGTGGAGCGGATCGCAAGGATTGCGGAGAAAAGCGGTCCGGTTGCCGGGATGGGACGGGGGGTCAAGATAAAGGATGAGGTGGAGCAGATGTCCATCATGGCGGAACATTGCTCAAAGCCGCTCTACTTTCCCGTGACCACAAAAGCGGGTTTTAAACGGGCCAGGGAGATATATCAGGATCGGCCCAATATCATGATCCTTTTTTGCCTGACGCGGCCTCCTCTGGAAGTGAACGAAAACTTTTCGGATGATTTTGTCCGGGTAGTCCGGACTGGATTTCCCGTTGTGTTTTCATCCATGCCCCTTGCGGGAATCAGTGCCCCCTACTGCTACAACGGTACCCTGACCATGACCCATGCAGAGGTGCTTTTCGGGATCTGCGCAGCCCAGCTTCTCAATCGGGGGGTTACCTGCATTCATGCCGGTTTCCCCACCATTGCCGATCCAAGGATTGAGTACAATCCCCATTACGGTCTTGTCAGCCATTATCTGCTCAATATCCTCATGGCCCACCTCAACCTGATGCTGGACCTGCCCACCTTCCAGAGCGGGGGCACCACCCATGAGGAACATCCCACGGAAAAAGCCTATCGGGACGCCGGAACCGGACAGGCCCTGTGTCTTAAATTCGGTGTCCACATGATCCGGCACCCGTTTGCCTTTTTGCGATACCTCATCGATTTTTCTTTTGAGAAACTGGAGCGGGCGATCGATCTTTTTGAGAAGGTGACACCGGAGGATGCACCGGAAGTGGAAATGCCGGTATATGATAAAAGGGCTATGGACTCGTTTCAGAACATCGGTCTGGGGATGTACATGGACGATCCGCTGACCACGGCCAACATCGGAAAAGTATTTGTAGAGTAGGTATAGTCCATCCCTAATCGAATGAAGATTCCAAATAGATGAACCTAACGTAGCCGCTTTTGCGCTCGTTCTGATTATCAAAATAGATCGGAGGACAACATGCTGCAATCAGCTCAGACTCAAAAGCAATCTATCCGTATGCGGGTTTTAAGCGACGACCAGATCTGGGAAATTCGACAGGCAGCCTTTGAGATCGTCGAAAAAGTAGGGTTCAAGTGCCTGCATGCCGATGCCCGGAAAATGTTGGCTCAGGCAGGAGCGGCCGTCGACGATGACATCATTAGAATTCCGCGATATATCGTTGAGGGTTGCCTGGCAACGGCACCAAAGGGATGGACCATCTACGATCGTCTGGGAAACCGGGCCATGGAGGTTGAGGGCCGAAAAAGTCATTATGGTACATCCACCGCCAGCCCCAATACAAAAGATGCACTGACAGGCGAATATCATGAAACCCGGGTGGAGGATATTGCCATCGGCGCCAAAGTGGCTGACGCCATGGAACACATCGATTTCGTCATGCCCATGGGATCCTCCCAGGATGTTCCCGGCCACTCGGCCGATGTGCATGAATTTCCTGCGGTCATCGCCAATACGACCAAACCGGTAGTCTTTATCGGATATACATCCATGGGGTGTGAATATATCTATGAGATGGCGGCGGTGGTGGCCGGAGGAATGGAGCGGCTGCAAACACGCCCCTTTCTCATCGCCTATCCGGAAACCATCTCGCCGTTCGTGTTTCCGGAAGAGGTCATCAATCGGATTTTTATCGCGGCCGATCGCCGGCTACCGCAATTGCCGGGCGCCACGGTTCAGGCCGGGGCCACAGGACCGGTGACGCTTGCCGGCGTCATCGCTCAGATGACCGTTGAAGCCCTGATTCATATCACCGTCGCCCAGTTGCGTCAGCCGGGCTGCCCGGTGGGTATGAGCGGAAACGTGGGGATACTCGATATGCGTTCCACCCTGATGACCATGGGCGCACCGGAAAACAGCCTGGGAATTGCCGCCCAGGCGGAGGTGGCCCAGTCTTTCGGCCTGCCGACCTGGGGCCTGGCCGGTGCAACGGACGCCAAAAGCCTGGATGCCCAGGCGGGATTGGAGGCGGCATTTCATATTTTGAGCCAGGGGCTGGCCGGATTGAATCTGATTCACGACGTGGGCTATATGGCCAGCGGAATGGCCTGTTCGTGTGAACAACTGGTGATGGGTAACGAGATCATCGGCATGACAAAGCGTTTTGTTGAGGGGATTACCGTCAATTCCGAAACCATTGCCCGGGATGTGATCACCGCCATCGGTCCAGGAGGGCATTTCATGGAGCACACGCACACCTTTGAGCATTTCCGTGATGAACTCTGGACGACAAACCTGTTTGACAGACAACCCATCGCTGCCTGGCAGGCGGCCGGACAGCCCGCCATAGAGGATCGGGTTCGTGAAAAGATCCGCGCTATCATTGATACCCATGAGCCTGAGCCGTTGAGCAGTAACATCGTTTCCGAACTCGAACGTATTGGCCGTGAGGGTGAAAAGGAGATTCTGGCCAAATATGAGCAGGGCTAAAGGGTGAGGCTGTCATCTAGTGTCCGATCCAGAAATGTGGATATTTTTCGCTGAGCAAGGATTGACCCGCCGTCGCCCTAAAGGGCTATGACGCGACAAGCGAGGATTAGCCGCCTTGTGGGGGCATAGCTCATAGAGCGAAGCCCCAAGCCGGAAACCCGAGGAAGACGCCGCTCAGCGGAAAATAGACCATTTATGGACGGACACTATCCATGTGAGGCGGATGCCATGCATCTCGCCACAAGATTGATGGCAAAGGGCAGATGAAATTCGGATATGGATGTTTCGATGCGATTGTTTTTCCCCTTGGGCAGCAACAGCAGGCTGCTGACCGGGTAGCTGGACAGGGACGTTTTATTTAGACCCGGAACCAGAGATTCCTGGGTGATGATGATGATTCTCGGATATCGGCACATATAGACCGCCAGTTCATCCAGGGCCTGACCGAAATATCGATTGCTGGTGGCATCCAATATGATCAGATTATCCCGGGCGATGTCGTAGTCGGGCCGCAGTTCGGGAAGATACCAGTCGTTTTCAGCGAAGAAAGGCTTTTTGTGTTGGATCAAATGATCCAATTGCGGATCGCTTAAAAATCGGTCCACATCTGATTCCCCCAGATAGCGCATCTCCCAGTCGGCCACCCGCTTCTCGCTGTAATATCCAACCATTTCGCTTCTGTCTGTCAATTTCACAAATTTATCCTGAACTGCGGAATCAACCGTAACGATGGGCCCATGGGCGCTGGCTCCGAATTGGTGGTGCTCCGTCACGCAGCTGCCGTAGCGATCAAAGTATTTCACCCATGCCATACCGTTCCCGTTTGGCGGGCCGATGACGAATGCGGTCTCGTATCCGAAATTGATTTTGCAGGCTTCGACGGTACTTCGCCTTAACTCAAAGTGAGACAAAATATCCATGATTGGAAAAGCAGCGAACTGAATGTGCCGTAAAAGCGTACTTCCTTTTTTCTCACTCATATTCTGCCAGGCATTGCCGAATACCAGGTTGAGCCCCGCAAACAGAATTTCACTCTTAATCGCGGAACCTTCATGTTTGAACGTAAAGGCCCACCCATCGGCACCAAATCGCTTTTCCCATGCCGGAACCATCGACGGTCCGATCCAGAATAGGGTGCCCGGTAACAACCCAATGGTTTTTTCGAAGAAAATGGTCTCCGGTTTGCGTGTTGCCATCCCGATCGGTAGTACCGTTTCACCAACCGCATTAAAAAGACTCGATGGCCGGGCAATCCTTGCCGGATACGCCAACAGTGGGCGCCAGAGATCCGTAAAACTGCGGGCCACCGCCTCTGCATCCCGGTCAAAGGGTATAAAAAGGATCTCCTCAACATCGGATTCGTCGGTGAACACAGCGGATGTCAGAGCGTTGATCGCTTCCCTTGGGTACGTGTAGAATGAATCGAGTGGATTGTTTCCGGCCAGTTCGGATGCAAACAACCTGAGTTCTCGGTAATACCGTCGTTCAGAATCGCTTTCGGCTAAACATTCCCATTCACTTTTCTGTTGAAATCGCTTCTCGACGGTTTCGGTTTGCAGGAAACCCTCATTTTGCCGTCGCAGTTGGTCCAGCACTAATTTCTCGGATCGTTTTTTGGGTGGAGGACTCTTTGCGATGGTCAAAGACTTGGCCCGGTTTCTAGGGGGGGTACCGGCCTTCCGACCATGCGCCAAACCAAACCGGAATGCAAACAAGTAGAAAAAGGTTAATTCGACAAAGGGTTGCAGCGCCCAATCAAGCCGTGGTAAAAAAACACATTTTTTCCCGCTGTATTTCTCGATCAACGCCTGTTTCCTGTTGGGGTAGCTGACTGCTATAAAATCAATCCCCAAATGGTGGAACTTTTTCATGATATCGATCGCTTCATCCAGGCGGTCGTGGTAAGATGCAATCACCAGAACCATACCCGGAATCTTTTTGTTCAGGATACTTAATCCGTCCGCATCCCGATAATCGAAGATTTTGCTGATGGCAGACCAGCTGCTTTCTTCAAGTTTCAAGGCCACCTCTTTCCCGACAAATGTCGAGTTCAGCGCATCGATAACAAATGTAAATCGGGTGTCGGAAAAGGCGGGTGCCATATCCCTGTTAAATCTGTCGATCTCTTCATCTTCGATAATCTGTTCGAGGATATCCGGCAGTCGGCCGAGATTATCCATGTGCGAAATGATTCTATGGTGGTGGCCTTTGACTGAAGTCACCCAGAGACACAGCAAATGGATGCAGTAAAGCATGCAGATGGTGCTTTTGACACCTGAGACGGTAATCTCTTCACCGCTCATTATCGGCATGATGCCGCCGCTTTTTCGGGAAACCAATGCCATGTCGGCAAACGCTTTTTCGGTGATCGCGACGGTTGCCACCCTCAAGTCATTCAGCCGTCTGGCCATTTGAACCATTTCAGCGGTTGTTGACGACCAGCTCAGAAGAATCACAAGGTCCTTATCCGCTGCGATAAGGTCTGAAACATCTTCGATATCCCCCGGACGCAAAACAAGTACATCCATGTCCAGTTCAAGGGAATGAAAGAAAAGTTGCGATATCTGTCCGATATGATAGGAACTCCCGTTGCCGATAAACACCAGGCGCCGGAGCCGGTCGAACCCCTTTCCGAATCGTTTGCGGAGGTATTTGCCCCTAAACGGGATTTCAGGATGCTGCCTCTCCTCAGAGCGATAGAACTCCATAATTTCTCTCAGCCGGGAGGGGATCTCTTCCATATGGGTTTCATAAAACGAACGGTCAAAATCTTTCCGCACCGGGATGGGATTCAGAGTAGTGATAAAAGGATCGATCTCCGGGGTCTGAAGACCGTCAAAATCAGTGATATGGATCGTTCTCGAGACTACTTTATTATGGATTCCAGTCTTGATTTCTGCAAAGATTTCCTCCCCGTCCAGGTGGAACACTTCAACTTCAAAGTCTTCGAGGAGTCTTTTTTTTTCTTTCTGCCCACACTTTTTTCCGCGTGCCAGGCGTGTCAACTCCTGTGCGCGATCATGAATGAGTTTCTGGGGAAAAAGACCCATGGCGGCATTGATGTCCGAAACCACCATGACATCATCGTTATCCAGGCGGCGAACGATAAAGGCCGGGCGTTTGTGGACGACGACATAAAGTGTCTGTGGTGATATCAGGCTCAAACAGGTGACGGCCATCTGTCCGCCGTTGGGTATGAATTGTTTGATCGCTGCGATCAGGGCCATCTTGTCCAGCTCATGTAGAGATTTTCCCTCAATCTCCTGGTACAGGTTGAAGTCGACGGATTGATTTCCGATACTATGGTGGGCCAATCCGGCTTCAACCTGCAATCGGATGGCTTCGAACTTTTTCTGTTCGGTGGTTAAGAGATCGAAATAATGACCCCACAGCAAAGCCAGAAATTCGGTTGAATTTTCGCTGCGCAATTTGTATCCGGCCACGTCCTCAAGATATTCGCGGATACTCGATTCAATTTGCCCGTCGAACTGACCGTTGAGTGCAACCGCCCTCAGTTGATTCGCATCTGTGAAAGGGTGTGCATTTTTTTCGTTAACAGGAGATTGGATCGCCCAACGGCCATGTGAGATAATGGGGGGGGAGAAAAACCTGAGTGAAACCGGATCGGTCTGTCCGGGAACCAGCGAGGCCTCTGATAGAAGGTGCCGACGTTGCGTTTCGGATATGAACACCGGGGAAAATTCTTCCCTCTGCAAATAGATCATGGCGGCGGCTGCCGCCCAACCATAAAGGTTGACCGCCTTTTCAAGCGTATAGAGTCTCCGCCAATCGATGGAAACGGGTCTTTTGGCTTTCGGCCACAGGGTATCCATGAGGGTGTCCAAAGCATCTGACAGACCGAATATGATGGAAGTCCGGCTCAATAACGTCGCATCAAGCAACCTGAAAACACAGCGCACACCATCCCTGTCATAATCAGTGGCTACCCGGATAGGTGTTTTGGACAGATATTGAAAGATAATATCCAGCGCCTGCGGGTGTCGGGAAATGGGAGCCGCTTCCGGCGAACGAAGCTTGAAAATGTTTCCTTCAGCCATCAGGTCATCAAATAAACGATCGAATGTAATTAAAAGATCTTCCCTTGTTACATCCTGACCGGGAATTACTTCTTCCCTGGCAATCGACCCCTGGAGTGCGTTTCTAACAATGGAATGGATGACGACCGGAGAAAGGTCGTGATTCTCAATCAGGTGTTGAACCAGCTCAATTAAATCCGTTTCCGTTTCAACCCTCTTTTCGTAGTGAAGGCTGGGTCTGCCAGGCCATCCGGGTGACAATCGTCTCGGATTCTCGGCGGCCATGTCCACCAGTTCGTCATAATCCGGATAGGATGCTCTTCCCTCCCTTACAGTCTGGAAAAATTCTATCGAAAGCCCCTCCATGCCCAGCAGACGCTCCTGGTAGTCTTGCCAGTCTGCTTCAATGTCATTTTCCGCGAACAACAACAACAAATCGGTTTCGGAACACCGGTAGAGTTCATCTTGATTCAACCTTTCCACCAGATCCACCACTGATCCCACCGTTCGACGGATCCGAAGCGGCTCAAAATCATCGCCGAATACCGCTACGCCCGTGCTGTCCGGTGCACGGTAAATCATAGCAGACATCGCTGTCAGTACCCGGGTCAAGCTGTTCCCCGCCCCGCCGAAATAAGAGACAATGCCGCACATGGTTTATCCTCCTATCATTAGAAGCCATCTCAAAATTGTCTTTTCACCCAATCTCGGTGTCGGGTGATCGTTTCAAGTCCTCGAAATACAGTCGTATTCCTGTGGCTTGAAACTCTCATCCTCCTTGATATTGAATGAAAATCCTAATTTTGAGATAGCTTCTAGCCTTATAGCTGTTTTCGGTATTTATCGGATGCCACGATTATCGAACATTGCGGTATAAAATGTTTGCATCCATGACGGGTATTCGCTATTTGACATGTTTGTATAAATGAGATGCTGATCTTTGCGAAATTGAATCTGCACAATAGCTCCATAAGAGCGATACCGGGAAATTCATCATGCGGGAATGCTATGGGAAAATCGACCTAAAATCAATTTAAAATTGGCGGATTGGATGAACCGCATGACGGGAAGCAATATCGGCTGAAACGAAAATTCTTTGCCCGAATACTGTGAAAAAAAATACTCAGACAGGGGTGGTTATGAATCAAAAGCATTATGATACGATTATCATCGGAGCGGGCATCATCGGGAACTGCATCGCCTACGAATTGTCCCAAAAAGGGTACCGGTGCCTGAGCGTGGACAGGCTGGGGGGCTCGGGATTCGGGTCCACTGCCGGCAGTTGTGCCATCATCCGGTTGTATTACTCCTCGCCGGAAGGGGTGGCTCTGGCCCGTGAAGGGTATTACTACTGGCTGGACTGGCGCCGATACCTGGGGAGTGTGGACCCCACCGGCATGGCCTACTATAAAAATACCGGTGCCATGGTGTTCAAGACCGATATCAACAAGGATCTGGCCCGGGTCAAAGCATCCCTGGATGAGTTGGGGGTGGGGTACCTGGAGCTGGCACCCGAGGAGATGAAACGCTACCTGCCCAATCCGGACCTGAGATCCTACTATCCCCAGAAATCCCTGAACGATCCCGATTTTGGAAAACCCGGCGACGGCCGTGTGAGGGGTGCCGTTTACGTTCCGGAATCGGGCTATGTCAGCGATCCGAAGCAATCGACGCACAATGTCGAGGTGGCGGCCCGTGCCGTGGGCGCCGATTTTGTGTTTAACGCGGAGGTCGTGGAAATTCTTAAGAAAGAGGGCCGTACGGCAGGGGTCAGGCTGGCGGATGGGACCGAATTCATGGCCCCGGTTGTGGTGAATGTTGCGGGTCCCCACTCCCGCATCATCAACCGCATGGCGGGTGTCGAGGATGAGATGAACATCAAAACCAGGGCCCTGAGAGTGGAGGTGGCCCATGTTCCCAGCCCGGAGGGTGTGGATTGGGAGGGAACCGGTGTGATTACGTCCGACGGGGATACGGGGGTCTACACCCGGCCGGAGGTGGGCAATCACTGGTTGATCGGCAGCGAGGAACCGGAGTGCGACCCCCTGGAATGGGTGGACCCGGACAACTATGAGCAGGGATTCACCGATCAGGCGAAGGTGCAGGTGATGC
>CAZWAE010000089.1:10763-15419 GCA_964631805.1 uncultured Desulfobacteraceae bacterium | reverse complement strand
CACTTAATCGTCTGAAAGGAATAGACAATAATATGACCGATTGATACGGTGTCAATGCCGGACAACGACGGGGGATGGATTTATTCGGAAACTGTCGAATGAAGCGGCGGTCGAGGTTCGGAGAACGGGAATCTGTTTCAAAAAACCTGAAAAAATGATACACGAGGATATCTATGGACGCTGTTTCCAATATCCAACCGTTTTCACCGTGGCATCCAGGTGTGTTCAGCCTGGCGGTCTTCACCCTTATCGTTGTCGGGTTGATGGTCGCCATGCATGTGATCTCCTCCTGGGCCGGTGAGAAAAAGCCCAATCCCGAAAAATTGCGCGCTTATGAAAGCGGCATCATTCCCACCGGCACCGCCCGTTTGCGATATCCGGTGCCGTTTTTTCTGGTGGCGATTTTTTTCCTGATTTTTGACGTGGAGGGGGCTTTTATCTTTTCATGGGCGGTTGCATGTGAAGATCTCGGCTGGCAGGGGTGGATGCAGATATCCTTTTTCATTATCGTATTGCTGTTGGGACTGGTCTACATCTGGCGCAGGGGAGGATTGGAGTGGGGCCCGAAATCCAAGCAACGTTGAACCCGCCCGTTTTGGAAAAAATCAGGAAACCTGTGGACACCCTGATCAACTGGGCCCGGTCCCGTAGCCTGTGGCCCATGTTTTTCGGCCTTTCCTGCTGTTTTGTGGAAGAGGCAACGGCCCTGACATCCCGTTATGACCTGGCGCGTTTCGGTGCGGAGGTGATGCGGCCCTCGCCCCGGCAGGCCGATCTTTTGATCGTATCCGGAACGGTGTTTAAAAAAATAGCACCCGTGGTGCTGCGGCTCTACGAGCAGATGCCCGAACCCAAGTGGGTGATCTCCATGGGGTCCTGCTGCAACACCGGCGGCATGTACGATGTCTACAGCGTGGTTCAGGGGGTTAATCAGATTCTGCCGGTGGACATCTATATCCCCGGATGCCCCCCCCGCCCAGAGGCTGTTTTGCACGGGTTGACCCAACTTCAGAAAAAAATCTTCGAGGAAAAACCGGTGGGCAGGATTTTCCACCTGGGAGATGGCACCCAGGGGACTGTCGGACCGGTTCTCGAGGATGGCAAAAGCAAAGCCAGAGATGCCAGGGGGCCGGGAATGGAGGGGATCCCTTTAAGAGGGACCGCCAATGTGCCGCCGTTTGCCCATAGCCGGGACGACCTGATGTGGACGCCGCCGGCCGCCCGGATCGATACAGAAGAAACCTCCGGGGATCTGCTGGCATCGCTGAAGGATAAGTTCGGTGATGCCGTGCAATCTATGCCTGGCGCCTCTGATATGCCCACCTTTACCGTTACTCCCAGCCGCGTATGCGATATCCTCGGTTTCCTGAAAAACGGGACCGCAGGAGGTCGGTTCAGGCGCCTGGAGGATGTGACAGCCGTCGACGAGTCTGCCCGCCGACAGCGGTCGAAAACAGGTAATTCTGCCGATTATACTCTGGTCTATTCCCTTCTCTCATTCGATACCGCCGAGCGGGTGCGTCTGAAGGCACCCCTTTACGGTGAAAACCCGACGACCGAAAGCGTGACGAAGATCTGGCCGTCTGCCGACTGGTACGAGCGGGAGGTGTTCGACATGTTCGGGATCCGGTTTAAGGGGCATCCGAATCTCCGCCGGATCCTCATGCCCGACGACTGGCGGGGCCACCCGTTGAGAAAAGATTATCCCGGCCGTGCCACGGAGCATCCCCCTTACACCCGGCAGGACGCCATCGACCGCCAGCCCCGGGATGGGGGCGACTTTGTCCACCGGCCGGACGGCAAGGATGAGATGATCTTAAACATCGGGCCCCATCATGTCAGCACACATGGCCTGATGCGGTATGTTGCCACCCTGGATGGAGAGGAGATTACCGGCCTTGAGATGGAGATCGGGTATCATCACCGGGGAGCGGAAAAGATCGGGGAGCGTCAGACCTGGCATCAATTCATTCCCTATACGGACCGCATCGATTACCTGGCCGGGGCGGCCAACAACCTGCCCTATCTCCTTTCGGTGGAAAAGCTGGCAGGGATAAAGGTGCCTGACCGGGCCCAGTTTATTCGGGTAATGATCAGCGAACTGTTCCGATTGAGCAACCATCTGGTCTTTTTCGGCACCATGGCCCACGATGTCGGCGCCATGGCGCCGACCTTTTATACCTTCCGTGAACGGGAGATGATCCTCGACATCGTCGAGATGATTACCGGCGGCCGTCTCCACCCCTCCTGGTTCCGGGTGGGGGGCGTGGCAGCAGATCTTCCGGATGGGTGGCGGGAAAAGGTGGATGCATTCGTGGAGATTTTTCCCAGGTGCCTTAAAGAGTATGAATCCCTGGTAACAAAAAATGTCATTTTCCAGGCCCGGACCCAGGGGGTCGGGTGTATCTCTCTGGAAGATGCCATGGACTGGGGGGTCAGCGGGCCGAACCTGAGGGCATGCGGACTCGAATGGGACGTAAGGAAAGCGTTCCCCTACTCGGGGTACGAAACCTTTGACTTCGAGATTCCCACCGCCGATGCGGGGGATTGCTACGCCCGGTATCTGGTGAGGGTGGAAGAGATGCGCCAGAGCCTTAAGATCATCGAGCAGGCGGCCGCCGGCATGCCGCCCGGGCGGACCGTCAGCGACGACTACCGGTATGTGATACCCGAACGAAAGGATATGCTGTCCGATATCGAAAGCCTGATCCACCATTTCAACAATGTCACCCGCGGCCCGAAAATTCCCGCCGGGGAGGCCTATGCCTCCTGTGAGATTCCCCGGGGAGAGCAGGGGTACTACGTGGTCAGCGACGGTGTGGGTTATCCCTACCGGCTGCGCATCCGGACCCCCGGGTTTGCCAATGTTCAGGTGCTGCCGATGATGGCAAAGGGATGGAGCCTGTCGGATCTCATCGCCATTATCGGGTCGGTGGATTATATCATGCCGGATATCGACAGGTAGTGTCCGCCCAGAAATGGCCCTTTTTTTCCGCCGGAGGCGGAACAACCTCCGCGGGTTTTCCGACTGCGATGTACCGCAGTACGTCTCGCCGGAAACCCTTGTGCGTCCTTGTTCAGCGAAAAAATTGCTCATTTCTGAATTGGACACGTTTTTTGCCCATTCGGTTGCCGTAGACGGGCACCATATAGAGGAGAAATTGGATTTCAGTGATTCCTGAAGACCTCAAGCAAAAACTGAGCGCGCATATTGCCGGCACGGATCATCCCCGGGAGCTGGTGGTGGATGTGATGATGGCCCTGCAGGGTCACTACGGCTGGCTGACCGATGAAGCCGTGGCGGAAACGGCTGCCCTTCTGACGATGACGCCGATGGAGGTCGAGGAGGTCGCCACTTTTTATACCTTTATCTATCGGGAGCCGGTGGGCCGTTATGTGATTCACGTCTGCGACAGCGTGATCTGCTGGGTGGACGGCTACACCTCTTTGCGGGATCATCTCTGCCGCAAATTGGAAATCGACCTGGGGGAGACCACCGCCGATGGGCTTTTTACCCTGCTGCCCGTTTGCTGCATCGGGTATTGTGACCGATCCCCGGCGATGTTGATCAATAAGAAAGCTTACGGACCCCTGACACCGGAAAAGGTGGACGAGATCCTTGACAGACTTCGGAAGGAAGCCGCGTAACGTGAATCGGGAAACGCCGCAAATACTCTTCCAAAACCGGAAACCGGACCGGATCGCCACCCTTGCGGAATACCGGGAGAGCGGCGGTTATCAGGCCCTTTCCGATGTGTTGTCCAACAAGGATCCGGCTGCGATGAAACAGACCCTCATCGATGCCGTGCTCCTCGGCCGGGGGGGCGCCGCTTTTCCGGCGGGGCTGAAAGTTAAGACCGTGGCCGACGATGCCCCCTATCCCCGCTATGTGGTGTGCAATGCGGATGAGATGGAGCCGGGGACCTTCAAGGATCGGGTCATGATCTATGCCGATCCCCACATGCTCATTGAGGGACTCATCCTGGCGGGGCTTGCGATTTCAGCCGACAAAGGGGTCATTTTTATCCGTCCCGAATATGAAGGGGCCGCAAAAATTCTGGAAAGGGAGACCGGTATTGCCCGGAGGGAGGGGTTTTTAGGGAAGGGTATCCTGGGGAGTGAAATCGATTTTGACATCGTGGTGCACCGCAGCGGCGGACGGTATATCTGCGGGGAGGTGACTTCTCAGATCAATGCGCTCATGGGGAATCGGCCCAACCCGAAACAGCCGCCGCCCTATCCCACCGAACAGGGATTGTGGGGAAAACCCACCCTGGTACAGAATGTGGAAACCCTCTGCTGCATCCCCCACATCCTTAGGAACGGGGCGAAGTGGTTCAAAGATCTGGCGTTGACGGAAACCGGCGCCGGAACCAAATTGTTCGGCATCAGCGGCAGGGTCAAGCGTCCGGGTTGCTACGAGCTTCCCCTCGGGATCCCATTAAGTGAGATCATAGAGGTGCATGCCGGCGGCATGATAGAGGGGTCCCGGTTCAAGGCCTGCCTGCCGGGGGGCGCGTCGACCTGTTTCCTGTCCGACCAGTTTTATCATATTCCGATGGATTTCGAATCGTTGCGCAATACCGGACATCGCCTTGGAACCGGTGCTATCATGGTGTTCGACCACCGGACCTGCATGGTGGCGGCCACGGTGAA
>CAZWAE010000089.1:0-10663 GCA_964631805.1 uncultured Desulfobacteraceae bacterium | reverse complement strand
CCGGTGCTATCATGGTGTTCGACCACCGGACCTGCATGGTGGCGGCCACGGTGAATCTCATGGAGTTCTTTGCGCGGGAATCCTGTGGATGGTGCACCCCCTGCCGGGAGGGGCTTCCTTATATTCTCGACGTCCTGCGACGGATTGAAAGCGGACGGGGGCGTATCGATGATATTCCCTTGCTCAAAGAGATGAGCAGACAACTTTCATACGCCTATTGCGCCTTTGCACCGGGAGCGGCCGCACCACTGGAGGGCCTGCTCGATCATTTTGAGGATGAGGTAAGGATGCATATTGACGGGAAGGGGTGCCCGTTTGAAAGCCGGGTATCGTGATGTGAAGGGAAAATTGGTGAAAAGATGCCAAAACCGATGGTAACCACCGCCAGCTGAACCCCTAGCCGCCGGGGAGATGACGACAACTCCATGCCGATACTGATTATCGATGATCAAAAAATCGATGTGCCCGCCGGCACCAAGGTGATTGACGCAGCCGAACGCCTGGGCATCATGATTCCCAGGTTCTGCTACCATCCCGCCCTGGGCTCGGTGGGCGCCTGCCGTGTCTGCGCCGTCAAGGTGGTTGAGGGTTACTGCCCCGGCATTCAGATGAGCTGCATGATCGATGTGGCTGACGGGATGGTGGTATCCACCACCGATGCGGAAGCGGTCGCTTTCAGGAAAAGCGTGATCGAATGGCTCATGGCCAACCATCCCCACGATTGTCCGGTTTGCGATGAGGGGGGGCACTGCCTGCTTCAGGAGATGACCGTGTCCGGGGGGCATGGGCAGCGCCGGTATACCGGGAGCAAGCGAACCCATCTCGATCAGGACCTGGGCCCCCTGGTGCAGCACGAGATGAACCGCTGCATCCAATGCTACCGCTGCACCCGGTATTACCGGGAATACTCCGGATATTCGGACCTGGGGGTCATGGGCATCGGCTCCCGCGTCTATTTCGGCCGCCGGCGGGATGGGGTGCTTAAAAGCCCTTTTTCCGGCAACCTGATCGATGTCTGCCCCACGGGTGTCTACACGGACAAACCCTCGCGGTTTATGGGCCGAAGGTGGGATTTCGAGAGAAGCGAATCGATCTGCACCCATTGCTCCCTGGGATGCTGCACCATACTCAGTGCGCGGTATCGTGAGATCGTCCGACAGGAGGCCCGTTTCAGCCCGTCGGTCAACGGACATTTTATCTGCGACCGGGGAAGATTCGGGTTCCGTTTTACCCGGGATACGAAACGGCCGAGATCCCCCTTGATCGGCAGTGGGAAAACCGATGTGGATTCCGCCATCCGGCATCTTGCAAAGAAGATCGAAACGATTACGGAAAAATCGGGTCCGGAAGCCGTGGCACTGGCCGGCTCCCATCGCAGCAGCCTTGAAACCCTGGCGGCGGCCCGCCGCATCTGCCGATTGAACCGGTGGACCGGCCCGGCGTTTTTTCAAGATGAGGAAACAGCGGGAAAACTGCAAACCACTGTTTCCGGTTTGGATTCGGACCTGGCCGTCTCTCTTTCGGAGGTCGCCATGGCCGATCTCGTGCTGGCCGTCGGGATCGATCCGGTCTGCGAAGCCCCCATGCTGGCCATGTCCATGCGCCAGGCACAGCGGCAGGGGGCCAACATCATCATCCTCGATCCGCGGCCGGTGGATCTTCCCATGCCGTTTCTGCATCTGCCGGTAACACCCGATCAACTGGTTCAGTCCCTTCAGACATTGATCTTAAAGGGTACGGACCGGGCGGCGGCCGAAAGCAACGGCGCGGAGGCGGTCCGTTTTTACGATGCCCTGAAGGCATCCGAACCTACCGGAACAGAAGCTGAAAGGATGGATCCTGCGGCAGAAGCCCTGAAAGCGTGCCGGAGGCCGGTGATCCTCTGCGGTACCGACCTGCCCTCACGGGAGGGGGTCGGGCTCTCCGCGGCGCTTTCAAAACTGCTGCGGCCGGAAAAAAATCACGCCGGTTTGTTCTACACCATGCCCGGTGCCAACAGTTTTGGAGCAGCGCTGGCCGCGGGTGAGTGCGCCGCTTTTGACCAGGTTTTGCATGAGATTGAGGCGGGCAGGGTAAAGGTGCTGATTCTTGTGGAAAACGACCCCATGTGGTATTTTCCGGACCCTGAACGGGTTGAAAGCGCCATGGATCGGTTGGAATTGCTGGTGGTGGTGGACTATCTGGCCACGCCGCTGGCTGAAAGGGCGGATCTCTTTATCCCCTCCACCACCGTTTTTGAAACCGGCGGGATTTACATCAATCAGGAGGGGCGGGTCCAGCAGGCAAAGCCGGCGTTCACCGGCGGCAGGGCCGTTGCCGAAACCGGCGGGGGCAGCCATCCCCCGCGAACTTTCCGTAGGGACATTCCCGGGGGGGAACCGGTTCCCGCGCATGACCTGCTCCGCCGGATGGCCGGCATGCCGGCATCACCGATGGAAGCGGGGACGATTGAAGAGGTCCAGACCCTGATGGCGGAGATCCGTCCGGAACTCCCGCCCATCAGTGCGACCTCTGATGCCGGCATTCGGATTTCCGGTGCGGCAAGTCCCGATACGATTTTTGCCGCCGTGGTTCCAGAGGCTTCGGCTTCGCTTGATTTCGACTACACGCTTGTGACTGCGGAGGCTCCCTTCGGCACCGAGGAGCTCAGCCGTCACTCGACCTGTTTGCAGCAGAGGGAGGAGGCCCCGGCGCTTTTTATCCATGAAACGGATGCCGCTTTTCTGGATCTGGCAGACGGCGACCGGGTCGAATTGGTTTTGGAGAAAGGGACAATCGAGATCGCCGTCCGGGTGAAACGGAATATGGCCAAAGGGGTGCTGGTGCTGCCGCGGCACCGCCAGGTGGCATGGCAACGAGCGGGCAGCCAACCGGTAGGGCTTTTACGGGAGCGGATTCGAAAGATCGGGATGGAAGTGTCATGATCGAATGGATTGCCGGATTCGTATTGCTGTTGATCAAAATGGGCCTGGTGCTGGGCGTCCTGCTCTTTCTGGCGGCTTATCTGGTCTGGGCGGAAAGAAAGCTGCTGGCCCGGTTCCAGGTCCGTCTGGGCCCCAACAGGGCCGGCCTGTTTGGATTGTTGCAGCCCATCGCCGATGCCGTCAAGATGCTGGTCAAGGAGGATATCGTACCGGCTGACGCGGACCGGGCCATATTTTTGTTCGCACCGGTTGTCGTGGCCACGACAGCCCTGCTCATGTTTGCGGTGGTGCCCTTCGGGGATGCCGTCACCGTATGGGGACGACAGATCCCCATGGTCATCTCGGATATCAATGTGGGGCTGCTTTACATATTTGCGCTCTCCTCCCTGGGGGTTTACGGTGTGGCGCTGGGCGGCTGGGCATCCAATTCCAAGTTCGCCCTGCTGGGCGGGATTCGCGGCGCTGCTCAGATGATCTCCTACGAACTGGCCCTCGGGCTTTCCATCGTTCCGGTGGTGATGCTGGCCCGCTCTTTCAGCCTTGTAGAGATCGTGGCGGCACAGTCCGCATACCCCTTTATACTGGTGCAGCCCGTGGCGTTCATCATCTTTTTCATCAGCGCCATGGCGGAAAGCAAACGGATTCCCTTTGATCTTCCCGAGGCGGAAAATGAACTGGGCGCCGGTTTTCATACCGAGTACAGCGGGATGCGGTTCGGCCTGTTTTTTATCGGTGAGTACGTTCATATCCAGGTGCTGGGCGCCCTGGTGGCGGTGTTTTTCCTGGGGGGATGGCACGGCCCCTTTTTGCCGCCGCCGGTCTGGCTCCTCGTCAAGATCATTGCCGTTGCCCTTGTGATGATATGGATACGGGGAACCCTGCCGCGGCTTCGCTACGACCAGCTGATGGCCATGTGCTGGAAGGTTCTGGTTCCGGCGGCGTTGATCAACATACTAGCCACCGGATTTATTATTTTATTGTGATAAACGGCCGGCTTGACGATTCGTTCGGATAATCCGACACAGTGTCAGGCAGGGCATAAAACGGAGTTTCATGGAGTCGGCAAAAGAAGCGATCAAGGCGCTGGGTACGGGGTTTGCCACTACTTTCAAACACCTGTTCAGGCGGCCCATCACCGAACAATATCCGGAATACAAGCGACAGCTACCGGAGCGGTCCAGGGCGCGGATCGTCCTGACCCGCAACCCGGACGGTACGGAGCGATGCGTGGCCTGTTACCTCTGCTCCGCCGCATGCCCGGTGAGCTGCATCTCCATGCAGTCCGCAGAAAAAGAGAACGGCCGGCGGTTTGCCCGGTGGTTTCGCATCAACCTGGGCCGGTGCATCTACTGTGGCCTGTGTGAAGAGGCGTGCCCCACAGCGGCGATCCAGCTGACTCCCGATTTTGAAAATTGCCGCCGGGACATCCTGACCCTGGTATATGAAAAAGAGGATCTGCTGGTGGACGGCTGCGGTAAGGATGACCGCTACAATTTCTACGACCACGCGGGCGTCGCCACCGATGCCGGGGGCAAGGGCGAACATGAGCGCGAAACAAAACCGGTGAATGTAAAGAGCAATTTACCCTGAAACCTGTCTCTTGATTCATCATGATAAACATGGTTTTTAGGGATACGTCTTAAAAAGATAGTGAACTAAAGTGATCTAAAGTTTCAAGTGACTAAAGTTAAGGAGTAAAATGAAGTGACCGTCCACGGGATCATATTTTACCTCATTTCAGCTCTGATACTGGTAGCTACCGGGCTGGCCGTTACCCGGAAGAACATGGTGCACGCCGTGGTGTACCTGGTGTTCTCCTTTTTCGGCAGCGCGCTTTTGTTTTACCTCCTGGGCGCACCTCTGCTGGCGGCGCTGGAGGTGATTGTCTACGCCGGCGCCATCATGATTCTCTTTTTGTTCATCATCATGATGCTGAAAATGGAAGGGCTTGAAAACCGGGTGCTGCCCCTTGGCCAGTGGTTGCCCGCTGCCGGACTGGGCGCGGTCTATCTTGCGGTGATCGTGCTGATGACCCGGGCGGACCTGGGCGGGCAGGAGCCGCTGGAAGCGATGATGGCACTGCCCCGCGAATTCGGGAAATACACCTTTACGCATCACTGGCTGTCCATTGAGATCGCCTCGTTGCTGCTGCTCATCGCCCTGTTCGGTGTGATCCACTTAGGCGGGGTCGGCGGCGGCAGGCCGGTGGAACCGGAAACCGGAGCCAAAGAGGAGGAGGCCGGGGCAGGATGATGATCGTTCCGTACAGCCATATCCTTTTGCTGTCGTCCATTCTCTTCTTGATGGGGATGTTTTGTACCGTGGCCCGGAGAAATCTGATCATGATGCTGCTGGGCCTTGAAATCATGCTCAATGCCGCGGCCATCGCTTTTGTGGGTGCCGCCCTCAGGTGGCAGCACCTGGATGGCCAGGCCATTGTGCTCTTTATTCTGGCCGTTGCAGCTGCGGAAGTGTCCATCGGGCTGGTGCTCATCGTGTTCGTGTATCGAAAAACCGGTTCCGTGGATCCGGAAATCCGGCTCTGACAAGATTTGAACTTTAAACCCGCCCAAGGCGGATAAACCCTGAACTGATCACCCTCGACTATGCAAACACAGCTTCCCGACATCCTGACTCTCTGGCTCATTCTGCCGGCCGCCTGGCTGCCGTTCGCCGCATTCGGGCTGATCCTTGTTTTGTTCAGGACGCGGCCGATATTGTCGGCGGGGATTTCCATCGGGGCCATCTCCTTTTCATTTCTGGCCGCCGTCGGTCTCCTGGCGGTACACCGGCAGATGGAGATACCGGTACAGTTTGCATTCCGTTGGCTTTCTTCCGGAGAGATGACGATACCCATGGGTTTTCTCCTCGATCCCACCAGCCTGCTGATGCTGGTGATCGTGACCACCATCGCTCTTCTTGTACAGGTCTACTCCGTTGGCTACATGGCGGGGGATCCCGGTTTTGCCCGGTATTATGCCCTGATGTCGCTGTTTGCCTGGGCCATGATCAACCTTGCCATCTCTCCCAACATGCTCCAGCTGTACATTTTCTGGGAACTGGTGGGGGTTTCATCCTACCTGCTCATCGGGTTCTGGTATGAAAAATTTTCCGCCAGCGAGGCGGGTAAAAAAGCCTTTGTCATGACACGATTGGGGGACGTGGCCTTTTTTCTCGGTCTGTTGCTGGTTCTCATCCATGTGGGCACCCTGGATATCCTGTCCCTGTGCGAGCCCGGGACGGCGGGCAAGATGCCGTCCCGTCTGATCACCCTTTCGGCATTGTTGATTTTCGGCGGCATTGTGGGAAAGAGCGCACAGTTTCCGCTCATGACCTGGCTCCCCGACGCCATGGAGGGGCCCACTCCAGTGAGCGCTCTTCTCCACTCCGCCACCATGGTGGCGGCCGGCGTGTTTCTGTTTGCGCGGCTGTTTCCCTTTTTCAGCCTCTCCCCCACCGCCATGACGGTGTTTCTGGCCATCGGCACCATCAGTATGCTGATGGCCTCCACCATGGCCATGGTGGCAAGGGACATCAAACAGGTCTGGGCATTCTCCACCATCAGCCAGTTGGGGTTCATGATCATGGGGCTGGCCGCCGGGAGCTATTTTGCCGGTGTGTTCCATCTGACGACCCATGCGGGTTTCAAGGCGCTTCTGTTTCTCTGCTCCGGGGTGTTTATCCACACTTTCGAAAGCAACGACATGTTCGACATCGGCCGCATGGGGGGACGGCGCCTGAAAATTCCCATGATCTGCATGACCCTTGCCGCGGCTGCCCTTTCGGGCCTGCCGCCCCTGTCCGGTTTTTTCAGCAAGGAGTTGATCCTGGGTGTCCTCGCCGGACTTGAAAATCCCATATGGTTATGGGCGGGGCTTGCCGGCGCCTTTCTCACCGCCTATTACACATTCCGGTTGATATTCATTCTCCTCTTTCCCAAAGGCGACTCCCGTGCGGGAAAGATGGCCCCTGTGGATTCGGGGGAAAGCGGCCACGGGCATTCGGGTTATGCACCCATGGCCTTTTCCCTGATCGTTCTGGCGGTGGTGACGGTGGTGCTCGGCTTTGGCCAGCAGATGCTGGGGCAATTTTTAAACGGGGCCGGGCCGGGTGTCATCCCGGAACACGCTGCAGGGGGACACGAATGGCTGGTCTACGCGGCCATGGGTGTGACCGGGGCCGGGATTCTGCTGGCGTGGATCGAATTCGGTCGAAAGCATGCGGTTCAGGTGGGTTTTGTGGAAAGGATCGGCCCCCTGAATGCCCTGTTCGCCAATCGCTGGTATCTGGACCGTTTTTATCGATGGGCCCTTGACACCGTCCTCTACGGCGGATTTTCCAAAATGTGCGCCCGCGGTGACCGGGATCTCATAGACCGGGGTGTCGACGGGCTGGGAAGCGGTCTTGTCGGCGCAGGGACCGTCGTTTCCAGGCTGCACCTGACCATGATCCAGTACCGGCTGATGGTGATGTTTGTGGTGATGGTGCTGCTGGCACTTTATTTTTTCTTTTTGTGATCAGACCCTTTATCAGAAACATCCACGATAAATCGTGCAGGATTGGAGAGGGTCTATTGAATAAAAACAGGCAGCATACCGCTGTTCAGAATTTGAAATTTGAGATTTGAAATTCCGGCTACGCCGGCTTGGGTTATAACATGTCAATGGCGTTTGCAAATTTTCCGTGGCTTTCCACACTCCTTTTGACCTGCGTCATCGGGTTGCTGGCAATTCTTTTTCTTCCCGAAGATCGCGTAAAGGAGATCAAGTGGGTGAGCGCCGTTTTATCCGGCCTGACCTTTGCGGTCTCCCTGGGCCTGTTCATCGGGTATGACCAGGCGGCAGGCGGTCTGCAGTTTGTGGAAAAGGTGGCGTGGGTGCCCTCTCTGGGTATCTCGTACCATAACGGCGTGGACGGTTTCAGCCTGCCCATGCTGCTGCTCACCGGCATCGTGTTTTTTACCGCCGTTCTCACCATGTGGGAACTGCAATACCGGGTCAAGGAGTTTTTTGCACTGACGTTCCTTCTGGTGGCAGGCGTTTTCGGCCTGTTCATGAGTATGGATCTTTTTTTTATCTTCGTCTGGTACGATGTTTCCCTGTTTCCCATGTATTTGCTTATCGCGGTGTGGGGTAGCACCCGCAAAGAATACGGGGCGATGAAACTGACCCTGTACCTGCTGGCTGGGAGCGCTTTGATCCTGCCGGCCATCGTATACCTTACAGTCCATTCCGGGATGGGTACCTTCGACCTGACCGCTCTGATGCAACCCGGCACCTTTACGCCCCACCAGCAGAAGGTGGCCTTTTTCCTTTTTTACATCGGGTTCGGCATTCTTGCCGGCGTCTGGCCGTTTCATACCTGGTCACCGGTAGGCCATGTGGCGGCGCCCACCGGCGTCAGCATGATCCATGCCGGGGTCCTCATGAAGATCGGGGCTTTCGGCGTGCTCCGGCTGGGGATGTTTCTCTGTCCCGTGGGCTGGGCGTACTGGGCGCAGACCATGGCCACCTTAGCCGCCATCGGAATCGTATACGGCGCCCTGGCAGGGCTTCTCCAGAAAGATCTGAAATACGTCATCGGCTATTCCAGCGTCTCCCACATGGGAATCGTCGGGCTGGGCCTTTCCACCATGACCGTCGACGGGCTCAACGGTGCGGTGTTCCAGATGTTCGCCCACGGGATCATGACTGCCCTTTTCTTCTCGGCTGTCGGTTATATTTACGACCGGACGCACACCAAGGTCATTGCAGAATTAGGTGGGCTTAGCAATACCATGCCCGTTGCCAGCACCTATTTTATCATCGCGGCCCTGACCGGTGTGGGGGTACCATGCCTGGCCTCCTTCTGGGGAGAGCTGCTCGTGTTTCTTTCGGCATTTTCCGTTTATCCGGTGCGCGGGGCGGCGGCGATCTGCGGACTTGCCATCAGCGCCCTGTTTATCCTGCGGGTAGTTCAGAAGACCTGCTACGGCCCAAAGAACGAAAAATTTTCGCACATCGAAGATATATCTCCGATTCTCGGTGTGCCCAGGGTAATACTGGTGGCGGTGATTGTGATATTCGGATTGTTTCCGTTTCTCATGTTTGACATGATTCAAACGGCGTCCATTCCCTTTTTAAACGGGTTGCCACAATGAACTGGTTGATTTTCACCCCCGAACTCTTCTTCCTTGCATCGGCCGGGACCTTTCTGGGACTGTCACTGCTGCCTGCCGACAGCCGGCGGGATTATCTGACGGCCATATCCCTGTCGGCCATGGGCGTCGGGGTTTGCATCGCGGGGGTTACCCTGTCGGGAGATCTATTCCGGGATACCTATAGGGTGGATCTTTTTTCCCAGGTTTTCAAAACACTGCTGGCCCTGGGTTTTTTTCTGACGGTGTTTCTCTGTACCGATCTCGACGGTGTCGCCGAAAAACGGCATTCCGAGTTTTATTGCTTGCTGGCTGTTTGTACCCTGGCAATGATGCTGCTGGTGAGCAGTGTCCACCTGTTGACGATCTGGGTGGCCCTGGAGCTTTCCAGCTATTCTCTCTATATACTGGTTTTCTTGCGGAAGGATGACCGTCTGGGTGTTGCCGCAGGGCTGAAATACTTTTTTATCGGGGCGTCTTCCTCCGCGGTCATGCTGTTCGGGCTGGCCCTGCTCTACGGCGCTACCCGGACAGGCTACCTGGTCAATCTGCTGACGATTCTTCCCGGGGCAATGGATCAGCCCACCGTGGTCATCGGCCTTCTCATGACCCTTTCCGGATTTTTCTTCAAACTGGCGATCTTTCCATTTCATTTCTGGGCACCGGATGTCTATGAAGGAGCGGCGCATCAGGTCACCTCCTATATTGCCACTGTTTCCAAAGTGGCGGCCATCGCCATCCTCTTGCGTGTGGTGGCCCTCACCGGGGGGGGCAGCGCCTACCTGGGCCATGTGCTGGCAGCGCTTGCCATCGTGACCATGACCGTCGGCAATCTCTCCGCCATCGTTCAGAAAGACCTCAAAAAACTGCTGGCCTATTCCAGCATCGCCCAGGCCGGGTACATCCTCATCGGCATTCTGAGCATGAACGCTGCCGGGTACACCGCTGCCGCATTCTATGCCCCGGCGCTGCTTTTGATGAAATTTACCTGTTTCATGGTCGTTGTGGTGGTAGCCGGCGGCGGGAATATCGATGTGAATGGACTGGCGGGCCTCCACAGGCGGTCCCCGCTGTTGGCCCTGGCGTTGATGATGGCCCTGTTCGGCCTTGCCGGTATTCCACCCACAATCGGGTTTACCGGAAAACTGCTCATTTTCAAAGCGGCCATGGAAAACGGGTATCTGGTGTTGGTGCTCATAGCCATGGCCAACGTCGTGGTATCCCTTTACTACTATCTTCTGGTGATCAAAGCCGCCTACCTCACGGAGCCTGAAAATGACGAGCCTGACCTGGTCTTGTCTTCGCCGGTCAGAATCCTGGCCGTGACGCTGGTGACGGTGATCGTTATTGTCGGCATCTTTCCCAAGTACCTCATCGACATCGCCCGGAGCGCCGTTCAGGCGCTCTTGTGAAGGGCGACCCGTACCGGCATGAAGCCTCCTCAATCATTAATAGATAAAATTGCACGGGAGATATTCACCCATGCATTTTATTTTATTTTCACTTTGCATGATGGATTTCCTCTGTTTTTTTAAAATCATCAGCTGCGTGCAATAGGCAGGTCAGGGAAGCGGCAACCACTTTGACCAGCTTTTGACATTCA
>CAZWAE010000088.1:13221-15533 GCA_964631805.1 uncultured Desulfobacteraceae bacterium | reverse complement strand
AGATCCAGCGCACTGGCCGCGAAGATGGACTTGTTCAAAAGCCTCCTGCCAAAGGGAAACAGGTAGCGGAATCCTTTGGTATCTGCAGGTGTGGCGAGGCCGATACACACCGTTCCCACCGGTTTGTCCGCCGTTCCCCCGGAAGGCCCGGCAATCCCGCTTATGGAGAGCCCGTAGTCGGCACCGACAACCTTTCTGGCACCCGCAGCCATCTCCCTCGCGGTCTCTACGTGGACGGCGCCTCGGGCTTCAAGCGTTTCGCGGGAGACCCCCAACACCTTCATCTTGGCTTCATTGCTGTAGGTAACGCCGGAAAAAAGAAAGTAATCGGAGCTGCCCGGAACATCGGTGAGACGGCTGGCGATCAATCCCCCGGTGCAGCTTTCAGCCAGCGCCAATGTGGCACCCTTTTCAATCAACAAGCCACCCACCACCTGTTCCATGGCCTCCCCCTTCATAGATAACAGGTGCACTCCAATTTTGTCACGGACCCATGCTGCAGCTTCCCCGGTCAGGCGATCCAACCCGGTTTCATCTCTTCCTTCCACATAGATTTTGATGTGAATTTCCGGGAATTTGGCTCTGAAACCAATTTTAACGTCCGGAAAAGCATGTGCGAACCCGGAAACTTTTTCCCCGGTCACCGACTCGGTCAGGCCGAAGGTGGATATGGTGGTCACCCGGATGTGACGACGCACATCTCCCAATAGGTTTTCGATGCGGGGCAGGGTCTGCTCTTTCAGCATTTTCCGCATCTCCGGGGGAACCCCCGGCAGGCAGAAAAGGGAGCAGCAACCGATGGTCAACATAAATCCCGGTGCCGTGCCGATAGGGTTGTCCAGCCTTTCGGCACCCACGGGCAGCATGGCCTGCTTCCTGTTGGATTCTGTCATCGGACGGTTTCTCTTTTCAAAAAACGCTTCTATGGCCTCAAGGGCCGTGGGATCCAGCACCAACTTAACACCGGCCGCCCTGGCGGCTGCCTCGGTGGTCAAATCGTCCGTGGTGGGTCCAAGCCCCCCTGTCAGGACAGCGATATCGGCCCGTCTGCCCACCTCCTTGAACAGGTCAGCCAACATCTCGATATCATCGCCCACACAATGATGCCGCGCAACCGTTACGCCGATCTGTTCCAGTCTCTCCGCGATATAAGCCGAATTGCTGTCCACCAGCGCCCCCGAACGTATTTCGTCCCCTGTTGCAATGATTTCCGCGATCATACGTTTTCCCCGTTTTTTTAGTGCCTATTCATGACCTGAAGTCCAAATTCCAAACAATGGCCCATTTAAACACGAAATTCGAATATCGAAATCCGAAACAAATTCGAAGGCTAAATTCGAATGCTCAAATGCCCCAAACAATCAAGACGGAACCCTCAACTCGAAGCCCTGCATGCATAGGGTATACGTCGTCGGCATGTCAAGGGTAAAGGGGTGGGGTAGGTGTATCCGGCCCATGGATGTTGGATTTTATCCAACGGGGAGTGAAAGGGTTGCGCACACACCCTTTTCGGAACGGTTTTCCAATCGTATCGTTCCGCCGTGCAGATGGGCGACCTCCCTGACGAAGTTGAGCCCGAGACCGGTGCTTTTTTTCCCACTGTCCGGCCGCTGCAGGGAGAAAAACTTTTCAAACACCTTCTCATGTGCATAGTCCGGGATTCCGGGACCGTCATCCTCTACTGCGAAGGTCAGCCATTGGCCCTCAATGGCAGCCTTCAGACCGATCCTGCCGTGAACCGGTGAGAAATCGACAGCGTTCTGGATGAGATTTCCCACCGCCTGATGCAGCAAGAAGGAATCTCCGTCAATGATGACATCATCAGATATCCGGGTTGCGAGCCCCAACTGTTTTTTGACCAGCATGGGCTGTTTACTCTCGCAGACGGTTTTGACAACCGATTGAAACGATACCCGCTCCACCTTCCGGAGGTTCATTAACGTCTCCAGCTCGGAAAGTGCGAGCATCCTGTCCACAAGATCCTGCACCCTGTTGGCCTCGATGCGGATGTTGGAAAGAAACCGTGAGCGCCGCTCCGGTTCCATCTTCTCCTCCATCAATTCGGCGGCACCCCGTATGGCCGAAAGGGGGCTCTTGATTTCATGGGTCAGGGTCTGGACATATTGTTCGACATAATTCTTCCCCTCAAGGGCCTCTTTCATCTTCTCGAAAGCAGCCCCCATCTCCCCGATCTCCGTTCTTCCCAGCCGGGGAAAGACCACCCGCTTTCCCCGACGAATTTCGTCCGCATAATGCGTAAGCCGCTTGATGGGACGGGTAATCCAGAACGAAGCGAAAAAGCTGAGCAGCAT
>CAZWAE010000088.1:11420-13121 GCA_964631805.1 uncultured Desulfobacteraceae bacterium | reverse complement strand
GATGCTGAATCGAACAAGATGCGTCCGTCCCGGTCGGTGATGTAGACGCTCATGTCCACACCCCGTTTTTCGAAATCATAAATCCTCGCGGATAGGTTCCGTGCATAAACCTTTTTGAAAATGCTTCGCCACCGTTCGGGATCGAACCGATCAGCCGCCATCTCGTTTGAAATGATGCCGGAGAGGATATTGGCCTGGTCCACGAGGGGGTCTTCGACCCCTTCGAGATAACGGGTTCTGAGGTTGTCGAGCACGAAATCGATGGGATAGTAAAAGCAGACCACAAAAATGGCCACGTAACATAAGAATATGCGGGCACCTAATTTCATAACGCCTCTTTCAGGGAGTACCCCATTCCGCGGTGGGTCACGATGGGATCGACATCCGGTTTGACGGTTTTCAGCTTGGAACGGATGTTTTTGATATGTGCATCCACCGTTCGGTCCATGCTGGCTTCCGGTTCATCCCAGGCCAGGTCCATCAAGCGATCCCTGGAGTAGACGTGTCCCGGACGGTTGATGAATGTCTTTAATATGTTGTACTCGTATCGGGAAAGGGTCAGGGCCTGGTCGAAATAGAAGATCAGGCGTCGCCCGGGATCGACCCGGAACAGGTCGGACTCGGGCGGAGCAGCCAAAGGCCGGGTGCGCCGCAGGACCGCCTTGACCCGGGCGGACACCTCCCTCGGGCTGAAGGGTTTGGTGACGTAGTCGTCTCCCCCGATCTCGAGCCCCACCACCCGATCCACCTCTTCGGCCCGGGCTGTGAGAAAGATAATGGGCGTGGCATGGGTCTTCCGGATCCGTTTGCACAATTCAAGACCGTTGATGTCGGGCAGGCCAATATCCAGAATGATCAGGTCTACAGGCTCCCCGGACAACAGGGACAACACCGGCTGGCCAAGCGACAGGTGGACGGTCTTAAAGCCGTCGGTTTCGAGGGCATACTGAAGGGTATCCGCAATGGCCGGTTCATCTTCCACAATCAGAATTTTCGGTTTCATACCGACCTCCCTTGGGAACATCATCGTTTCACTTCGTCAAATTTTCCTAATATCTCTTAACGACCCGCCTCGACCCATCTTAGCGGCAATGACAACAAAACTCAACCGAATCAGGGCAATAAGGGTAAACACGGCCAGACAGGTGACACCCACTGTCAACCCATGTTCAACGAACCGTCCATCCCATTTTCGATAAACAAAGTGAACCAGCGGCAGAATGACGGCAAATGCAAGGTACCAGGATGCCGGTACGGCTCCTGTGTGCCATATCCGCAGAGCATTGGAACCTCCCCGGCACCGCGTTGCCGGGGCAGGACGATCGAGAACTTTCAGAAGGAGGAAATAGATCACCGACAAGGCCAGAAAATAGACCACGACCCCTCCGATTCGATGAACCCGTTCCGGGGTCAGCCAAGCGGAATAGATTCCGGCGTGGTAGAGGTGAAAGGAAGCGACAATTCGAAGGGTATTGACCGTTACGGCGGCAAAATAGGCGATGGCGATGCTGACACCCCCAAAAACCAATCTTCTGCCGGCGCGGGAAATCCGTTTGAGACCCAGAAAAGCCGCCATGCAGAACACCGTGATCATGAAATTGACACCCGCACAGGATGGGGCGATGATGATATGGTGCATCCGGTTGACAAAACCCGCACCGGACTCATATTCGAAACCCATCCCGCTGACCGCTTCGACCA
>CAZWAE010000088.1:0-11320 GCA_964631805.1 uncultured Desulfobacteraceae bacterium | reverse complement strand
CAGCAGAAACAGTTCCGGTTCCGGCACCTTTGCATAGGACCCGCCCACCGCCAGGTTGGAAACGCCCTTTGGCAACGGCAATGGTTGTTTGACCTGCCTGCTGTTGCCTTCAGGATTTCGCACCACATCGTGAACGGCAACAAATGAGGTGTGGGCAGTCATCAAGTTGTAGGTCAGGCCAAGGGAGGTCACCTCCGCCCGGCTCTCCGCGGTATCCTTCCGGAAATTGAAATCGGAGAGCTCGGCAATGCGCGTGCGGGCCCACAGGTATCTCAGGGCACTGTTTTGTTTTAGTGGCTTGGTATCGGCAACAGTGAGTGTTTGGGTATGGGTTCCGCTTCCCCCCGTTCCGGTGATGCGGATGGTCCCTTCCGGCGCCCCACGCCACTTTCCGAAAGTAATCACCGGCCGGCGGGCCAGCATATCCGGTATTGTTTCGGGCTCGACATCATAGGTTTCAAACCCGTCAAACCGGATTTTGATGTCGGTCAATACCGGCGACGCCACGTATTCCCGGAACCGTTCAGCGGTAGCGCCGGATTCCTCGGGCTTTGTCACCACAAAGGATTCCCCCATGCCCGCCCTTGCCAATCCCTCTATGAGATATCGGTTGACGGAACTCCCGATCCCGAAAGAGAAGACATTGGTTCGGTTCAGGTTGTCACGGATCAGATGAAACACCTCTTTTTCAGCGGAGATATACCCATCGCTCACCAGGAGCACCGTTCGGGCGTACCCCTCATCCCGGTGGAGAGAGAGCGCTCTTTTCAACGCAGCGTATAGCTCGGTGCCGCCCCCGCCCCGTTGCGACTCGATGAATCGGATGGCCCGGGCAATGTTCTGCCCGTCCGCCGGCACGGACACCGGGGACATGATATTCGACCCGCCCGCAAAGAGCACCACATTGAAAAGGTCGCTCACCCGCAAGTCGCCGATGAGATTTTTCAATAGTTTCTTGGCCGTGTTGAGGGGAAACCCGTGCATGGAACCCGAAACGTCAACGACAAAAATGAACTCTCTTGGCGGGATATCCTCGGGCCGGACCTTCTCGGGAGGTTGGGCCATGAGCAGAAAGAAATTTTCCTCCTCGCCCGAATAGAGCATCAGGCCGGATTGGATCTCCCTTCCGGCCAGCCGGTAATGGAGGATAAAGTCCCGGTTTCCGGCAAAAAGCCCCTCCCCTTTCAGCTGCAGGGCGGCCGTGGTTTTGTTTTCCCATTGGACATCGATGTCGTGGCTGGGGCTGACGACTTGTTGTAGGGGCAGCCCGGACGTTAAATTGACGCTCAGGGAGAACGTTGACCGGGGTTCGCTGTTCTCCTTCAGATATGGGTTTTTTACCCAGAGGTCGTTTTCGGCTGCTTCCGATTCGGGCTGCCCGGAATAGCGCGGCCCCACCACCGTGGGAAACATGAATTGATAGGTGCCGTCCGTGGGCATCAGCAGCTCCGTATAGTGCAGTTCGATATCGATCTCATCCCCGGGCATAACGTTGGCAACGTTCATGCTGAACACGTTGGGACGCTCCTGATTGAGGAGGGAGGCGCTTTTTCCCTGCTTTAAAGCCTCCTTGAACACCTTCTGAGCGGCTTTTCGCTCCTGTACCCTGGCCTTGATCACCTGCTCACCGATTTTCATGGTCATTCCGTGAACAGCCGCTCGCGTCGACGCAGGGAATACATATTTCGCACTGATGGGCCGTGTCCCGTTGTTGGTATATTTCTGGAGGATGGTCACGTCTGCAATTACACCGCTGACGTTGGCCGTAACTTCCGTTTTCTTTAGCGGAAACCGGTCGATTCCCGGGTCCCCCCCCTCGATGAAAAAATAGGGGGAAAGGGTTTTGTCCGTATCGGTTTCCGCCTTCGCCCCAGATGTCAGCGACACTGCTGCGATCACCACAAGCCATATGGCAAGAAGCTTAAATGGTTTATTCATGATCTTCTCCTTTCGATTGGGGTTAAATAGAAACTGAGAATCATCGGTTTGGAATGGATCATGACATCTGCAAATGAAGGCAATATGAATTAAAAATGAAAAAATGATGAATAAAACGGCATGGATGCAGCCAGGTGAAACAAACACAGTGATACACCGGCAGTAACTGAGCACTCCTGCACCCCACAAAGTGATATTTCCGGAGGGCACCAATTGGTCTCCTGTTGACATTATGTGATGCATTTATTAATGAGACTGTCACTTCCAACGATTATGGCAAAAGCTCGGGAGTTCAGGTCATTGTGTTCAACAGCAGGTGTGATCTGACAACATAGCGGGGATATGCAGGTGTCCCCGCCTCGTAAAGGGAGGCTAACCATGTTTTTTCGAATCCACCTCACAGCAATCTTTCTTTTGGGCTTGACCGGAAATGCCCATGCGTACCTAGACCCGGGAACAGGTAGCTATCTACTTCAGATATTTCTTGCCACCCTGTTCGGCGCCATGTTTTCCATTAAGCTTTTCGGGAAAAGGGTAATGGATTTCTTTCGTAAACTTTTTTCCAAGGATTAACGGAACTGGATGTCGATGGATGGAATTATTGATAGCTCTTTCAGGGATCCCAGCGGGTTCGTTTTCAAAAGCAACGGCATCCTCTACCGTCAGGTAAACCACTCTTACAGACCCGATTTCGATCATCTAATAAGCTCGGGATTCTACCAGTGGCTCACGGAAAATGAGCTGATCATCCCCCACGAGATTGCGGATGTCCCCCCTCTTAAACCGGAAACGGCCTATACCGTTCTGAAGCCAAAACCGGTCCATTTCATCTCTTATCCCTACGAGTGGTGCTTTAGCCAACTGAAGGATGCGGCGCTGGCGACACTCTTCATTCAAAAAAAGGCGCTGGAATTCGGCCTGTCGCTCAAAGACAGCAGCAGCTACAATATTCAATTCGCGGACGGCAAACCCATTTTCATAGATACGCTTTCCTTTGAAACATACAAGGAGGGCATGCCATGGGTGGCGTACCAGCAATTTTGCAAACATTTTTTTGCCCCCCTGGCGTTGATGTCATACACGGACGTCCGGCTGAACCAACTCCTCCGAAACCATATCGACGGAATCCCCCTGGATTTGGCGGCCAAATTGCTGCCTTTTTCCACAAAATTTAAGTTCTCCCTGTTCACCCATATTCACCTCCATGCCACGGCACAGCGGCGGTATGGGAATAAAGGGGAGAAAAAAAAAGCGTCAAGGATAGACCGCAAAGCAATTTTAGGCTTCATCGACAGCCTGGAAAGCGGCATTAAAAAAATGACATGGTCCCCTCTAAAAACGGAGTGGGGGGATTATTACGACCAAACCAATTACAGTGACGACGCATTCACCCACAAAAAGGAGATGGTTTCAAATATCCTGGATCGCATCGGTCCGGAAACGGTTTGGGACCTGGGGGCGAACACGGGCGTTTTCAGCCGGATCGCCGGTGGTCGGGGTATTCGGACCATCGCATTCGATATCGACCCGGCGGCTGTCGAGAAAAATTATTTGCAATGCAAGTCAGACGGTGAAACAAACGTTCTTCCGCTCATCCTCGATCTTACCAACCCCAGTCCGGGATTGGGATGGCACCACAAGGAACGTATGACGCTCCTTGAACGCAGTAACGGGGATACGGCAATTGCACTTGCTCTGATCCATCACCTCGCCATTTCCAACAACCTTCCCTTCCTGAAAATCGCATCATTTTTTCGTCGCCTTTGTGAACACTTGATCATTGAGTTCGTCCCCAAGAGCGACTCCCAGGTTGTGCACCTGTTGTCGACGCGTGACGATATTTTCCCGGCCTATGATGCGCAACATTTCGAAACCGCTTTTTCCCGATATTTTCACATCGTCGAGAAAGTGCCGATCGCGTCTTCCGAACGAACGTTGTACCTGATGCAAAAACACAAAACACGGTAGACCGTTTGATTCGGAGATAGCCATGGCAGACCGTCGTCATATATTTTCAGAGGCAATATCAGCCCCCCAGTGGACGATACGGTGGGCCATCGCCATTTTATCCATTTTTTTCTATTTTTTAATGGAATGGCTGTTTTTTGTCACAAAGCCCTCTTTCATGTCGGTTTTCACCTCTATTGAAGCGATCCGGATTCTGTTTGCAGCCCCGGCACCCTTTTACCTTCTAATGACGATTCTGGTTCTAGCCTTGATGGGGCTGGATTATCCAGTTTCAACTCCGACAGTGCACAAAGCCCTAATTTGGGTGGGGCGACTCATTCCTGCCCTCTTTTTTTCCGCCTCACTTTTTCTGGTTATTGAAAATTTTACCTACACGATTTTCAAATTCGGATTGAAAACCATCGATGATTCATTGAAATGGTGCTATTTTGTCCTCTACCTGCTGCTTTTCGCATATGCCCTCCACTTCATTGTAAAAAAGGAATTGTCTGTGATCAGAGGGGGGCATTTGAAAAAAATGATCCCGCTCTGTATCCTTTTGTTTTCGGGTTTGCTCCTGAGCCTTATCACCGGGCAGACGACGTCACCCGATAAAAGGATCGAGAGCCCGTCTTTGAATGCACTCCCGGGGAAAAGACTTCCCAATATTCTTATGTTGTCCTCGGACGGTTTGAATGCAGACCATACCTCGGTGTACGGTTATTCTCGTGAGACCACGCCGTTTCTTAGCGAATTGTCTGAAGGAAGGGCGCTCTTTTGTGAGAATGCATTCACAAATGCATCCAATACCGGGGGATCGGTTACCTCAACATTAACGGGAAAACTTCCCACACGGACGAGGGTTTACTATCCTCCAGAGATATTGAGGGGCATCGACAGGTATGAACATTTGCCGGGTATACTCCGTCGTTACGGCTACCGGAACATCGATATCAGCATCCGGCAATTCGCCGATGCGTATGATATGAATTTACAAAACGGATTTGATGTGGCGAACGGCAGAGAGCTTTCCCACGAAAGCACACATCCAATGATAAATGCCCTTCTTGTCCCCGGTGCGGATTATTTTATCGCCACCACATTCGAGCGACTGAGGAATCGCATTTCCTATTCTCTCGGATTCAGGAATCAGGTCGACAGCCACGATGAAGCGAGCGGAAAAAAACGGACGGCTGCCGGAAACGATTCCGATCGGATCAAACAGCTTTTTTCATGGGTCGACGATATGACCGATGGACCGTTCTTTGCGCATCTGCATTTAATGGATACCCATGGTCCCAAATTTCATCCTCGGAAAAGCGTGTTTTCGAAAGAAACGGAACAGAAGCAAGGCTGGATGATCGATTTTTATGATGATGCAATTCTGGATTTTGACAACCACGTCAGAGCGATCGTAGATGGACTGAAAAGACGCGGTAAATATAACGAAACCATCATCGTTATCGGCACTGACCATGGATTTCAGTTCAATACCAGGGTCCGTATCCCGTTGATCTTTCTTTTCCCTAACGGCTCCCATACTAGGCGAATCAAGACAAATGCGCAAAATCTGGATATCGGCCCGACGCTTCTGGACTATCTCGGCATTCCTAAACCGGGTTGGATGCAGGGGCAATCGTTATTACGTTCAGACCCGGACCGTTATCGACCCATTTTCAGTACCGGCGTCAACCCCGACTGCGTGAATCCAAAAAAATGGCTTGTCGATAGCAGCAAGACCGGTCCCCCGTTTTTCAGCTTGGGTTTTGTCTCTGTGAGTATTTGCGATAATTATTATCGGTTCGGTACGGTCGACAGATCTCTTATTCGAAAAAAAATTCCAGGACACACATCGCCATGCGCCGACACCGATTTTCTTTCGAAAACCGATAGTAAAAAAATAATCTTTAAGCATCTCACCCAAAACGGGTATGCATTCTGACAACTGATGAAGAAGCCAGATACTTCTGTCCGGAATGCGGCAACAAGGTCTTCCGGGGCGTTGTCAGGTGCAACAAATGCAAGGTGATGCTGGATTTGGATTGAAACGAGATAAAGGAGATTTCCGTATACCATGAAGGTACTCATCTGTGGGAAAGGCGGCAGCGGCAAAAGTACGGTAACCGCACTATTGGCCAAGGCCATGCAAAAAAGGGGTAAACGTGTATTATTAGTGGATGCGGACGAATCGAACATCGGTTTATACCGTATGCTGGGGCTTGATATGCCTGAAGCCCTGCTGGACAGTCTGGGGGGGAAAAAGGGATTGAGTGACCGGACGTCGGGATCCGGGATGTCCCTTTCCGGGCCTCCCCGGCTCTTCCCGGAGGATTTGACCATCGATCGTCTGCCAAAGGATACCGTCGCTTCGAAAGAGGGGATTCGGGTGCTGTCGGTGGGAAAAATTCACCATTTCGGAGAAGGTTGTGCCTGTCCCATGGGCAAACTGTTCCGGTTGCTGTTTTCATCCCTCCGCCTCGGGCACAATGATCTGGTGATCGTGGATACCGCTGCCGGAGTCGAACATTTCGGCCGCCGTCTCGACGAACAGTGCGACCGCATTTTATGCGTAGTGGATCCATCTTATGAGTCCATTATGATGGTCAAAAGGGTAGAGGCTTTCGCAGGGGAGGCCCACCTGCCCGTATCCGTTGTACTCAACAGACTGACTCCGGAGGCGGCTTGCAACCTTGAGGCGGCACTCGAAAATACGGATATCATCGGACGACTGCCCGACAACCGTTCCATATTTGCAAACAATCTTAAAGGCAATCCCCTGGATTGCGAAATGCCGGAGATAGAATCGGTTTGCGATGCACTCGTGGGCGCTTGGATTTGAGGCAACCCACCCGATTCCGGATCAACACGCCGATGCCTGGATGGTCCTGGAACTTCGTCCGGGTATCATCGATAGCGTCAGTGGTAAGGTGATATGCGCCGATGTCCTGAATCGGCCCGAGCATTGGCGGGAATAATCGACAGGCGAAGAAGGAATGTTGTTTTCGCAAACCCAAAGGCGTTGGCTATTTGGCAACCACTCACAGCCGCTTTTCATATCGCCATCCACTGCTTTTCAGCCATAACCGGTGCCGGGGTCCGGGAAAATCCAGCGCACCGCCTTCATAAGCGGCATCCTCTGCGTACAAGGAACAGTAACCGTCCGGTATTTTCCGAAAATGCGGATCAAAAGCTGCAAGTGGATTCCCTGCCATGCCGGCCAATGCGGTTTCGCTGTCGATATAGGGTAAAAGAAGGGTCAGGTTGACAAAGGTCGGGGGGGGCAGTTCCATCTCTCCCTGCTGCCGGGCGGAGAGTGCACCCGCAGGCGTTAGCCATTGATGGGCCAGGATCTCCCGGTTGTCGATGCGAACAGCCTGACCCGGGTCTTTGGCAAGAAAAAACCAGGTTCTGAACCGCTTCGGGAAGATGTTCTTAGGTGTGGTCCACCGTGAAATCGGCAGGAGTTCCGATGCTTTCAGTTGAAGGCCCGCTTCTTCCGCAGCTTCGCGAACCGCTGCCCGGCGGGCTGCGGCTATGGGATCCGCGTCCACGGAATCCGCATGATCCTCTCTTTCGATCAAACCACCGGGAAACACCCAGGCCCCTGCGCTCGAACTGGAAGCTGGATTTCGCTTCAGCAGCAAGACTTCCAACCCGTCGACACCGTCGCGCAACGGTATGACAGTGGCTGATGGAAAGATTCCCCTTGTGTCCTCTGTATGTTTCATAATTTCCTGACCTCCCGATGCGTTCCCATTTCCGTTGTTGTCAGGATCTTCCGGATCCCATATAATTGGGTACCGTTATGCTTCCGCATGGCAACGCCTTTATACATATAGATGCAAGGATTCAATGACTCCAGGTAATGGTTTTACAATGTTGCGCAAATATCAATTGTTTTCAACCTCAAGTTCGTTAGATATCCGCATAACCTAGCGGTGCGTAGGCCTGCCGAACACGGTTTTTGAAGGGTTGACGGATCATGAGTCAGAAGAACACCATCATTGACAGCCATGTACACCTCGATCTTATCGAAAGCCACCACCCCCACCGGATTTCATGGCTCAAAGAAAAGGGGTGCCGGGTGGTGTCATGGTCTTTTTTTAATGGTATCGATTCGGTGTCACGGTTTGAGAAGTGTTTGAAATCCAAGGCCCAATGCATTCGAAATAATGCCGATAGGGGTTTGGGATGTCTCTATCTTGCCGGGGTTCACCCCCGCTCCATACCACCGGATCTGAAACCCGAGCAGATCGGCTCCCTGATGAAACCTCATTTTGAAGACCCGCTTTGCAAGGGGATTGGAGAAATCGGCCTTGAAACCGGTGATGAAAAGGAAAAGGAGATGCTCGTCGCCCAGCTCGAACAGGGCAGAAACCTCGTAGGTCGGGGAAAAATTATCGGTGTTCATACTCCGCGGTCCAACAAACAGGCGATCACCCGGACCACCTTAAAAATCCTGGAACGCTTTTCCGATATGGCATCCTCAATAGTCATCGATCATTGCACAGTTGAAACCATCGCAGATGTTCTCGATGCCGGCTTCCTGGCGGGTGTGACGTTAAATCCGGCCAAAACCACATGGGCGGAGCTGAAACAGATCGTCGAGGTCTGCTCGGACCGGATGGATCTTATCATGTGCAACACAGACTCGGGGACTGTTTTTTATGAAGATGTGGTTCAATTCCGGGGAAGCTGTGATCTTCCGACGGACACCCGGAAGAACCTATTTCATGACAACGCAGCGAAGTTTTTCGACATACCGTAGAGCCGCCCAGCGTGCCTTTCAGCTTCCGCGGTAACGGCTCAGCCGCTCCCTGCAGTGGGGACAATACATGACGGCCACATTTTTCTCATCCATAATGGTTTCGTCCGGTATTTCCAGACAGAAAGTCTTTTCCCGGCTGGGACAGTTTTCGTTTCGGCAGACAAAACGTTTACATGGTTTCATATCAGTGTTTCCTTTTCACCTGGTTCATTTTTCGGTTTATGCGAATAAACATGTATCGTGTTTCCCGGAAGTCAATTATAAATCACCTTTGGCACCTTTCATCAGGGTCTTTACCTCTTCGCAAATCTCATTTAATAGAGTTGGGTTGATTCCAAGACGCCTGGCCGATTCGAGGTCCGGTAGTGCGGTGTCCTCTTTGTTAAAAACTCCGAAACTGATCTTATGAACCAGATTGTCGGCAAGATTTGCGATGAGTACATCTTTTTCCGTGTCTTCGGTAAATGCCGTCCACTCGTGCTCCTTGACAATTCTGATGAAATCGGGGCTGAATTCCCACCTTTCCAGGAGTGCGGCACCAAAACTCGAGTGGACCTCGTAAATGCAATCGATCAACTCGCCGTCTGCAAACTCCGTTTTTCGGCAAATATTTTCATCCAGACTTTTGAGCAGGAGAACGCTTCCGATGTCATGCAGCAGTCCTTTCATGAATGCATTCTCCTGGTCATCAGGGGATATCTTCCGGGTGATGATCTTGGAGGCATGGGCGCATGCGAGAGAATGGGCCCAATGGGTGTCCATCATCTCTTTGAGCCGCCTGTTTTTCGTACCGTAAAAGCCTTTGTTGGCAATGGTGTTCACCAATTCCTGGCTTTCCTTCATGCCGATCCTGGAGATGGCCATGCTGACGTTTTTTACCGGGCCGACACCTCGGTATACGGGAGAGTTGGCCTTTGAAATTAAGCCGACGGCTATCGCCGGGTCTTTTTCAATAACACTTGCCATCTCCGGGAGCCCCGCTGTCGGTTGGTTCATGACCTCCTGCAACTCATTGACGACCTGGGGCATGGCCGGAAGATCGAGCTTACCCTCCTTGAAGCGCCGGATGGTGGTTTCGATCATCTTCTCGATGCTGGTTTCCTTTTCCGCCTCGGCACCCACTGCAATGGAAGCGCCCAGGCCGAACTGTTCGATTTTCTCTGAAAGCCTTTTCTTGCTGACCGGTTTGACCAGATAATCGTCGCATCCGGCGCGCACACATGTCATTACCTGCCTGGCGGAGGAATCGGAGGTCACAACCAGGATTTTGGCCCGTTTGTCTCCCGGAACTTTTTTCTCATCCTCCATCTGACGGATGCGTTTAAGCAGTTCTATCCCGTCCATGTCCGGAATGGCAATATCCAGGGTGATCAGGGCAAACGACGCTGCCTCCCCAATCGTCTTTGCACATGCATCCAGGGCATCCTGACCACAATTGACCAATTCACATTGGCCTGCTTCCTTCAGCATCTTTTGAAGCTTCATTCGACTGACCGCTTGCTGGTCAACAATCAACACCTTCATCCCAATACCTTACCAACTTTGTTTGTTGTTTGTCCGGTTTCAGACAAGCATTCCCAGACCATTTTCAAGATCGTTCTTCAGATCCTGCACATCCTCCAGACCGATATTGAGCCGGACAACGGTTTTATCCCAAAATCCCGGATTGTTTTCGCGCCGGTATCTTCCGGCTGTGACCAGGCTCTTGAACCCGCCCCAGCTGAATCCGATGCCGAAAAGATCCAAAGCATCGACAAATTCGGAAAGCTTCTCCTCGGAATAATCCTCTCTGAAGGTAAAGGAAAAAAGCCCTGAAGAACCTGAAAAATCACGTTTCCAGATGTGATGCTGGGGATGGCTGGAAAGGGCGGGATGGATAACCCTGTCGACAATCTCGACAGTCTCTAGCCAACGGGCGATCTCAAGAGCAGTTGACTCGTGCTGCCTGAGGCGCACCGGCAGTGTTTTAAGCCCCCGCAGTGCCAGACTGCACTCCCGGGGCGGGGCATAAATCTCCATGGCACGGTACATTTTGGCAAAATGCCGGGCGCACGATTTATTGACGGACACACTGCCCAGGAGCACGTCGGAGTGGCCGGTCATATATTTTGTCACCGATTGCAGGACAATATCGATGCCCAGATCAAAGGGTTTGAGAAACAAAGGCGTCGCCCAGGAGCTGTCGAGCATGGTCAGGATACCTTTTTCCCTGGCTACGGCAGTGACAGCCGGAATATCCTGCAACTCAAAAGTGTTGGAGCCGGGCGATTCCAAAAAAATCAGTTTTGTATCGGGCCGGATATACTCCGTGATATCGGCGCCCACAGTAGCAGGAACCTTGTCGATTTTGATATTGAATTTAGACAGCACGGCCGAGCAGAAATGGGCCGTGGGGGCGTAGATATTTTCAACCACGAGGAGATGATCGCCACTTTCCAAAAAAGCCAGGAGCGTATTCCAGATGGCGCTGATCCCCGACGGAAATGTCCGGGCCAGGTGCCCGCCCTCCACCAGGCAAAGGGCATCTTCGAAGGCTCTCTGGTTGGGCATGCGGTCCGTCCCGTAAGTCACACCTTCATATCTTCCGGATTTTGCACGAACCATATCCTGGTAGGTTTCAAATAAAACGGTGGAGCCGGCATAGACCGGCGGATTGACGGTTTTCAC
>CAZWAE010000087.1:0-15640 GCA_964631805.1 uncultured Desulfobacteraceae bacterium | reverse complement strand
TTCCATTTGACATCGGCAGAGATATCAAATAGGCACTGACCTGCAAGAGGTGCCGTTACGGCTTAATAGGGAATCCCGTTAAATTCGGGAGCGGTCCCGCCGCTGTAACCCCACTCTCTGAAATATGGAGAGAACCTTTTCGGCAGGTTCATACCACTGTCCGCCTCAGGCGGATGGGAAGGAGGCCGGAAAGGCGGGGGAGCCAGAAGACCTGCCTTGAATTGCCACCGAAAGCAGCGGACAACAGCTATCGGTGGATGACGTTTGAACCGGGCCAAGAAAACTGGGTGCAGCCCTTCAGGCAACAAGCTTGAAGGGCTTTTTGTTTTTGGAAAACTTCGGTTGCGGGACCGCAATACGGAAAGGGGGTGAGGCGCGCAGTTTGATTGGATGGAGATGCCGGATACGGCTGGCCTCCATCGAGGAATGTCTGGAATATCCTGGCGACACCGGTGCGGATGTTCATGCCCAGTGCCTGGGGAATTGTGCTTTTCAACAATAAAAGTGTCCCGATTTGAAAAGGAGTTAACCAATGAAAAAAAATTTAATCCGTCTGGTTTCATTTTGTCTGGTCGCATTTTTTGTGGTATCCGCTCCCGCTGCTTGGGCTCATGGCGCGAAGAAAGAGAAAAAAACCGGTATCCTGCTGGTGGCTTTCGGATCCAGTGAAGCGTCCGCCCAGGTATCTTTTGAGAAAATAGAAAAAGCAACCAGGTCCGCCTATCCCGGTATACCCATACGGTGGGCATATACCAGCCATATTATCCGAAATAAGCTGGCCAAACAGGGCAAACACCTGGATTCACCGGAAGTGGCGCTGGCCAGGATGCTGGATAAAGGATTCACCCATGTGGCGGTCCAGTCCCTTCACACTATTCTGGGGGAGGAATATCACGATCTTCGGCGAACCGTGGAAAGCTTTAAAGCGATGGGCGGGTTTGAACGCATTATTCTGGGTTATCCCCTCCTGGCCACCCAGGAGGATATGGAGAAAACCGTTGAGGCCATCCTGGCCGCCATCCCGGAAGCCAGGAAGGCCGATGAAGCGGTGGTGCTGATGGGCCACGGGACCCATCACCCGGCCAATGCGTTTTATGCCGCCCTGATGTTTCAGCTTCAATTGAAAGATCCCAACATATTTGTGGGAACGGTGGAGGGATATCCGGAGGTTGATCTCATTCAAAAGCTGCTTCTAAAAAGGAAAATCAAAAAGGCGTATCTCGTGCCCTTCATGTCGGTGGCCGGGGATCATGCCAAAAACGATATGGCCGGGGATGGGGAAGATTCCTGGAAATCCATATTAACCAGGGCCGGAATCGCCAGCGTTCCGGTACTCAAAGGAACGGCCGAGTTTGACCGGTTTGTCGATATCTGGGTCGCGCATATCGGGGGGCCGCTTTCGCATTTCAATTAGGATGGAACGCGTGGCCGGGGGCGCGGAAAAGACCGCATGAAAAAATCCGCATGCCCCACTTTTTAAAACCGATTGCCGGGCACTGTGTCCACACGCACCGTGTCCGGCATGTGGACCGTATCCAGAAGATGGAACTGTTGATGAATACTGTATACCATACCCTTCGAAACGCCTTCGCGGTTCAGCTGATGGCCCTGTCGGCCCTCCTTCTGGCCGGTATGGTCCTCTCCGCCGGCATGGGGTACATCGGCGTGGATTTTACGGATGTGGCGAGAATCATAGCCGGCCGGTTGACCGGTCACACCGCCTGGTTTGCCGACCTGGACGAACTGTTTCCGGTGGTGGTGTTTGACGTGCGGATGCCGCGTATCCTGACGGCCGCCATCGTGGGCGGGGGGCTTGCCGTCTCCGGCGTGATTTTCCAGGGGATCCTGCTCAACCCCCTGGCCGATCCCTATACTCTGGGGGTTTCCGCCGGAGCGGCCTTTGGGGCATCGGTTGCCATCCTGCTCAACATCGGGTTTATGGGGAGCTATTCCATTCCTCTCGCGGCTTTTGCCGGCGCGGCGACGACGCTTCTGTTTGTCCTTTATCTCTCTTCGTCCAGCGGCGGATTCTCCTCCAGCAACCTGATCCTTTCCGGTATTATCGTGGCGGCCATCCTTTCGGCCGGGATCAGCCTGCTCAAATACATCGCGGATGAGCAGGTCGCCGTGATCATCTTCTGGCTCATGGGAAGTTTCTCCTCCAAAACCTGGGCCGACGTGGCGGTGACCCTGGGATTCGTCTCCGCCGGGCTGGTCGTCTGTTTCTTCTTCGCCAGGGACCTGAACCTGCTCTCCCTGGGAAACCGGACGGCGGGCACACTGGGCGTGAACACGCGGTGGGTGCCCATGATACTGTTGATCACGGCATCACTGATTGCCGCCGCATGTGTCTCCGTGTCCGGCATCATCGGGTTTGTGGGGCTGCTGGTGCCGCACATGATGAGGGGGATTACCGGACCGGACAACCGGCGCCTGATACCCATATCCCTTGTGGCAGGCGCCGTGCTGCTCATGACGGCCGATACCGTCACCCGGGCCGTGCTGCCAACGGAAATCCCCATCGGCGTGCTCACCGCCCTTATCGGAGGGCCTTTCTTCTGTTGGGTTTTCAGAAAGCGGCAGATGCTAAAAGTGGGAGATTAGGAATGAATGTGGTTCACAAACCGGATGACCCAACACAGGAATTGACCCTTGACCAACGGAATTGACATACGGAATTTGACCTTCTGCTATGGCGAAAAGAAGATCCTTGACGATCTGTCAATCACCCTTGATACCGGTCAGTTTATCGGGATTATGGGACCCAACGGTTGCGGGAAATCAACACTTCTGGATCTCCTTGTGGGCAACCTGAAACCATTAAACGGCGAGATCCGCTTGAATGGCAAAAATCTCACCCGCTTTTCCCGGCGGCAATTGTCCAAAGAGATGGCCCTGGTACCCCAGAATTTTTACATCAATTTCCCCTTTACGGCGGAAGAGATTGTGATGATGGGGCGATATCCGCACATGCCCCGTTTCTCACAGCCGTCGGCAGCCGACCGGCAAAAGGTGGAAAAGGTCATGCGAATGACCGAAACCGATCGTTTTTGCGGCCGATTCATCACCGAACTTAGCGGCGGAGAACGCCAGCGTGTGGTGGTTGCAAGGGCCCTGGTTCAGGACACCCCGATCCTGGTACTGGATGAGGCCACATCCAACATGGACATCAACCACACATTAGGCCTGCTGAACCTGGCGGCAGGCAGGGTTGCCGAAAAGGGAACCGTAGTCACGGTATTGCAGGACATCAACCTGGCGGCGATCTTCTGTGATTACCTCATCTTCATGAAAACGGGAACCATTGTCACCCACGGCCGGACAGATGCCGTATTGAACAGCGAATCGATCCGGACGGTGTTCAACGTTGACAGCAAAGTTTACCCCGAACCTTACACCGGCGCCAAACAGGTGGTTTTCAAGCGCTGAAACCCGAAGGGATTGGATGTACATCCATCGATTCATAAAAGATTTGACGCTGACGGCGACCATGGCACTCATTGTCGTTGCATCGACGGCCGGAAGCGGTTTCGGGGAAGAGGTCCCGGTGGTGACGGACCAGGCCGGTAGACGCATCGCGGTGAACCGACCATTTTCAAGAATTATATCGCTCTACGGTGCCCACACGGAGAACCTGTTTGCGTTGGGTCTGGACGGGGCCGTTATCGGGGTCTCCAAAAATGAATCCCACCCGCCCCGGGCGCTTGAAAAACCGGTATTCTCCTATCACGATGATCCTGAAAGATTCCTGGCGGCACGTCCGGACCTTGTCATCATCCGACCCATGATTGACAGGGGGTACCCCAAGCTGATCGCCCGCCTGGAGAAAAGCCGCATCCGGGTGATCTCGCTTCAGCCCGGCACCATCAGGGAGATGTTTGACTACTGGGAAACCCTGGGAATACTCACCGGCCGTCGTCCCCAGGCCCTGGATATGGTGCGCAGGTTCAAAGAGGCGGTGGCGGCCTTTCGCCGGCTTTCAGCACCGATACCCGTAAAGAAACGGGTTTACTTCGAAGCGATCCACAACAAGATGAAAACCTTTACCCCGGAATCCATGGCCATTTTTGCCCTGGAAACGGCAGGTGGCATCAACGTCGCCAACGACGCCCTCCAGGTGAGAAAAACCAATATCGCCTTTTACGGCAAGGAGCGCATCCTGTCGAAGGCCCGACAGATCGATGTTTATATCGCCCAGAAAGGTGCCATGAACCAGCCCACAGTTTCACTGATCGAAAACGAATCGGGTTTTCACGTGATCCGGGCGGTAAAAAACAGCCAGATCCATATTATCGATGAAATGATCATTTCAAGACCCACCTTGCGGCTGCTGGAGGGAATATTCCATATCGGCAGACAGCTTTACCCCGATCTTTTTGACGGGCAGGCGGGGTCCATTCTGAAGGAGGCAGGCGTATCAAAGGATTTGTCATAGCCGGAACCAAGAGCGGAAGCGGAAAAACCACTGTCACACTGGGTTGCCTGGCCGCACTCAAGCGTCGCGGCCTCAAGGTGGCGCCATTCAAGGTGGGGCCGGACTACATCGATCCGGGACACCACACCCGCATCACCACCACCGTCAGCCGGAACCTCGATGGGTGGATGCTGTCCCGAAGGACCAATCTGGCATCCTTTCATACCCATACCCGTGGTTGTGACATTGCCGTCGTGGAGGGGGTCATGGGCCTGTTTGACGGCTATGACGGCAGAAGCGAGGAGGGTTCCACCGCCCAGATGGCAAAATGGCTGGGTCTGCCCGTCCTCCTGGTGGTGGATGCCCGGAGCATGGCCCGCAGCGCCGCGGCGCTGGTTCATGGATTCGAGACATTCGACCCGGATCTGGCATTCGCCGGCGTGCTGTTCAATAACGTCGGAAGCCCGCGCCACCTGGACTATCTCAAAGAATCCCTTGAGGGACATGTCCGCATGCCGTGCCTCGGCGGCATCGGCCGGGAAACGGATGCGGAGATCCCCGAACGTCACCTGGGCCTTTATACGGCGGAAGATCACGCATTGAAACCGGCCGCCATCGAACGCTTTGCGGACCTCATTGAGGACGGCATGGATGTTGGGGGACTGCTGTCCGACCTATCCCCATACCCAAAGTGCCCAACCGATGGCGGCTTGTCATCTCGAGGAACGGAGAAAAAGGTGCGCCTCGGCGTGGCTGCGGACAATGCCTTCTGCTTCTACTACCAGGACAATCTGGACTTGCTGGCATCGTTCGGGGCTGAGATCGTTCGTTTCTCCCCGCTCGCGGACCGGGACCTGCCGGCAGATCTGGACGGTCTCTATTTCGGCGGCGGATATCCGGAGCTTTTTGCGGAAAGGCTTTCGAGCAACGGCCCCATGCGCCGGCAGGTCCTGCAGGCGGTAAAAAAAGGGATGCCGGTTTACGGGGAGTGCGGAGGGTTCATGTACCTCGGTCGTTCACTCGTCGACGTTAAGGGCCGGACTTACGGCATGGCGGGGTGTTTCCCCCTTGATTTCGAGATGAATCCACAATTGAGATCTCTCGGTTATCGGGAAGTGACCCTGACGGAGCGGTCTTTGCTGGGACCGAAGGGCCGGACGCTTCGCGGGCATGAGTTCCACTATTCCAAAATCTCAGGACAACAGAATGCCTTAAAAAATATTTATCGTGTCACCACCCGGGCGGGGCTTGAGAAACCGGTTGAAGGGTTCCAGATAAACCGCTGCCTGGGGAGTTACGCCCATCTGCACATGGGCAGCAACACGGAGGCGGCACGCGCCTTTGTCTTCGCATGCAGAACATATCAAAATGAAAGGAACCATAACAATGAAACCCGGTGAAATAGAAGCGTTGAGTTTCAAAATTATTGAAAAAGAGGTCGGCGCTCACGGATTTTCCAGGCGGAAATGGCAGATCGTGAGACGCATGATCCACACATCGGCGGATTTTGAATATCTGACGATGACCCGTTTCCATGAACGTGCCATCGATGCGGGCCTTGACGCCATTTTTCGGGGCTGCACCATATTTACGGACACCAACATGGCCCGGGTCGGCATCCGGAAGATGGAAAGCGATCGATTCGGCGTAAACGTCAAATGTCTCATTGCCGATCCCCCCATTGGCGAACTGGCGGCGAAAAAGGGCATCACTCGTGCCCAGGCGTCTGTGGATGCCGTTTTGCCGGAGATGTCGGGAAGCATCTATGTCGTTGGCAATGCGCCCACCGCGCTGCTTCGCCTCATTGCCAAAATCGAAAGTGGTGAAGCCGAACCGGCACTTGTCGTCGGACTGCCCGTGGGGTTTGTCAACGCCGCCGAATCCAAGGACGCCCTGATGGCCATTGACATACCCTACATTTCCAATGTCGGGCGGAAGGGCGGCTCGAATCTCGCTGCCAGCGTGGTCAACGCCCTGTTGATCATGGCTGCGGAAAACACGCCATAACAAACGATAGACAACAACCGATCCAAAAGAGAGGTAATCATGTCAAAGACAAAAGGAATTCTGTACGGTTTAGGTGTGGGCCCCGGTGACCCGGAACTGGTCACCTTAAAAGCCGCCCGTGTGCTCAACAGCGCCGATGTGGTTTTTGCCGCTTCTTCCACCAAAAACAGCTACAGCCTGGCGGTCAGCATTGCGAGACCCCACATCCCGGACCTGACAGCGGTCCGGATGCTGCGGTTCCCCATGACCCATAACAAGGTAGAACTGCACAAGGCGTGGCATGAGCATGCGGTAGTCATCATCAAGGAATGCGAAGCGGGAAAAAAAGTGGTTTTTTTAACCCTGGGCGATTCCATGACCTATTCCACTTATGGCTACGTCATGAAAAATGTTCAGTCCATGGCACCGGAACTGCCCATCATCAGCGTGCCCGGCATCACCTCCTACCAGGCTGCCGCCGCAGCCACCAACACGCCGCTTGTGGAAGGTGAACAATCCCTGCTGGTCACCTCCGGCGCAAAAGGGGGAAATCGCTTTCGGGACCTGCAATGCCGCCCGGATACCGTCGCATTTTTAAAAGCGTATCGGAACGTGGACGATATCTGCACCGCCCTCGATGAAGCAGGCATGAAGGGAAACAGTGTAGCGGTTTCCAACTGCAGTCTGCCGGATCAGAAAATCCACTGGGACATTCAGGACCTCTGCGAGCTGAAACCGGAATACTGGACTCTCGTCATTGCCAGGAAAAACGGGAAACATGGCGCGGCACAGGGCTAATCACCGGTACCGCCGTCTGGCGGTTTCCCTGGCGGTTTCGATCGTTGTTATACTGGCGGGGCTGGCCTTTATGGACACGCTCACCGGTAACCTGGTGGTCCAAAAGCTGCTCTGGCCCCTGTCCCGGCTGATGATGTTCATCACCATCGGTTTGCTGGCCGGCCAGGTCATCGAAGCTTCAGGGTGGACCCGTACTTTTGCGGTGCTGGCTTCCCCGGTTTTCCGTTTCGGACACCTGCCGCCACAGTGCGGCGCAGCATTTACAGCGGCCTTTGTTTCCGGGGTGACATCCAACGCCATGCTGCTGGATTTTTTCAAAGAGGGCAAGATCGGCAAACGTGAACTGTTTCTGTCCAATTTCATCAATCAGTTCCCGGCTTTTTTCCTGCACCTTCCCACGACGTTTTTTATCGTGATGCCGCTGACCGGATGGGCCGGAGGACTGTATTTTATGCTGACATTTTCAGCACTACTGGTGCGGACGGTGCTCCTTTTGATCTACGGCCATTTCAGCCTCTCCGCTGGAAGGGACGGCACGTTACCAGCTCCCAAAGAGGGCAAAGGCGATACGGAAAAGTCCGGACCCACGGGATGGGAGGTGATCAAGGCGCGGTTTCCGCAGCGCATTACCAATGTGGCGGTTTTTGTGGTGCCCATTTACGTGGCCATTTTCATGGTGAACCACATGGGGGCGTTCGACATGGCACGCAACTGGCTGGCCCGGTTTTTCGTTTCCACCTTTATGCCGATGGAGGCGCTTTCGCTTGTGATCCTGAGTTTTGCAGCGGAGTTCACATCCGGATTCGCCGCTGCCGGGGCCCTGCTCCAGGCGGGAGTGCTGACCGTCAAGCAAACCACCCTGGCGCTGCTCGTGGGAAACATCATTGCTTTTCCCATCCGCGCAATCCGGCACCAGTTGCCCCGATACATGGGTATATTCTCTCCGAAAATGGGATTGCAGCTATTAATTATGGGCCAGGGTTTCAGGGTGTTGAGCCTGATGGTCGTGGGGGGGGTATACTTTGTATTCGGATAGGAATCCACACAGATGAAGAAAAAATCCTTAAGAACCGGTTTCACCACCGGGGCGGCTGCCGCTGCTGCCGCCAAAGCAGCGCTCATCCACCTGCTGGAGGATCGGACTCCGAAAACGGTCGGTATCCGCCTGCTCACCGATGACCGTATCGACATCCCGATACAGGAGTGCCGGCTTGAGGGCGTAAAGGCGGTCTGCACGGTGATCAAGGATGCCGGCGACGACCCCGATGTGACCCACAAAGCTGAGATCGGTGCCATGGTCCTGCTTCAACCTGCAGTGTCCGGGGACTCGCCGTTGTACACAAAGATAACAGGGGGAGTCGGAGTGGGCAAGGTCACCAAACCTGGGCTCGAAATCCCCCCCGGGGAGCCGGCCATCAACCCGGGACCCCGGCGAATGATCCGGGAGGCCGTTAAGGAAATTCTGGCGCCGCGGGGCTTTTCGGGAACCGTTGCAGTGGAGGTTTTCGTGCCCCAAGGCGAACGGTTGGCGGAAAAGACCCTGAATGCCCGGCTCGGTATTATCGGCGGACTGTCGATCCTGGGGACCACCGGACTGGTCAGACCGCTCTCCCACGGTGCCTACACCGCCACCATCCGGTCGGCCATGAACGTGGCCCTGGCTACCGGCAACGGTCACCTGGTTTTGACCACGGGACGACGTAGCGAGCGGTTTGCGCAAAAACGATGGCCGGAACTGCCGGAAGAGGCGTTCATTCAGATCGGCGACTATTTCCAGGTTTCCATGGCCCACGCCGCTGGGATGAGGGTTAAAACCGTCACGCTGGCGGTGTTTTTCGGCAAAGCGGTCAAGATGGCCCAGGGTATCCCCCACACCCATGCCGCCAAATCGCGCCTTACCCTTGCTCGGGTTGCCCGCTGGACCGTCGAGATCACGGGCGACACCGACCTGGGGGAACGGGTGCTGTCGGCCAACACGGCCCGCCACTCTCTGGAGTCACTCCGCTCCTATCCGAAAATCGTTGCCCGTGTCGGCGAGAAGATGATCCGTGCCGCGCACCGATTTGCCGATGGGAAGGTGGGTGTCCGGGGCGTTATCTTTGACTATGATGCAGGTATCCTGTTCGACAGCGAAAAGAGGTAGTGATGGCACATGTAGAAATCATCGGAATGGGGATGGCCCCTGATGACCTGACCCCAGCTCATCTGGCCATGATCGAATCGGCTGACCTCCTGGTGGGGGGCAGACGCCACCTCTCCTACTTTCCGGACCACGCCGGCCGGAAACATGAGATCACCGGCAGGTTGAAATCAACGGTCCGGATGATCCGCGACCGGATGGAAACCAGCCGAGTGGTGGTTCTCGCCTCCGGGGACCCCCTTTTCTTCGGCATCGGCGGATATCTGACCAACGCTTTGGGGCCGGAAAATGTGCGGATTCATCCCAATCTCTCCTCAGCGGCCGCCGCCTTTGCCCGTCTCAAGATACCCTGGCAGGATGCAACGGTGCTCAGCCTGCACGGTAAGGCCGAAACCGACCGGCTGTGGCAAGCGCTTGCGGGCAGCGAAAAAATTGCCCTTTTTACGGACGGAACGCGCACCCCCGGCTGGTTGGCGGATGCCATGCGAAAAAGGGGCATCGACGATCTGGAGATGTGGGTCTTTGAGCGGATGGGGACACCGGATGAAAAAATCACCCGCTACACTATAGACGACGCGGAACAAGCCGATTTCGACGACCTCAACATGGTGGTGCTGATCCGGCAACCTGATGCGGTCGGTCGTTTGCCGATTCCTGCCGGCATCGGCATGCCCGATGACTGTTTCCAGCATCAGCGTGGTCTGATCACCAAAGCCGAAGTGAGAGCGGTCACTCTGTCAAAGCTCCGGCTGAGCCCGGGACTCACGGTTTGGGATCTGGGGGCGGGCAGCGGATCCGTTGCCGTGGAAGCCGCCCTGCTCATGGGAAAAGGGTGTGTTATCGCCGTTGAAAAACACAGTGATCGCATCGGCCAGATCGAAGCCAACCGCAGCCGCTTCGGCATCTCCCGGATGCGCATCGTCCATGCCGAGCTGCCGGACGGAATAGGTGGCCTGCCTGCACCGGACCGCATCTTTATCGGCGGCGGAGGGAGGGGTCTTGTCAATATTATTGAAGCCTCTGCGGCCTGCCTGGCCAACGACGGCATCATCGTGACCAACACCGTGTTGCTGGCCAATGTCGCCGCAGCCATGGACACCCTGAAAAAATTGGGTTTTGAAACGGAGATGGTTCAGATACAGGTGAACCGCAGCAGCCGAATGCCTTGGAACGAACGGCTTGAGGCGGAAAATCCGGTGTTTATTATATCCGGCAAACGCAAGCAAAGTTTCGAGTGACTAAAGTGCGCTAAGGGTTATTGAGTGGATTCGCTCCACTATTTTTTTATAAATGGTAGAATTCCTTAACTTTAGTCACTTTAGTTCACTTTAGCTCACTTTAGTCACTTTTCATTGAATAGGAGTATCATGACATCGACTTCTTCATCATCTTCATCCAAACGGAAAGCGGTCCTGTTTGTCGGTGCCGGTCCGGGAGATCCGGAACTGATCACCGTAAAGGGGCAAAAAGCTCTTGAGTCTGCAGATCTCATTATTTACGCCGGATCCCTGGTGCCTGAGGCCGTTTTGAAATGGGCGCCGACTGAAACCGAGTGTGTCAACAGCGCCCCCCTCGACCTTGGCGAGATCATGGAACTGGTGGAAAAAGCGCATATTGCCGGAAAAAGGGTGGTTCGGCTGCACACCGGAGACCCCAGCCTGTACGGCGCCATCTACGAACAGATGGCAGTCCTGGAAAGATATGAGATCCCATACCGGGTGATTCCCGGCGTCACTGCGGCCTTTGCCGCCGCCGCCGCCATGGGCATCGAGTATACCCTGCCCGAGATCTCCCAGACCCTGATACTGACCCGCATGGCGGGCCGTACCCCGGTGCCGGAGCTGGAATCCCTGGCTTCCATGGCTGCCCATCAGGCCTCCATGGCCATCTATCTGAGCATTACCCTGGTGGCCGAAGTGGCCGACACCCTGGTTGAGGCTTACGGCCCCGATTCCCGGTGTGCCGTTGCCTTCCGTGTGAGCCAGCCCGAAGAAACAATTTATTTCACGGTGCTCTCCGATTTAAAAACACTGGTGGAACGGGAAAATATCACACACCAGGCGCTGATCATCGTGGGACGGGTCCTGAACGTTGAAAAGGATCAGCTGAAGCACAAATCGAAACTATATGACCGCAATTTCAAGCACGCGTATCGTCGTTAATGTCCTTCAGGAAATAGTGATTTTCTTCTGAGCGGACAATAGTCAGGGGATGGATAAAATGACAACACCAGGCACCCATAACCGATATGCCATCTGGGCCGTCACGGCCGGCGGCGCGCAGATCGGAAAACAATTGGCCGGACAGCTCACCGGCGCGGTGCTGCACCTGTCCGAAAGGCTGGAGCCGGCGGCGGACAGGCAATTTACCCGGCTGGCCCAGGCGGTGACAGAGGAATTCCACCGTTTTGACGGCCATATCTTTATCATGGCCACCGGCATCGTGGTCCGGATCATCGCACCGCTTCTCCGGAATAAGACCCGCGATCCCGCCGTTGTGGTGATGGATGAAAAAGGGCGGCACGCCATCAGCCTGCTCTCCGGCCATCTGGGTGGGGCAAATCGCCTGGCAATCATCGTGAGCGAAATCCTCGGTGCCGACCCGGTGATCACAACGGCCACCGATGTCAACAATCTCCCTGCCATCGACATGCTGGCAAAAGATGCGGGCCTTTCCATCGAAAATCCTGAAATGATAAAGGAGATCAACGCCGCCATATTGAACAGAGAACCGATTCGCCTTCATGATCCCTTCGATTTTGCCGGACAGCGGTTTCAAGACAATGGATCGATCGAGTGGGTGCCATGGACAGATGCCCAAAATACCGTCAGCAGGGTCGCCGGCGTTTTTATCGATGATCGCAGGTCCCATGTCGGTAAATACACGCTTATGCTTCGCCCACCGACACTGGCAGCAGGAATGGGCTGCAATCGGGGGACCGATATGGCGGAGATGAAAACACTGCTCATGGAAACCCTTGAAAAACATGACCTGAGCGTCCTGAGCCTCACCACCGTCGCGTCTGTGGATATCAAACATGACGAGGCCGGCTTGATCGATCTGGCAAAAACCCTCGGCCTGCCATTGACCCTTTACGGCCGGGAACAGTTGAAAAGCGTCAAGAACATCGAAAATCCTTCCGATATGGTGGATAAACACATAGGAGTTAAAAGCGTATGCGAAGCAGCAGCCATTCTGGCAGCCCGAAGGGGCCGGTTGATCGTCCCCAAGAAAAACACGGCGAATGTAACGGTGGCCATCGCACGGGTTGCCTCTATATCGTAGGCATCGGGCCCGGCGGGCCTGCCCATATGTCCCATCGGGCTCACGAGGTCCTCCAAAAGGTGGATTCCGTGGTGGGTTATACCACCTATATCGACCTGATCCGGCCTTTGATCCGGGATAAAAAGATCGTCAGCACCGGCATGAAAAAGGAAGTGGACCGCATTGAGGCCGCCATCGACCTGGCCTGCAGGGGATCGGCGTGCGCCGTTGTTTCCAGTGGAGATGCCGGGGTTTACGCCATGGCGGGCCTGACCCTTGAAATGTGCCAGAAAAAAGCCGTCTCCATTTATGCAGCAGGGCGATCATCAACAGCAAAGACAGAAAATACAATCCTGCAAGTCGAGGTGGTGCCCGGTATTCCGGCCCTCTGTTCCGGTGCCGCCTTGCTGGGGGCGCCATTGACCCATGATTTTGCCGCCATCAGTCTTAGCGACCTGCTGACACCGTGGGAGAAAATCGAAACCCGACTGGAGGCAGCGGCCATGGCGGATTTCGTCATCGTGCTGTACAACCCCAAAAGCAAAAAGCGAAACTGGCAGCTGGAAAAAGCCCGCCGGATCGTCCTTAACCACCGTTCCGGCGACACACCGGTGGGCATTGTGACCGGTGCCATGCGCGATAACCAGCGTGTTCAGATCACCACGCTGAATGACCTTGGCAGGGTATCGGTGGACATGCTGACTACGGTTTTTATCGGCAATAAAAGCTCTTTTACCTACATGGATTTTTTGATCACGCCGCGTGGTTACGCCCGGAAATATTCCCTTGACAAGACGGCAGGCGGGTCCACGAATTAAAAAAAAGGAGGTAATCCCTTGATCACAGGACACGGCGGGAATATTTTCGACGTCGCACGGCGGATCGGCTGTTCCCCGGCCGATATTCACGACATGAGCAGCAATATGAATCCATTGGGACCCCTCCCGGGCCTGATGGAGCATCTGAGAGAACAGATGGATACCATCCTGGCGCTTCCCCAGGCCGACGCCTCCGACTGCATAAATGCCTTTGCCCGTCGGCATCGAGTGGATCCCGGACAGGTGGTGGCGGCCAATGGAACCACGCAGTTGATCTATCAGATCCCCAGGGCACTGGATACAAAAAAGGCGCTTATCCTCGGACCGACCTATGCCGATTATGCCGACGCCTGCCGCATGAACGGGGTGCCGTATAATTTTTATTTAACAACGGAATCGGAGAGCTATCAACCGGACCTGAATCGATTCCAATCCGTCATCCCGGGTGCCGATACCATATTCATCTGCAACCCCAACAATCCCACCGGAACGCTCGTCCCTTATAAGGATATGGTCGCCCTCTGCCGCCGAAATCCGGACAAACGGTTTGTCATTGATGAGGCCTACATGCCCTTCGTCGGGCCGGACCACCAATTCACCATGATGAAATCAACCCTTTCCAACGTCCTGGTGCTGAACTCCATGTCCAAGATTTTTCGGATCCCCGGATTACGGATCGGTTTTATGGTGGCGCCGCACCCGATTGCAGATCGCTTCCGTCGCTATCTGATGCCATGGAGTCTCAACAGCCTGGCACAGGCGGCGATTATCTACCTGATGGAACAAAAGGATCAAGTCGGTTGGTTTATAAAGAAAACACAACAATTCCTGAATGATGAAAGAAGTTTCCTAAACAATGAATTGAATAAAAAGGAGGGGGTTCAACTCTTTCCAAGCCATACCTCGTTTATCCTAGTGCGGCTTTCGGATGGGACCATTGCCGAGTCGGTGTTGGAATCAATGCTCGCCCATCGGATTCTCCTTAGAAACTGTGCCAATTTTGTGGGATTGTCCGACCGATTCGTTCGTATCTCCCTGAAAGAACATCACGTGAACCGGTTATTGGTGGATGCCTTTAAAGATGCATTACGGCAACCGGCCGCCGAACCCGGAAAAAAAGTTGCCTGACCAAATGGAGGAACCCATGACTGAACCCATCACATCCGTCAAAACCATCGTAGAAGGAATCCACCCCATAGACCCTGTATGGATCGATAAAGCCAGGGACCGCACGGCTAAGCTGGTCATGCCCACGCGGGCCCTGGGCCGACTGCACGATATCGCCGAAAGGTTGTGCGGCATCCGTGAAACGCTACGCCCTTCTCTGGCTGAAAAGGCGATTCTTATCATGGCCGGCGATCACGGTGTCGTTGCCGAAGGGGTCAGCGCCTATCCCCAGGAGGTCACCCCGGCCATGGTCCAGACATTCCTTGCGGACGGGGCAGGCATCAGTGCCATCTCCAAGCATATCGGTGCTGCGGTCAGCGTGGTGGACATGGGCATCATCCCGGACCTCGACCCGGCCGCCCTTCCTTCCGGTGAACGACTGGTTATCAACAAAATTGCCAAAGGTACCGCAAACCTGGCCGTTGGCCCCGCCATGAGCCGGGACCAGGCGGAGCAGGCCGTGGCAACGGGCTTTCATCTGGCATCGGCACTTTTTGAAAAGGGTGTCGACATCCTCGGCACGGGGGACATGGGTATCGGCAATACGACCCCCTCTTCCGCCATCGGTGCCGTGATTACCGGTGCAGACCTGGATACCATGGTCGGACGCGGAACGGGAGTGGACGACGCGGGGCTCGAATTGAAAAAGGCGGCGGTCCGAAAAGGGATCGATACCAACCGGCCCGATCCCGGGGACGGTCTTGACGTGCTCTCTAAAGTCGGCGGCTTTGAGATCGGGGGAATTGCCGGTACGATCCTGGCCGCCGCTTACCATCGGCGCCCGGTTGTTATCGACGGATTCATCTCCACTGCAGGTGCCCTGATCGCCCGCACCCTCTGTCCCCCAGTCCTGGATTACATGTTTGCGGGACACCGGTCGGAGGAACCGGGCCACAAGGCGATGCTGGCGCATCTCGGCCTGGCTCCCATCCTCGATCTGGGCATGCGGCTAGGTGAGGGTTCAGGCGGTGCCATGGCCATGAGCATTATCGAGGGCGCCGTGCGGGTCTTTACAGAAGTGATGACCTTTGAGGAGGCGGCGGTTCCGGATAA
>CAZWAE010000086.1:2727-15704 GCA_964631805.1 uncultured Desulfobacteraceae bacterium | reverse complement strand
GATGAAAAACATCCACGTCCTTCAAATCATCTCCCAGGTAGGCCCGCTCGTTGGGTCCGAGAATGCCAAGCGACAGGCAAAGCAGGGTCCACAGATGGACCGTCTGCCACGGATGGTCCCTCACCTCGGACAAGTCATGGACCTGGGCATGGCAGTTGTGGCAAGGTGTAATGCAATAGTCCGCGCCGGTAGAGAGGATCTGGTCCGCCTTCAGCTTACCGTAGGCCCGCCGCTCGTCCGGCAAACCGGATTGCAGAAAACCGCCGCCGCCCCCGCAACAATAATTGTTGGAACGATTGGGCTGCATGTCGATGAAATTCTCGTCGCCAACGACTTTTTTCACCACAAACCGCAGGTCTTCGGCCACAGGATCCCCAAATGTCTTGCGGACCAACTGGCAGGGGTCCTGGACGGTAAACTTGATCTGTCTTTCCTTGTTCCACTCCGAGCTGGGGTTGAGTTTTCCCTCTTTGATCCACTGGGCATAGTACTGGATGATGCTGCGAATCTCAAAATTAGAGTCGATCTTGAACTTTTGCAGTCCGAACCGGACCGCGAACAATTCGTGCCCTCACTCGGTGTTGAGCCAGACCTTGCAGCCCAGGTCCTCCACGGCTTTGACCTTGGTTTCAACGATATGCTTCCAATTCTCATCGTCGGCAGCGAACATGCAGTAGTTTTCCGCCGCCCATCCCTTGGTGCCATATGTCCAGTCCGCACCGGCAAGATGCAGAATCTTCCAAAGCGGCACCATCTCATCGGGTTCGGTCACCGGTTCTCTGGAATTCTGGTTCAGAAAGAATTCGGCCCCCTGTTTGTTAACCGGCGCGGGCATCTCGGCAAATTCCGGCTGGGCTTCCTGGTACTCTTCCAGTACGTCTTCCACCACGAATTGAAAATCCTCTTCGTTTGCCCCCATGGCGCTGCAGGTGTCGTTTCGCAGGGCCATATCACAGGACCCGATGATCCCCTTGGGGCGCTCCTCGCGGGGCCAGGTCTGCCGGGTATAAAAAACCAGTTGCGGAATGTTGATCTTCATGGGGCAAACATACATGCAGCGCGTGCACATGCTGCACATCCACACCCACTTGGTGCTCTTGATCTCCTCGTCCATCCCCAGTGCCGCCATGCGCAGAAATTTCCGGGGGTCCATTCCCTCCAAACCGGATGCGGGGCATCCGGAGGAACAGGCTCCGCATGTCAGACACAGGTTCAGATTTCCTCCGTCCGGGAGGAGTTCCTTCACCTTGTCGATGAACATGCTCTCCTTTTTCTTGCCAAGTTTAATTGCTTCTTCAGCCATGATGTCCTCCAGGTTAAGCGTTTTCTTTTACTTTGTTCAGGGGATTGGGTCCAAGCTCCCTGATATTTTCGGTCATCTCCTTTGCATAGGCCGCAAACGTGGGACCCTCTCCGGAAGAGAGATTGTACATCCGGATCCGATCGCCTTCAATCCCGATCTCCTCGAGCAGCATCCGTGCATGCTCGACCCGTTCCCGGCAGCGCAGGTTTCCTTCATTATAGTGGCATGCACCCTCAAGGCAGCCCACGCAGTAAACACCGTCGGCCCCCTTCTGAATCGCCCGTAAAAGGTACATGACATCAACTTTACCGGTACAGGGCACCCGGATGATTTTGACATTGGAGGGATACTCGAGTCGCATGGAACCTGCCAGGTCCGCAGCGGAGTATCCTCAGTATTCGCAACAAAATGCGACAAGGACGGGTTCAAACTCTGCCATTACATTCCTCCTGCCAGCAGTGCATCGATTTTGCATGCAATCTGGTCATCTTCATAAAAACCCAACTGGATCGTCCGGCGCGGACAGATGGCGGCACATGACCCGCAGCCATGGCACAACGCCGGATCGATCTCGATCACTTTATTCTCAGTGTTGAACACCGGCACGTCAAAAGGACAGGTCCGAACACAGGTGAGACATTTTACACATTGATCCGTGTCCACGGTCGCCGTGATCGCTGAAAGCTTGATCTCCGGTCTGGCCAGAAAGGTGACAGCCCTTGATGCCGCAGCCTGGGCCTGGGAGATGGTTTCCGAAATCAACTTGGGGGCATGTGCCGTTCCGCAGAGAAAAATCCCCTCCCCCGGCATATCCACCGGACGAAGCTTGACATGGGCTTCGATAAAATACCCTTCGGGATTGGCGTTCAGCTTCATGATACCGCTCAGGTCTTTGGTATCCGCCGCCCGCATGCCTGCGCTCAAGGCCAACAGGTCAGCCGTAATCTCCACGTCTCTTTGCAGTACGTGATCTTTGGTGACCACACGGATGCCGTCCCCGGCGGCTTCGACCCGGGGTGGGTTGTCTGCCTCAAACCGCATGAAGATGACACCCGCCTCCCTGGCCTCGGTGTAGTAGTCTTCCATCAGACCGTATGTTCTTAAGTCCCGGTAAAGTATAAACACCTGGGCATCAGGGTTCCGTTTCTTGACAAGCAACGCATTTTTTACGGCGTTCTGGCAGCAGATGCGCGAGCATTCCTCCATTTCATCATTCCGGGAACCGACACACTGGATCATCACCACCGTGGAAAGGTCAACCGCACCCTTCTCTTCAAGCCGATCGGCCAATTCAATCTGCGTCACCACCCGTTTATCTTCACCGTAGAGATACTCCTTGGGCTGGTATTCATTGGCGCCGGTAGCCACGACAATCGCACCATGATCGATTTCGCGTTTTTCTTTTGACGGACCCACGGCAACCTCGGTCTTGAAGTTTCCCTTGTATCCCCCAAATCCGATGATTTCGGTCTGCGTCAAAACCTCCACTTTTTCATGGGCGTTGACCTCTTGGATGAGGTTTTTCACATACGCCTGAACATCCCCACCTTCGATGGTATGGTGCAGCTTCAGGGAAAACCCGCCCAGTCGGTCCTCTTTTTCGATGAGGACCACCTCGAACCCCTGCTTTCCCAGGTTCAAGGCGGCGTTCATACCGGCAATACCGCCACCGACGACGAGCCCTTTCTGGTTGACTTGAATCACCTTTGCACTCAAAGGCTTCAACATCTGGGCCCGGGCAACGGCCATTCTCACCAGGTCCTTGGCCTTTTCCGTTGCTGTTTCCGGTTCCTTGGAGTGAATCCAGGAGTTTTGGTTCCGGATATTGGCCATCTCAAACAGATACTTGTTGAGGCCGCAGGCCTCTAACGTTTCCATGAACATCGGTTCATGGGTCTTGGGACTGCAGGAGGCCACGACCACCCGGTTGAGGTGGTGCTCGGTGATCATCTCCTTGATCTTTTCCTGGGTATCCTGGGAGCAGGTAAACAGATTGGAATCGGTGAACACGACATTGGGCAGTGTGGCGGAATATTCCTGAACCGCCGGAACATCGACAATGCCGCCGATGTTGATACCGCAGTTGCAGACAAACACACCGATGCGGGCATCCTGATCCGCCACATCCAGTTCGTCCGGCACCTGATAAGTTTCGATATCTGATCCTCTGGCTTCGGAAAGATCCGCACCGGCGAGACATGCCGCAGCACTGGCCTCGGTAACCGAACCGGGGATATCCTTTGGTCCCTGGAATACGCCGCAGGTAAAGATTCCGGGCCGGGAGGTCTCTACCGGGGCAAAGGGATCGGTGGCAGCAAAATTGTAATGGTTCAGTTCAATGTCGAGGCGCTTGGCCAGTTCAACGGCCGAGTCGGGTATGGTGAGTCCCACGGACAGGACCACCATGGAATAGACCTCATCTTTGACTTCCCCGAGTTCGTCGACATAACGCACCTGCAGATCGCCTGTTTCGGCAATTTCGGTCACCGAGTGGACCCTGGACTTGACAAACCGGATCCCCTCCTTGTCCCGGGCACGAAGGAAGTACTTTTCGTAGTCCTTGCCGAATGTTCTCATGTCCATGTTAAAGACCGCACAATCCAGGTCTCCATGGATGTGTTCCTTGGCAATCATCGCCTCTTTGGTGGCGTACATGCAGCAGACCGACGAACAATAGCCGTTGCCGCACCGGTTGGTGTCCCGGGAGCCCACGCACTGCAGCCATGCGATGCTTTTGGGTTCCTGCCGGTCCAGCGGTCTCATGACATGACCGAAGTAGGGCCCGCCGGCGGAAAGGATTCTCTCAAAGCCTTCCGCCGTCACGACGTTGGGATATTTTCCGTAACCCAGGTAATCCAGATCGGATGGATCGAATCCTTTGGTTCCCGGCGAGAGGATGACGGAACCCACGGTAACGCTGGAATCCTTGACCCGGTCGTCATAACGTATCGCTTTGGCCATGCATGTTTTCTCGCACAGCCCGCAACCCACACAAGCCTCGGTATCGATGGCATAGGCCAGGGGCACGGCCTGGGCATATTCGATATAGGTGGCGCGCTGGTCGTTGTACCCCTTGTTGATCTGGTTGACGGCGGAAACCGGACAATGCCTGGCGCAATCGCCGCAGCCGGTACAAGTTTCCGGATCGATGAACCGGGGATTATTCTGCAGGGTCACCTGGAAATTTCCCGGTTCCCCCTCGATGGATTTGATCTCGCTGTTCGTAATCAGGTTGATGTTCAGATGCCGGCCGACCTCGACCAGTTTCGGTGATATCACTCACATGGTACAGTCATTGGTCGGAAACGTCTTGTCCAGCCGCGCCATCAACCCACCGATGGTGGGTCCTTTTTCCACCAGGTGCACCTTGTAATCTGAATTTGCAAGATCGAGAGATGCCTGCATGCCGGCGATGCCGGCGCCGACCACCATCACCGATCCGCTCTTTTTCGGTTTTTCAACAGATCCCATTGTTACTCCTTATAACGCTGCAAAAGCGGGTATGCTGTCCGTCATTCCTGTAAATTCGACCCTGTTGGTTTTTTCAAGATCGGCCAGGAGATAGGAAACCCGCAGAAGATCGAGCCCGGTTTCTTTGCTGATATCCCTGACGGAGGTATATCCCTCCCTTATGGCCAGGTAAATCAGGTGTTTTTGATACTCTCTTTCAAGCTCATTATCGAGGACCGTTTCATATCGGTCCGTATCCCAGGAGCGCCCGTACACATCACCCTTGGAGGTAATGTTGACCTCTTTCCCCACCAGCCAGCGTATGGATTCCCCGGCAACGGTCATCTCTGCTGCCGTCAACTGCCTCGCCATCGCGTCCCGATCGAGTTCACCCATGCACTTCACCGCTTCGGTGGCATCTGAAACGACCTTAACAAAGCGCTGGGCTTCAGCAGATGACACCCAAGCCAGGTGCAGCCTCTTTTCGCCGATGCCGGATATTTCGAGCAGTTTTCGGGTCAGCCGGATCTTTTTTTCAGCCTGAACATTACCCTCCAGGTAATGGCAATCGCCGAAATGTCACCCGGAAACCAGAACGCCGTCCGCCCCCTGTTTGTAGGCTTTCAAGACAAATATCGGATCCACGCGCCCGGAACACATCACCCGTACCGTACGGATATTGGGGGGGTACTGAAGCCTGGAAACTCCTGCCAGGTCGGCACCCGCATAGGCACACCAGTTGCAGAGAAATGCAACGATTTTAGGTTCAAACTCTCCCATAATATCATCCTTATATTAGGTTATATCACTTACTCCCGCATCGGTGTCAGGGATCCGGGAGGTTTGGTTTTAAGCTAAAGCCGAGTTACGCAACGGCACATACCGATGCGATGATCTGCTGATCCCGGAAATGGAGCATGTCGATGGCCTGCTGGGGGCAGCTTGCCCCGCACAGCCCGCATCCCTTGCAGGAAGCGGAAATGTTTTTCGCCCGGTGACCTTTGCCTTCCACCTCCTCAAGTTCGATGGCATTGAAAGCGCACACTTCGACACACAGCCCGCAGCCGATACATTTTTCCGTATCCACCCGGGACACCAGCGGGGAGATCTGGATCGAATCGCTGGCCAGAACCGTAGCGGCCCGGCTTGCCGCGGCATGGGCCTGGGCAATGCTCTCATCCAAAGATTTTGGATAATGGGCCAATCCGCAGAGAAAAACACCGTCAGTGGCACAATCCACGGGTCTCAACTTGGCATGGGCCTCCATAAAAAACTTCTCGGCATTCAGCGGCAGCTTGTAAAAACCGGCGATCTTCTCGTTTTCAGCAGGCACAATGGCTGTTGCCAGATTCAAAAGATCAACGGAGATGACCAGGTCCTTTTGCAGGATCGGATCGAAAACACCGATTTCCAACCCGTCTGCAACCTCTGTCACCACCGGTTTTCGGTCTATGGCATACCGGATGAAAAGGACCCCCAGTTCCCTGGCTTTTTTGTATAGCAGTTCCCTTTCACCATAGGTCCGGATATCCCGGTAGAGGATAAACACGCTGGTGTCCGGATGGTTTTCCTTTATGGAAATGGCCTGTTTGACGGATGCCGTGCAGCAGACACGCGAGCAGTAGGGCCGCTGGTCGTCCCTGGATCCGACGCACTGGATAAAGGCAATGCTTTTTGCACTTTTCAGCTTTTCCGGATCGTTTTCCAAGTCATGCCACCGGGTCACCCGATCACTCCTGCCGTATAGATATTCTTCCGTGCCGGATGCACTTCCCCCCGTTGCGATGATGGTCACACCGTGGGCAACCGTGTGGGTTTTGTCGGTGGTGGAAACCTCCGTCTCAAAATTTCCGACAAACCCGGATGCGTTGACCACCTCCGATTCCAGCATTACCTCGATATCGGGATGTTGGGTGATCCGATCCGCCAGTCCGGACAGATAAGACGGAACATCCTGGCCGCTCCAGGTGGTGTGGATCTCCCGGGCGGCTCCGCCGAGCACCGGGGATTTTTCCACGATGGTGGCCGGATAACCCTGGTCCGCCAGGCTGAGAGCGGCGTTCATCCCGGCAGCGCCGCCGCCGATGACAAGAACGGACTTGTCGACACCCACCGAAAGTTCGGTGATGGGGTCCAGCAGGGAGGCGCGCGCTACAGCCATCCGGACCAGATCTTTGGACTTTGATGTGGCGCCCGCCTTGTCGTCCGAATGGACCCAGGTACACTGGTTCCGGATGTTGGCCATCTCGAAAAGATAGGGATTCAAACCGGCATTGCGAACGGTCTCCTGAAACAACGGCTCGTGGGTTCTGGGAGTACACGCCGCCACCACGATGCGATTGAGCCGGTGTTCCTTGATCACCTCCACCATTTTGTCCTGGGTATCCTGGCTGCAGGTAAAGAGGTTTTCCTGAACATATGTAACATCGGGCAGGGTTTTGGCGTAGGCCGCAATGGCCGGCACATCGGCGATACCACCGATATTCACACCGCAATTACAGACAAAAACGCCGATGCGGGGCTCCTCCTCCCGGACGTCGTTTTCATCCGGAAAAATCTTCTCCCGGATCAAGGTCCCCCGGCTGGCTGAAAGACTCACCGCTGCGCTACCGGCTGCGGCGCTGGCCTCCAGCACCGATTGGGGGATATCCTTGCATCCCTGTGCCACGCCCGCGACGTAAATTCCAGGTTTGGAGGTGGTGACCGGAGTGATATCCTCCGTTTTAATGAATTTGTGGGCGTTGAGATCGATGCCCATGGTCTCCGCCAGGTCGCTCACCGAATCGGCCGGCTCCATTCCAACAGAGAGAACAGCCATATCGAACTCCTCGGCCACGACATCACCGGCTTCGGTTACATATTTCAGCTGGAGGGTTCCTGATTTATCCACCTCGGTGATGGTATGGACCCGGGAGCGAACAAACCGGACACCGGCCTCTTTTGCCCGCTCGTAATACTTTTCGAAATCCTTCCCATGGGTTCGCATGTCCATGAAAAAGATCGTCGGTTCAAATCCGTCTCCCACGTGCTCTTTGGTGATGACCGCCTCTTTGAGCGCATACATACAGCAAACCGATGAGCAGTAAGGGTTGTCACACCGGTTCAGGTCCCTTGAACCCACACATTGAAGCCATGCGATCTTTTTGGGATCTGCACCATCCGACGGCCTTGCGACATGGCCGGTGGTGGGACCGCCCGCGGAAAGGATTCGCTCAAATTCGAGGCTTGTCATCACATTGGAAAATGCAGCGTGCTGATAATTGTCAAGACCTTTTGGATCAAAGGCTTTGAGCCCGGATGTGACAATCACCGACCCGACATTGAGGGAGATTTCCGTTTCGGCTTCATCGAACAAAATGGCACCGGTGGGGCAAAATTTTTCACAAGCCCGGCATTTTCCCTTTTTGAAATAGATACACCGATCCGCATCGATGGCATATTTTAAAGGAACCGCCTGGGGATAGGGAACATATATCGCCTTGCGCTGGTTAAGCCCTTCGTTGTAGGCATCGGGCTTTTTAGCCGGGCATTTCTCGGCGCAGGCCCCGCAGGCAATGCACTTTTCCATGTCCACATACCGGGGAGCTGTTTTGATGGAAACGGTGAAGTTTCCCTCTTCACCCGCAACGGCTGTGACGGTGGAGAGGGTATGAAGTTCTATGTTCATGTGCCGGCCGACCTCGACCAGTTTGGGAGAGATAATTCACATGGCACAATCGTTGGTGGGAAAGGTCTTGTCCAGTTGCGCCATTGCCCCTCCGATGGCCGGGGAGGATTCCACAAGGTGGACGAAAAACCCGGAATCGGCCAGATCGAGAGCCGACTGCATCCCGGCAATCCCGCCTCCAACGACCAGAACGGATCCGATAGACTTGTTGTTGCTCATGTTTTCTTCCTGTTCCAATTAATTTAACTGTCTGTTATATAATAATTCCTGCCTGAAGGGCGTGCCAAATACCCTGACCGGCACCCCCCAAAAAGAGGAAGGGCGTAATCTGCCACATAAAAAAACAGGGTGTCAAGGGAAATAACCCTTCTCAAAAATAAAATAAAAAACCCCGCAAATCCTTATTCCACATACATCTGCCACAATGTAAGATCATTTAGAGACAATTTGAATTGCGCGATAAGGAAAAACTGAACCTGCCTGGGGGGGAGTTAAACTGCGATACCTTTTATATTAGGACGGCTATATACGACAGCTTTGCAGCATCTTCAATGTTTTTTTCTCTTTTTATCGAAAAAGAGGCCCAATTCCTCATTCAGGTGTATAGACAACTACTTGTATATGCTTGAAAACCGAATGACACAGACCGTTGACACAGGGATGATCATCATATAGGTTGGCGCTTCAGGCTTCTCGGACGGAGCCGATGGATGCCAAACACAGGATTTGGAATGGAAATGAGAATGAACGATTATCAAAATATTTTCGACGACGAGGCGTTGCGGCAACTGTTTCCGGCGACGCGCACCGACCGTTTTTTCGAGGCGTTGCTGGGGGACTCCACCGAAGGTGCGTATGATATCGCCCTTCGATATCTGCAATGCCGCCATGACCGTCTCGATTTTGAACTTCACCTGATGCGGCGTCAAGGGAAATGCCTGGCCTGCAATCTGACTTACGGTCTGCCGCAGGTATTTACACGCCATCCGGTTATCGATATCAATGGTCTGGCCAAAGCGATCGATACCCTTTTGAACGGGCGGATGAGTGTTTCCGGCTGGGAGTTGGGACGTACGAAAGAGGTTTCCAACGATCTGCACGTGATCCCCTTTACGTTATCCCTGAATGGGGACTGACGCGGATCGAAACCCATCATCATTCATCTGCTTGCAGAAAATCCGCACCATTTTCAACCGGTGTGAATGATTCGATAGTAAGCCAGCCCCAGAATCTCGTGCAATGCCGCCGAAAAACGTCGGAAGCTGCCCGGGAGATAATCCGGCCAAATGTACTTTTTCCCCGCCTCCAGGCTGCCACCCGTTGGAAACGGCACCACTTTCAGCCCAACGCTCTTAAAACTCCAGACAGCGCGCTTCAGGTGATACGCCGAGGTCACGAGTATCGGCCGGGTGTATCCTTTCAACCGGCATAGTTTTTCTGAATAACGGGCATTTTCCAGGGTATCCCGGCTTTCCTCCTCGGTTAAAACCATGGAGGGATCGATGCCGACATCCACCAGAAACCGCTTCACAATGGAGGCTTCCGATTGCTCCTGATCGAACACCCTTCCCCCTGAGACAACGATGGGGATCCCCAATTTCCGGTGCAGCCTCACCGCATCCGTCATCCTGGCCAGTGTGGACGCCGAGGGTGTCCCCGTGCCGGTGAGATCCTTCACCCCGAGGTTTGCGCCGCCGCAGAGCAGGATGATGACATCTCCCGAGGGTTTCGTGGGAACTGGATATGACAATACAAGGGGTCGGATCAGCAGATCGGAAACGGGGGTGATACAAAGGCACCACATAAACAACCCCAGCCCCGTCAGGGACAACCCGGATTTCGCACGCCTGCGGACAATCAGCCACATGCCCGACAGGACGAGAACCGCAACGAACAAACCCGGGGGCAGCAAGAAAGGCGTGACGAGCTTTTTAATCAGGAACAATCTGCGACTCCTTGGAAGGTTGAAGCGACGAACCCGCCTCTTTATTCACCGATACGGCACCCCAGACATTCGGACAAAATGGTGGTGAGCTTTTTTCTCAACAACCCGTACGAGTAGTAACGTCTGGCGATTTTGTAGTTATGGGCCACCATCTTTTCCCGGTATGACGGATTCTCCAGAACCTTCCGGGTCTGCCGGACGGTCTCTTCGGTGACGTACCCGTCCATTTCGATGGCGGAAAATCCCTTGGGCTTGATATCGATATCATAGATCGAATAGGAATTCACCACGATGGGTTTGCAAAAATAGATCGCCTCGAGAAACGCGTTTCCAAATCCCTCGAATGTGGAGGGATAGGTAATAAGATCCGCATGAGGATATATGTCATAGAGGGTATAGATCTTTCGCCCGTCCGCGGTGGTACCCCTTTTATGATTGATGATATTGGATACAAACCGTGTGTCCACTTCCATGAGCGCCGAATAATCCCGGATCCGCTGCTCGTAGTCATACCCCTCATCGCCGGAAGCATGGGAGATCACCAGTTTGGCTTTCGATCCCAACCGATGCACCAGTTCGATGGCGTGTTCGATTCCTTTGCGCTGAACCACCCGCGTTGGTTGAAGGATGAACTGTTCATCCGGCTCAATCCCGAGGTCTTGACGCACATTAGCCGCATAATCGTCCAAAGGAGCTACCGGAGCGGCACCCTCGAAACCACACGAGTCCACCGCATTGGGAGGTGGCGTTTCAAAATCCATGACATTTGGGATGATAGTAGCTGAAATGCCGGTCCTGAGACTCAATTGATTGTCTGCCGACGAATTGATGACCACATGCTGAATCGAGGGGATATGGGGAGGGAATGCCATGTTGAGGTAGTCCCAGACGGCGTTGGTCATGAAATGCTTCCGCTCCCAGAAGAAATCATGGTGGTGGGCGATAACAGGCACCCCCGTTTCGGCAATCACCTCGGTAAGCGCAATGCCCAAGGGGAGGTTCAAGGGAATGGTCAGGGCGTTTTCAGGAACGAAAAGATCGATTTTGAATTTTTCCAGGAATCGGTAGAGATCGTTTTTCAATTTTTCCTTGATCTCGTGGATCTGCCCGGTGACCAACGTGCCGCGGGTTCGGACGCCAAAACAATTGTGGTAGTTGTCCCGGATCTCCGGGTGGTCAAAATGCGCCAGTTCCGACAGAAAGGATTTTTCGGGCGGCCTGTCCAGCTCTCCGGCAAAATAGTAGCAATCGAGCCCTTCCGCCTCGAATACATCGGCCCATTTCTGGGTTTCCAGGGACACCCCGTCCGTGCCGGCTAACCGTGTAGAGATAAAACCGATACGGTGTTTTTTACCGCAGACTTTGCATCTTGTCATGTCGACTCCTGCTGGTTTAAAAGTTCCCGATATCGAAAACAATCGATGGTATGATCGTTTACCATTCCCGTTGCCTGCATGAAAGCGTAGCAGATCGTCGGGCCGACAAATTTAAACCCCCTGCCCTTTAAATCACGGCTCATGGCAACGGACTCGGCGGTCTTTGCCGGAATTTCCTTCATTCTTGTCCAGCCATTGACAATGGGCCGACCATCAACGAACCGCCAGATGTAGCTGTCAAAGCTGCCGAACTCCGCTTGAACCTTGAGAAACGCTGCAGCATTTGTCACCGCAGCCTTCACTTTAAGCCGGTTTCTTACGATCCCTTTGTCCTCGAGCAGTTCCGCGATCCGTTCCGTTCCGTACCGGGCCACTTTCACCGCATCGAATCCGTCAAAAGCGTTTTGATAATTTTGCCGCTTCCTCAAAATCGTAATCCAGCTCAGTCCTGCCTGTGCCCCCTCCAACACCAGGAACTCAAACAGCTTCCGGTCGTTGTGGAGCGGCACACCCCATTCCCTATCGTGATACTTCACGTACAGGGGATCGTCCCCTGCCCATACGCATCTCTGTATCATTTATGGACCTTTTCTAACTATTCATAAGCAAAATTCACATGCCCTTCAGTAAAATACGTCAGGCAGTATCAAGTCAAGAATAAATACGAAGGGTTACAGAGATTTGAGGATGCGGGTGATCTTAGGGCGGTATTCCTCTTCTTTCGACATCTTGTTGCCTTTAATTTTGACGATGAAGGCCGCAATGAAAAAGAAAAGAAACCCCGTAACGGCTGAACATCCGGATGGATTCAACCCGAGCCTCGGGGCAAGTTGAAGGCCTGCTGCGGCTCCGGCGATCATGCACAGGATAGGGAACACGTAGAGGAAAAAGGTGGCTTTGAGCAAAGGAGCGGTGTCAAAGGTGAGCACGATCCGATCGCCTGTTTTCGCTCCGGCGATATTCAATGCTTCAACCTCCATCTCGTCGCCCATGGCGGTGCAGGATCCCTTGGAGGCGCAGCCTTCACAGGCGCTGCTTTTGGTAGCCTTCACCCAGGCGGTGTCCTGGCCGACTTTGATGACGATCCCCTGTTCCGTTGCCAAATGATAGATCCTTTAAGAAAAAAAGGGCAGACACAAAGGCCCGCCCTTTCGGTCGATTCGAAAAAACGCTTCCTCTATTGGGTCACGGTTTCTTTGATGGTCGTAACCCCGGTTTTTTCATAACAGACAAGCC
>CAZWAE010000086.1:0-2627 GCA_964631805.1 uncultured Desulfobacteraceae bacterium | reverse complement strand
TGGGTCACGGTTTCTTTGATGGTCGTAACCCCGGTTTTTTCATAACAGACAAGCCCGCACTGGAGGCATCTTCCTGCCTCCTCTTTTGCGGCCTCTTCGGAAAAACCCTTTTCGTACTCGCCGTACACTGCCAGGTTTTGACCCGGTGCCAGGGGCATGATCTGACGCGGAACGGCTGCAACGCTTTCCACATCATCCACATTCTGGACATAACAGCCGGGGGTCACCACGTCGTTGGGGAGCGCCAGAGGAATGCCGTACATGATCATGTGAACGGTAGCCGAAGAACGCCGGCCCGCTGCAATGGCCTTGATCGCACCGCTGTAGTCGCTCACCACATCGCCCCGGGCGAACAATCCGACCTCGTTTACCAGGGCAGGGTTCTTGTAGGGGGACACCCCATGCCACTGAAGCGGTCCGGAAGCCGTTTCAGGGTCCGCCTGCTCGACCGTCTCCGCTTCATCCAATTCCGGCGGTGCCTTGATGAACACGAGTTCCGGTAGCCGGCCGGCGGCAAAAATAAGATTGCCGGCCTTGAGGGTTCCGGTCTCGAGGGTTTGAAGGTCGATTGTTTCCAGTTCGCAGAGGCTGTCCTCTTCACCGAAAAGCCGATTGATACCCGAACCGAACTGGAATGCAACCCCGTCACCCTCTAGGGCTTCGATTTCTTTGCTTCCGATTCCGCACGCCTCTCGCGTCTCCCGGTGAACCACAGTGATCTTTTCCGCCCCCATCTCTTTAAAACGGCTGACCGCATCCGGAACGAGGGCACCGCCCCCGACGAGCACGACATCGGAAGAAAGCGTTATCCCTTTCTCCTTCCCCCCACCTGCTTTCATAGCATCCAGGAGCAGATAGGTGCCCGGGATGGGTTCTTCGATATGGCCGGATGCGCCCCGGGCCAGGCGGCTGTCCCAACCGCCGGCGGCCAGGAAGATCGCATCATACCCCTCTTTTAAAAGACCGTGGAGGGAAAGGTCCTTACCGAGGGCCATGTTGGTCTCCGCCCGGACCCCCATCTCCAACACCCCTTGGATATCCCAGTCCAGGATTTCCGAGGGAAGCCGGTAATCCGCGATGGCGCTGCGCAGAAGTCCCCCCAGTTGGGTGGTCGCTTCAAAGACAGTGGTATCATGGCCCAGTCGGGCTGAAAAAAACGCTGTGGACAACCCTTCGATTCCGCCACCGATGACGGCAACCCGTCTTCCTGTTTCCGGTGCCTTGTATGGCTGAATCCGCTTGCCTGTCGTTCTTTCATAATCGGCGGCAAACCGTTTTAAAAAATTGATGGCCACCGACTCATCCACCAGGTTCCGCCGACAGTCCATTTCACAGGGTCTCGGACAGATCCGGCCGATGATGGCGGGAAAAGGGTTCCGCTCTTTTATGACCTGGACTGCCCGGTGATAGTCCCCTTTGGCAATCTGGTTGATATACTCGCAGATATCGATCCCGGCCGGGCAGGCCCTCTGGCAGGGTGTGGTACATTCCTGGGTGGTATATTCTTTCAAAATCCGCCGTGTTACAGAAGAAAGGTTGATAATGTGCTTCGGGCAGACCCTTTCGCAGGTGCCGCAACCGGTGCATCGTTCTTCAACCACCTCCGGCAACCCCTCGGGCCCCATAACGATGGCATCAAAGGGGCATGCCCTGGCGCAGGTGCCGAGACCGAGACAACCCACGGTACAAACCTTCATCCCGCCGTTCAGCATGGCTGCCGCCCGGCAGTCGTTCAAACCGTCGTAGATAAACTTAACGTCTGCATCCGCCACGCCGTAAGTACAACCGGGTTTGGCGATATCAGGCTCCTTGGCTTCAATGGAAACACCCATGATACCGGCAATGATGACGGCCGTTTCCTCGCCTGCCGCAACGCAGGAGTTCGGTGCCGCTTTCCCGGCCACGATCGCCTCTGCGTTGGCACTGCATCCGGGCAGGCCGCATCCTCCGCAGTTGGCTCCGGGTAGGGCATCATCCACAGCCAAAACCAGCGGATCGACGTAGACGTAAAACACCTTAGACGCAACAGCCAATCCGACTCCGACCAATAGCCCCAAACCGCCCAACATGAATACCGCTTGCAGCATATCCGTGACTCCTGTTTAAAATGGTTGTAATGAAGATTTACATGATCAAGCCACAAATCTGAACCGGCCACGCCCCGATCCTACCAGGATCCGTCAAGCCCTCTCAGCCCGTTCATGTACAGTCGCCCGCAGGCAACAAAAAGGGAAAACTCCGTCAACAGAATGGGAAGATCGTGACGCCGAGCCAAGTCCAGCACCTTTTCGTCGGGTTTCTTCCCCCGCACAAACGCGATGGCGCCCACCCCTGCAATCCGGGCGGTTCTCAGAACCTGATCGGTGGTCAGTCCCGTCAGCAGCAAAGCTCCCTCAGCCGCAGCAGCCAACACGTCCTCCATCAGGTCAGCCCCGCCGCAACCGGTGATGGTTTTATCAAGCTCGTTTTCCCCCACCAGAATCGTAGCTTTCAAAATATCTTTAATTTCAAATAGTTTCATACAATTCTAATTGTCGTAATCCGACATTGCCAAGCCCATGCCCGGTTCAAATTATTAAAGAGGTAACCTTTCATAATCAATCGATAATGTCAACCGGATCATGGTC
>CAZWAE010000085.1:0-15786 GCA_964631805.1 uncultured Desulfobacteraceae bacterium | reverse complement strand
GCGTGTCGATAACGTTCATGGGGTGCCTTATGGGTTTGTTGGGTTTGTTGGGTTTGTTGGGTTTGTTGGGTTTTGGCATTCCACTCGTACCCTTGACCCTCTGAACCCTTGAATCCTTATCTTTTATTACTTATTCGCGTATTCCACGGCACGGGTTTCACGGATCACAATCACCTTGATCTGCCCCGGAAAGGTCAGCGATTCCTCGATCTTTTTGGCGACATCCCTGCTCAGCAGAACGGAATCCTCGTCTGAAATAATTCCGCTTTCCACAATAACCCGCAGTTCCCGGCCCGCCTGTATCGCATATGTATTGGCAACCCCTTTGAATGAGTTGGCGATATTTTCCAGATCTTCGAGCCGTTTGATATAATTTTCCAGCATCTCTTTTCGAGCACCCGGCCTTGCGCCGGAAAGACCGTCCGCCGCCTGAACCAAAAGGGCCAGCACCGAATTTGGCGTTACATCTTCATGATGGGCTGCAACGGCATGAACCACTTTTGGAGATTCTCCGAACTTTTTCGCCAACCTGGAACCGATCAATGCATGGGGACCTTCCACCTCATGGTCCACCGCTTTCCCCAGATCGTGCAACAGGCCCATGCGTTTGGCCAGTTTCTGGTTCAACCCCAGTTCTGCCGCCATGGTGCCGCACAGGAAACCAACTTCAATGGAGTGCTGCAGCACATTCTGGGCGTAGCTGGTTCGATATTTCAACCTGCCCAGATATTTGATCAGCTCATTATGTATGCCGTGCACGCCAAGATCGAAAGCGGCCTGCTCTCCCGCCTCCTTGATGGTCTGGTCGACCTCCTTGCCGACTTTCTTAACCACATCCTCGATGCGGGCCGGATGTATCCTTCCATCTGAGATCAAGGTTAAAAGCGAGAGACGTGCAACTTCTCGCCGGACGGGATTGAACCCGGAAAGAATGACGGCCTCCGGTGTGTCATCGATGATCAGATCGATACCCGTCGCGGCTTCCAGCGCCCTTATATTTCTCCCCTCCCGGCCGATGATGCGGCCTTTCATCTCGTCGCCAGGCAGCTGGACTACCGATACGGTGCGTTCCGCCACAAAATCGCCGGCATATCGCTGGATGGCTGTGGCCATTATCTTTTTTGCCTTTTTATCCGCCATCTCCCGTGTTTCATTTTCAATGCGTTTGATCAGTTTTGCGCCTTCATAACGCGCCTCGTTTTCCATGGCCTTGATGAGCAGGTCTTTGGCCTGGTCCGATGTAAAACCTGAAATTTTTTCAAGCTGGTCTTTCTGCTGCTCGATCAGTTCACCGTATTTTTTTTCCTGCTTATTTAAGCGATCGTCCCTTTGGTTCAGGGATCGCTCCTGCTTGGAGATCTCCTTTTCCCGGATCTCGAAGCGTTCGCTTCTCCGATCGATTTTTTCCTCTTTCTTGAGCAACCGTCGCTCCCGTTTTTGGAGTCCCGCCCGGGTTTCCTTGGTCTCCGCCTCAAAATCACCCTTCATCTTGAGGAGTTTATCCTTTGCCTCCAATTCAGCTTCCTTGGTGGTGGCATCGAACTGTCTCCGGGCGTCGTTCAGAATCCTTTCCGCCTCCGCTTCGGCGGCCTTAACCTTCCTGGATGCACTCTTTCCCTTAACCAGGTAGGCGATGGCAAACCCGACACCAAAGGCGACGAGCCCGGCAAGTATGACATATGCGTATGTATCCATTCCTTATTCTCCTATGGTCACCAAGAGCGTACCTAATAACGGCGGCTCCAAACGGTGGTAAGCGCTCACAATCGTGGCCATCCGATTCCATACAGAAATGGAATCCACCGGAATTGACATGCCGGTGTATGAACCGCCACTTAAAAAGATAGATTACGATTTATAACAGTGAACAAAGAATTTTGATGTATGGAAGGACGAACCGTTGCGAAGAACTATGAAATCCGTGCGGAAAGTTATCAATAACGCCGGATGCGGCAAATTGAGATCCCAGGTTAAAACAAAGAATCGGTGTGGTTCCCACTCCGATTTTCAAGGTACTAAAAGCAAATGAGGGACCCCCACCAAAATGCCGTGTTTTCAGGTCTTTGAACCATATTTAAAGGTGGGCACCCCATGGTTTCTTTAGGCTTTTCTGTACATGCAGAACCTGCACACCAAAACCAGCGGGAGTTCCCATTTTGCTGTAGTGTTGGATCAAAGAACATCTTCCAATCACGCGCACGGCAGGGGTCGACCCCATTTTTACTCATCTCGCCTTTTCCCGTTTTCCGGTACGTTTCGCAAAAGGAGAAACATATCGATCATGCCTTCGGGAGAAAAGCCAAAACAACACCCTCAGTCAGGATTCCGATGGCCGCCACACCACCGATTAATCTGTTTAAGACAAACCATCATCCAATAACCGGTTCAGTCTATTGGAACACTCTGAGAGACTTTTCTGCAATTCCGAATGTTTCAGGGCCAGTGCGTGGTTCTCATTTGCGATATCCAAGGCCGCTAAAATCATCTTGGTTAAATTTGCCATGTGGCCCTTATGTCCGGATTGCCGCTCTTCGATTTTAGTGACAGCCCTTGTGAGCGTTTCGGCAACACGTTCTGCTTTGCCGCTATCCGATTCGGACTTGAAGGTATATGGCTGCCCAAAAAGCTCTATGGTAACCAGTTGTTCCAATACAGTGTCAAATTGCCTTTCTCAAGTATGCTCATATGGATCGCTATGGTTGAGGTTCCGAAACACCGTCCAATTTATCCAGAAGGCTGTCAACTTTTGAGCGAATCAGATCCCTCTCCTTAATATAGCTGCTTTCCGCCGCAACCTTGCTTTGAAGGTCCCCTTCCAATGTTTCTAATTTACGATTTAATTCAGAATTCGTCGCCTTTAACAATTTTTGGGCTTCGAGAAGTCGTTCTACCTTTTCCTCTATTTGTACAAATTGTCTGAGAATGGTTTCGTTATCCAATATTCACCTCGTTATCACTTCAATCAATATAGACTTTCCTGAAAGATAAAGTCAAGATGTTTCACGAACCGCTTTTTTAACAATAGTTTCAGCCAGTTCAAGCTCCCTTAACGTGTTTACCCCCAGCACTTCTTCGCTGCCATCCCACACCAGGACCCCTACGTTCTGCCCCCCCTGATATCCGATTTCAAGAATATCGGTCAGGTAGAACTCCCCTTGGGAATTATCGGAACTGATTTTTTCCAGGGAATGGAATAAAAACGACAGGGTCGCACAATAAATACCAGCGTTTACGGTCTTGATACGCCTCTGTTCCGCTGTGGCATCGGCTTCTTCGATGATCCCGGTGACGCGATTTTCCCCACCGATTAAAATCCTGCCGTACCCTGTGGGGTTTTCCAGTTCAACGGCAAGCACCGTCAAATCCCTCTCGGACGCGGTATGTTCCTGCAACAGGTGCCGGATGGTTTCGGAACGAATCAAAGGAACATCACCACATAGAATCACGATATTTCCGATGGATCCCGGAATCGATGCCAGTGCACATTGGGTTGCATGCCCGGTGCCCAACTGTTCCGACTGGAAGGCGAATTTAGCCGCTGGATACTCCTGGGACACCGTTTCCCGAACCCGGTCTGCCTGATGTCCGATCACGACAATGACTTCCTCACCTGCGACCTCGGATGCCGAGGCCACAACATAGTTCACCATGGGGATTCCGTCGATCTCGTGCAATACTTTGGCCTTGTCGGATTTCATCCTCGTCCCTTTTCCTGCAGCAAGGATAATCACGGCCACACTATGATCAGCTTCTACCATCTTATACCTTTCCAAAAAAAAGGGGCTAACCGTTCGACCGGCTGCCCCTTATGAACTTTTCTTAAAAACCATTGCCCTTTATTGAAAAGGCCGACGACGAAAATCTATATCAATTTGCCTTGACAAGACTTATGCGCTGTATGGCCCTATTCAATGCCGCTTTCGCCCTCACGAAGTCGATGTTTTCATCCTTCGCCTGATCCGAAATCCGCTTTTCCGCGCGCTGCTGGGCAGCCACGGCCCGATCGACATCGATATCCTTTCGTCGCTCGGCAGATTCGGCAAGTACCGTGACTTTGTCGGGCAACGCTTCCGCAAAACCGCCGTTCACGAAAACGAAATGTTCCGCGCCGCCGGCATCGCTGTAACGGATCGCACCGACCTTCAGGCTGGTCAAAAAAGGCGTATGACCCGAAAGCACACCGAATTCACCCAATGACCCCGGAGACATGACAATCGAGGCTTCCTCGTTTACGACCAGCTTATCCGGTGTAACCACTTCAAGTTTTATATTCTCAGCCATCGTCGCACCTTTCAGCTACGCTGCATCAGCCATATTTTTGGCCTTTTCGATTACTTCATCTATGCCGCCGACCATGTAGAACGCCTGCTCCGGCATATCGTCATGCTTGCCTTCAACAATTTCCTTGAACCCGTTGACCGTATCTTCGATCTTTACGTAGGAACCGGGGGTGTTGGTAAAAACTTCAGCAACATGGAAGGGCTGGGACAGAAAACGCTGAATTTTTCTCGCCCGGTTAACGGTGACTTTGTCTTCGTCAGACAGTTCGTCGATACCCAGGATGGCGATAATATCCTGAAGTTCGGTATATTTCTGGAGGATTCGCTGCACCTGAACGGCAACCTGATAGTGATCCTCACCGATATAGGCGGCATCCAGAATCCTGGAGGTTGAATCCAAAGGATCCACCGAGGGATAAATACCGAGTTCAACCAGTTTACGGGAAAGCACCACGGTACCGTCCAGATGGGCAAAGGTGGTGGCGGGTGCGGGGTCGGTCAAGTCATCCGCAGGCACATAAACGCACTGGACCGCCGTAATGGATCCCTTGTCGGTGGAGGTGATCCGTTCCTGAAGTTCACCCAGGTCAACTGCCAGGGTAGGCTGGTACCCAACCGCAGACGGCATACGTCCGAGAAGCGCAGACACTTCGGAACCGGCCTGGGTAAACCGGAAGATGTTGTCGATGAAGATCAGTACGTCCTGGCCCTCTTCATCGCGATAATATTCGGCAGCCGTCAGGGCCGACAGTGCAACCCTGGCCCTTGCTCCCGGGGGTTCCGTCATCTGGCCGTAAATCAAAGCCGCCTTGGGAAGAACTCCGGCATCCTTCATTTCATGGTAGAGGTCATTTCCTTCACGGGTCCTCTCCCCCACACCGGCGAATACTGAAATACCGCCGTGCTGCATGGCGATGTTATGAACCATCTCCATCATAATAACCGTTTTGCCGACGCCGGCACCGCCGAAGAGGCCCATTTTGCCGCCCCTCGGGAAGGGAACCAGCAGATCGATCACCTTGATACCGGTTTCAAGTACACGGACGGTGGTGTCCTGCTCAGTAAAAGCAGGCGCCTCCCGGTGGATCGGCAGCATCTTATCCTGGCTGACCGGCCCCAAACCGTCAACGGGTCTTCCGACGACGTTCAAAACACGTCCGAGACCCGCCTCACCCACCGGCATCATAATCGGTTTTCCCGTATCCTTCACCTCTTGCCCCCGGGTCAAACCGTCGGTTACATCCATGGCGATGGTTCGGACAATGTTATCGCCGAGATGCTGTGCCACCTCGACCACAAGGTTGTCGGCTTCATCGTTGATGGCAGGGTTGCTGATCGTAAGTGCCGTATAGATTGTCGGCAGGTTGCCCTGCTCAAACTCTACGTCGACGACAGGCCCCAAAACCTGAGTTATCTTACCAATATTCTCTCCCATCTAAAGACCTCCTATATATGACATCCGGTGTTTAATTTTTATCCTTTGAGTGCTTCCGCGCCGCCGACAATATCCATCAACTCTGCTGTAATGGAAGCCTGCCTGGCTTTATTATAAATCAAAGTCAGGTTTTCGATCATATCGTTGCATGCCGATGTGGCATTTTCCATGGCCATCATGCGCGCGGCATGCTCGCTTGTAGACGTTTCCAGCAGTGCACTGTGCAGCTGCACATGAACACTCATGGGCAGCAGGTCCCCTAAAAGAGACTCTGCCGAAGGCTCGCAGATATGCTCGGCCATGTACTCTTCATCCACCGCTTCCTCTTCCGCCACCTCAATGGGCGGTATGGGAAGAAGTTGCTTTAAGGTGGGAACCTGTTTTCCCATGCTCAGAAACTCGGCATAGATGACATATACTTCGTCATATTTGCTCCCGGTAAATCCGTCCACCAATTTTCGTCCGGCGGTGGCAGCCACACTGAACCCGAAATTGGTGCCCACAATTCCGATATATTCATCAGAGATGGTCTCCACATTCTTCCGAGCCCAGTCACGACCCTTTTTCCCGAAACAGGTGATGGATACTACGGCACCTCCGCCGACCTTCTCCTGGATCAGGGATTCGGCTTTCGCGATAAGGTTGACGTTGAAACCGCCGCACAACCCCCTGTCTGAAGTGCACAACACAACATGAATATTCTTGACTTCCTCACGCGGCACCAGCAAGGGACTGGCTTCCTCACCGGACTTTTCAGCCAGGCTACCCAGCACTTCGGCGAACTTACCGGCATAGGGGCGAAAATTCTCCATATTACCCTGTGCGCCCCGCAACCTGGAGGTTGCCACCATGTTCATCGCCTTTGTAATCTGCTTGGTTTTCTTAACCGCAGCAATTTTATTCTGGACATCTTTTAGACTTGGCATAAACCCCGCCCTTGTTCATCCAATTGCCGTTCGGTGGCGCACAGGCTGAATGCAATTTCCCAACCGGTGCGACACAGACGCATGCAATCTGTTATTATTTTATGGTATCCTTAAACTCTTCCCCGTATGTGGAAATCGCTTCGGCCATCACTTTATCCAGGTCGTCCGATATTTCCTCTTTCTCCTTCAATTCGGAAAAAACCTGCGGGTAGCGGTCATCGATAAAGGTGTAAAGTCCGGCCTCATACTTCTCAAGAACATCCAGGGGAAATTCATCAAGGTAGCCCTTTGTCCCCGCGTAGAGGATGGTGACCTGTTTTTCCATGGGCAGCGGCTGGTATTGGGGTTGTTTGAGGATTTCAACCAGCCGGGCGCCACGGGTCAGCTGCTTCTGGGTAGCCGCATCCAGATCGCTGCCGAAGGCGGCAAACGCCTCCAGCTCACGGAACTGGGCCAGATCCAGCCGCAGTGTACCGGCGACCTGTTTCATCGCCTTGACCTGGGCTGCACCACCGACCCTTGAAACGGAAAGCCCCACGTTGATTGACGGTCTCACACCGGCGAAGAACAGACCCGGTTCGAGATAGATCTGGCCGTCGGTAATGGAGATGACGTTGGTGGGAATAAATGCGGACACGTCGCCGGCCTGGGTTTCGATGATGGGAAGCGCCGTCAGTGAGCCGGCACCGAGTTCATCGTTCATCTTTGCAGCCCGCTCCAGCAGACGGGAATGGTTATAGAAAATATCCCCCGGATACGCTTCGCGTCCCGGCGGACGTCTCAACAAGAGGGATACCTGACGGTAGGCGGCCGCCTGTTTGGACAGATCGTCGTAAACGATCAGCGCGTGCTGGCCCTTGTTGCGGAAATATTCGCCCATGGCGCATCCGGCATAAGGGGCGATGAACTGCAGGGTGGCAGGATCGCTGGCGCAGGCGGAAACGATGGTGGTGTACTCCATGGCGCCGTGTTTTTCCAATACGGCGTGGACCTGGGCAACCGTCGATTTTTTCTGCCCGCAAGCCACGTAGATGCAGAATACATCCGTTTCTTTCTGGGCCAAAATGGCATCGATGGCACAGGCGGTCTTACCGATCTGGCGGTCGCCGATGATCAGCTCCCGCTGCCCCTTGCCCACGGGTGTCATGGCGTCAACCGCCTTTAAACCGGTGTAGCAGGGCTCGTGGACACCTTTTCTGGCGATAACACCGGGGGCAACCATCTCCACACGGCTGAACTCTTTGGCGTCAATGGGTCCCTTCCCGTCCAGCGGTTCGCCGACGGTCGAAACAACGCGGCCGAGCACCGGCTCACCCACCGGGACCTCCGCGATGCGGCCGGTCCGTTTGACCATGTCGCCTTCCTTGATATGGATGTCCTCGCCCATAATCGCGACACCCACGTTGTCCTCTTCAAGGTTCAGCACCAGCCCCAGGATACCGCCGGGAAATTCGACAAGCTCAAGCGCCATGGCCTTTTCCAGGCCATATACACGGGCAATGCCATCGCCAACGGACAGGACGACACCGGTCTCGCTCAACTCGACCTTCTTGTCGTAGTCCGTGATCTGCTCTTTGATAATCTGACTGATTTCTTCGGCTTTAAGTTCCATTAGACACCTTCACCCCTTTTTAAAGATTCTCTCATATTAAGTAATTGCGTTTTAATACTCCCATCCAGAACGAGGTCGCCGATCCGGGTTACAATACCGCCGATGAGGCTCGGATCCTGCTCCACTTCCAGAATTATATCGTTTCCCGTCTTTTTCGACAGGGCTGACCGAATTTTTTCAACGGCTTCGGCGGAGAGTTCGGTGGCCGAAACCAGGCTGGCACGCGCCACCCCTTTCAGTTCATCCGCAAATTTCTGATAAAAATCGTTGATGTTGGAAACAAACCCCATCCGGCCCTTATCAAAAAGCAGCAATAGAAAGGATTTCATCACAGCGGACAATTCCAGTCTTTCCACGATTGCCTGCAGGACCTTTTTACGGCCCCCTGCATCGTACAATGGGTTGCAGATCGCCTGCTCAAGCTGATCCTCACGCTCCAGCAAACCTGTCACCCCCTCAAGCTCATTCCGGTACGTTTCTGCCTGACCGTCTTCCTTCCCGATCATTAAAAGTGCCTTGGCATAACGCCTTGCTACCACCAGATTCTTCACTATGCCACCACCTTATCTAAATATTCATCCACCAGTTTATCTTGGTCATCCGCCGTTATTTTCTCTTTTATGATCTCTTCGGCTTTTTCCAAAGCTTTTTCCAGCACCTCAGCCTGAAGCCGTGTTTTGGCCTGTTTGAATTCATGTTCGATATTCCGTTTGGCCTGCTCCTCCAATTTCCCAGCGGCAGATCCGGCAGCTTCGATAATCTTGGCTTTGGTTTCATTGCCCTGTCGGATGTATTCCTGAACGATCTTTTCCGCTTCCTCGTCAAGCTTTGCCAGCTTATCGTTATATTCGGCGAGTTGTTTCTCCGCCTCGGCCTTCTTGGCCTCCAGATCAGCCAGCTGCTCCCTGATGCCCTCGATCCTGGCGTTCAATGCCTGGGAAGCCGGTTTCTTCAGGATAAAAAAAAGGGCGATGGCCAGCACTGAAAAGTTCATCACCCGGTAGGTATCCGTATTCAGCCACCCTTTAGGCTCCCCTCCGCCTCCGGCAGCAATCGCCAGGCTGGAAAGGGAGAACAGCACCAGCGCCATCAAAAAAAACGTGCGTACCAGCCGCTTGCGGCCCATGCCGAAAAGTCTCATTAAACCGTCCTCCCCAGAATCTTGTGGCCAATAGATGCAGCGTATTCATCCACTTGAGAAAGCAGCGTTTCCCTGACATCCTCGGCCTCTTTGGCTATTTTGGCACGAACTTCCGCCAGATCTGCCTGCGCCTTTTGGGTTATCTCACCGACAATCCGTTTCTCCTCATCCGCACCGGCCTGGAGCAGGACCTCTTTTTCCTTCATCCCTTTGACTCTCGCTTTGCGGATGCCCACGTCAAACGCTTCATTTTTCTCGATGGCATCACTGCTGAGCGACTCAACACCCTCCTGCAAACCCGTCACCTTTTCTTTTCTTTGCAAAAGGATGTTCCGAATGGGTTTGTAGAGAACGATATTGAGGGCAAAAATGAGGAAAAGGAAATTGACGATCTGAATAATCACCGATCCATCAACGCTGACCATATACAATCCTCCCTAACATATTTTTTTGGAATGATTACAATTTGTACTCGGGATGACAGTCCTTACACTGTTCAAAGAGGGGTCTATATCACTGGACTCGACAAAATGTCAAAGGTTTTTTGGAAAAAAAATGTTCGTCATTGGACCATGAAACGACGCATGCTGACGCTCAGCAGAATGCCCACACAGATCATCATGGAAAGTGCGGAAGACCCGCCATAGCTGATAAACGGCAGGGGAACGCCCACCACCGGCATCAGGCCCATGACCATTCCGATGTTGATAAATACCTGCCAGAAAATCATGGCCGTGACCCCCACCGACAGGATAATCCCGAAGGGATCCCGACACCTCTGGGCAATGGTCAATCCCCAAACCAGAAAAAGCAAAAACACCAGGAGCAAACCAGTGGAGCCGATGAATCCCCACTCCTCAGAGAGCACGGAAAAAACAAAGTCGGTATGCTGCTCCGGCAGAAAGGAAAGGGCATTCTGGGTCCCCTGCAAAAAACCTTTCCCCGTGAGCATACCCGAGCCGATGGCAATTTTCGACTGGATTACATGGTAGCCTGCGCCGAGGGGGTCGCGATCCGGATCCAGGAAGGTCAGAATGCGCTGTTTCTGGTATCCCTTCAGAAAGAACCATACCATGGGAATAGTCACAACACATGATATGAGGATGACGATGAAAGACCGCCGCTCTATTTTTACAAAAACCGTCATGGATACTGCGATTAGCGCCAGCAGCATGGCAGTCCCCAGATCGGGCTGCCGTACGATGAGAAAAAAGGGAATGGCGGTCAGGATCATGGGGTGAACCAGTTCCCGAATCGTAAGGCCGCGGGTATTGACAATTTTTGAATAATATCTGGCAAGGACAATGATGACGGCGATCTTGGCCAGTTCGGACGGTTGAAGGGAAACCGGTCCCAACACCAGCCATCGTTTCGATCCACCGATGATTCTGCCAAACCACATGACACAAATAAGGAGGAAAACGGCCCCCGCATAAATGGCGTGTGCCCACCGCTCCAACATCTTGTAGTTGATCAAAAAGCAGATGGTCATGACAACAATTCCCGCACAGAACCATATCATCTGCTTGTAGTATAGCAACTGCTGTGGGGAGGGTATCCCGGCGGTAACGGCGCTAAACAGAGCAGTCAGGCCGATCATGCAGAGGATCAGGGTCAACCCAAGCATTATCCAATCAAAATTCTGAGCCAATCGTCGATCAAACATATCGCCGTCAGTTGTGGGTTATGGGTTGTGGGTTGTGGGTTGCGGGCTTGTCCGCCAAAGCATTGTGGCGGATTGCGGGTTGTCGGTTGCGCTTTCGGCGGGGACCTCCCTGCCGGCGGCCGTCGTATCCCCCTCTTCCGGATTCATATGATGGATCACCTCATTTACAGCTTTCGATACAAGGGGTGCTTTTTCAGGTCCGGGGTCCTCCCCAACCAAATAGGTTTTGATCAGTTCCCCGGCGATGGGAGCAGCCGCACTGGATCCGTGCTCGCCGTGCTCCACAATGACGGCAATAGCGATTTCAGGATTTTCTGAGGGGGCATAGGCGACGAACCAGGCATGGGGTTTCAGGTGGTCCTGAACCGGTGTCTCCCGGTTGTCCTCGTTGCTCTTCCGACTGAAAACCTGCGCCGTACCGGTCTTTCCACTAATATCAACCGCCTTTAACCGTATTTTCTGGGCGGTCCCCCGGCGGGTGTTCACCGCATTGAACAGTCCCTGTCGAACCAGTTCCAGCGCTTTGGCTGTGACCGGAATCTTCCCGGTGACCTGCGGACGGTGATCTTCAACCACCCTGCCCTCCGCTGTCTCGACACGGCTGATAATCTGAGGCTTCAGCCTCGTCCCACCGTTGGCCACAGCCGCCATCAGCACCGCCATCTGCAGTGGTGTGGCCAAATTATACCCCTGTCCGATGGCAATGGACAGGGTCTCCCCCCGCTGCCACGGGATGCCGGTGCGCTGTTTTTTCCAGTCGGCGGTAGGAATCAGACCGGCAGCTTCATGGTCGAGTTCTATGCCGGTATGCGCTCCCAAGCCGCAGGCTTTTGCATACCAGGCCAGACGGTCAACCCCTAACTTTTGGCCCACCTGATAAAAAAAGACATCGCATGATTCGGCCATGGCGGCGACTACATCCACCCGGCCATGTCCCCCCTTTTTCCAGCACCGGTATACCCGGTTACCGAACTGGTAATGTCCCGGGCAGAAAACGGTGCTGCTTTCATTGATCACGCCTTCTGACAGGCCGGCCAGCGCGGTAACGATTTTATAAGTGGATGCAGGCGGGTATTCCGCCTGGATCACCTTGTTTTCCATGGGCCTCAGGGGATTGGTGCGAAGCGCCTCCCACTGGTCATGGCTCATGCCGTCAACAAAGGCATTCTGGTCAAATGAGGGATTGCTGGCCATCGCCAGGATCTGCCCGGTTTGCGGGTCCATCGCCACCACGGCTCCGGCAACATTTTGAAGAAGGGCTTCGGCTTGGGTCTGCAACTTCTGGTTGATGGTTAAAAACAGGTTGTATCCGGGCCGCGCATCGACCGTTTTCAGGATCTCGACAACCCGTCCCCTGGCATCCACTTCCACCTGCCGGCCGCCCCGGGCACCCCTGAGCATCTTTTCATAGGTTTTCTCAACACCGAATTTACCAATAAGATCCCCCTGCCGGCAACCGGTACAGTCTTCGTCCGTCAATTCGTTTGGGCTGATCTCGCTCAGGTACCCGAGCAGATGGGCGGCACTCTCACGGGCAATATATTGCCTTTTGGGCTTAACATCCACTCGAATGCCGGGCAGCTCATATTTGTGGACCTCCACGGCAGCCAGGGCATCCCGCCCGATATCCTGCTTGAGTAAAACCGGCTTATAGGAAACCCTGTTTTTATTTCCTTTGATTTTCTCGACAAATGTATCAGGGGGCAGCCCCATCACCCGGGCAAGCCTTTTGAGTGTGGGTTCAACGGGCCTTGCATCTTTCAACACAACGCTCAGGTTGAAAGAGGGCCGGTTATCCACCACCATTTTCCCGGTCTGGTCGTAAATCAATCCTCTGGACGGCTCGATACTCTGCAGCCGGATGCAGTTGTTTTCAGAAAGCCGTCTCAGTTCCTGCCCTTGGAGCACCTGCAGTTGAAACAGCCGCAGGAAAAGCAGGACGAACGTCGCAAACAAACAGAAAAGGATAAGGGTCAGCCGCTGCCGGAACCATTCACTGTCTGCCGTTTTTAAATACTGGGCCACTGGGCTTACTTAGTCCTTACATGTCATCGGCGCGTTTCTGCGCCATTCGGATTCCATACCATTTTTCCAGCCGCTTCCAGTAGTGATCGAGCAGTCCCAATAAAAAGACCCCTGTAATACCCGCCCAGAGAAGCTGCTGTGCAACGATCTTGACGGCCTGTTCGGGAAAACGTGATGCCGGCGTCAAGAGGGCAATCACGACAAGGGAAACGGTGTTTTCGATCAACACCCCGGCAACGATCACAACAGGCAGCAGCAGTGTGGTGCGCATCCTCAGGAATCCGATTAACCAGTGGATCAAAAAAAACAACCAGAGGTAAGTGGTAAGGTACAATCCAAAGGGTCCGCCCGAGATATTGTCCATGACCAATCCGAGGGTCAGAACTGTGGGGACCGTCTCACGCACGGGTCTGTACAGGGCGAGGTAAATGATAAACGGCGTCAGGAGATTGTAACACCCTTCAAGCATGGGGATTCCCGGTTTGATGATGGTCTGGAAGACGATCAGGAATATGCTGACAGCGATATAGATCAGCACGGTCATCGTTCATCAACTTTCTGTTTTTCAGACTGTAATATCACCAGAACCTCTTCGAGTTTTTCAAAATCCACGAACGGGGTGACGGATACCTCCTGGAAAATTCCCGAATTGCGCTTGATCACACCGGTCACCCTGCCGATTCTCAGTCCCTTGGGAAAAACGGCGTCAAGACCCGATGAGATGACGATGTCACCGGTGCGGATTTCATGTTTTCTCAGGACATATTTGAAAATGCAATACTCCCCGGAAGCCCCCTTGACGATGCCGCGGGCCCTCGTCTGCTGGATGAGGCCGTCCACCGCATTGTTCTGGTCTATGAGGAGCAGCACCTTGGCGTAGTGGCCGGAGGCTTCGGTTATCTGCCCGACAATACCCTTGGGGATCACCACGGGAAACCCGGTATTGACGCCGTCATCGATCCCTTTGTCGATGATGACGGATTGAAACCAGGGGGAGGGATCTTTCCCGATCACCTCGGCCGAGATGACCTGCCGGTTCATGGATTGCTTAAAATCCAGCAGGCTCCGGAGCCTGGCATTGGACAGTTCGACCTCCTTGTAACGAAGATTCTGTTCACGGATCAATTCAAGCTGCCGGGTTAATCTGTCGTTTTCCTTTGCCGTCGATACCAATTGGAAATAGTGACGCCAGATGTCACCGGCAAATCGAATCGAACTTGAAAAGATATCCTGGAAGGGCGCGACAACGGCAATGCCGGTCCGTCCGAGCCCGTAAGTTTCGCGCTGGTGTGTGCTGCTGACGGAGAGGATGATGATGTTGACGGCAATCAGAACAATCACCCCAACAATCAGCACCATTCTTTTGGAAAACATATATATTAAGGTATCAGGCTTTATCCAAACCTGTGTTTACGTGATAACGACCTGCTTGAGGATTTCGATGGAATCAAGGGTCTGGCCCGATCCCAAAGCGACTGTGGACAGCGGATCCTCGGCAACCGTGATGGGCAGACCGCTCTCTTCCATGAGAAGCTTATCCAGATTTTTCAAAAGGGCCCCGCCGCCGGTGAGTATAATGCCCCTGTCCACGATGTCTGCGGCCAATTCCGGCGGGGTCTGCTCTAAAGCGATCTTGACCGTCTCTACGATGGCGTCTATCTGTTCCGAAATGGCCACCCGGATCTCTTCCGAATCGATGGCCAGAATTTTGGGAATTCCCGAAACCAGATCCCTTCCCTTCACCTCTATGGTCTCCAGGTTCTGCGGGTCCGGGTAGGCGTTGGCAATGGTTGTTTTGATCATTTCCGATGTCCGCTCCCCGATGAGCAGATTGTACTTGCGCTTGATATACTGCATAATGGCGCTGTCCATCTTATCCCCGGCCACCCGGACGGATCTGCTGTAAACGATGCCGGCAAGGGAAATCACCGCCACTTCGGTGGTCCCGCCCCCGATGTCCACGACCATGTTACAGGTCGGTTCCGTGATGGGAAGTCCCGCTCCAATGGCCGCAGCCATGGGTTCCTCGATCAAAAACACCTCCCTGGCGCCGGCGGATTCGGCGGATTCTTTCACCGCCCGCTTTTCCACCTGGGTGATACCCGAAGGGACGGCAATGATAATCCGCGGCCGGATCCAGGCTTTCCGGTTGTGGACCTTCCGTATAAAATGTCGCAGCATCGCTTCGGTGACTTCGAAATCGGCAATGACGCCATCCCGCATGGGCCTGATCGCCACGATATTCCCAGGAGTTCGGCCCAGCATATTTTTGGCTTCGGAACCTACTGCCAGGACACGGTTTTTCGTCCGGTCGAGACGGACAGCCACCACGGAGGGTTCACTGAGGACAATCCCCTTCCCCTTAACATATACCAGTGTGTTTGCCGTTCCCAGATCAATGGCCAGATCACTCGAGAAAACACCCAGAATTCCATCAATAAAACTCATGTCACCTCATTTTTCCACCCCATGGGGATCGGGGTAAACCGCTTTTGTGCAGTGTCCCTTCAGTTCACCCTCCGGGGAAACGGTTCTTGTCTTTTTTCCATTCGGATCTGTACGATAAAGTGAAGATTCGCTACCAGAAATGTTGCGTAATTACAAGGGAAATATAACGATGGGCGGCGGCCGGGTGGGACTCTTTAACAGAAATATTCACTTAAAAATTTGGATAATAGGAGAAGGACTATTGATAAGAATA
>CAZWAE010000084.1:0-15797 GCA_964631805.1 uncultured Desulfobacteraceae bacterium | reverse complement strand
GGGGCCAGAGACGGTATGCCGGTCAATCCCATCTCCACTGCCTTCCTGGACATGAAGTGGGTCACCAAAGCAGGTATGTCCATACTGCGATCCCTGAGCGGTGGAATCACGATGGGAAATACCTTTAAACGGAAATAGAGATCTTTTCGGAGCTGTCCCTCTTGGGCCATGGCCTCCAGGTCATGATGCGTGGCGGCGATAATGCGAATGTCCAGTTTGATGGGCTCGGTTCCACCGACCCTTTCGATCTCTTTCTCCTGCAATACCCGCAGGAGCCTTACCTGGACCTCGGGGGGCAGTTCCCCGATCTCATCAAGAAAGATGGTGCCGTGATGAGCGCGTTCAAAGCGCCCGCGTTTGAGTCCCAGAGCACCTGTAAATGCACCCTTTTCATGGCCAAAAAGCTCGCTGTCGATGAGGGAAGGGGGAATGGCGCCGCAATTGACTTTGATAAACGGATCGTTGCTGCGCAGCGATGATGCGTGAATGGCATTGGCGATCACCTCCTTGCCCACACCGGTCTCTCCCAACAGTAAAACCGGACTGGTCAAATGCGCGACCTGACGCACCATCTCCATGACTCCCTTCAAGCCCATTTCGATCCCGATGATTTCCATTCCGGTCTGGTGCCGCAGTTCATCCATATAGTAGCGGTTGTCGTCGGCCAGACGGTCGGAAAGGGACGTCAATTCTCTGAAACGAAGACAATTGTTCAGCGCCAGGGAAAATGGCTGGTTTAACAATGCAAGCGCATTGGCGTTTTCTTCGGTAAAGCACTGATCCGGGTTTCCGGCAACCACCAATAAACCAAGAGCGTTATTCTCCAGATCCAACTTCATGACGATCCCTGGAGTATCGGGATGCTTCAGTTTGTGAACCACCGGGCCGGTTATGGCATCACCTGCCAAACTGGAGACGATCCTAACCGGGGGTAGACCGGAGCCCTCTTTCAATTGATCATGGGACTTTAAGGGCAGGTCCGTTTTTACGGAGATGGCAACGCTGCCGCTGGGGTTGGCGAATCCCACCGTCTCGATGTTTCCATTATCGGTATTACACAGGTGAAAGCTCAATCGTACCACGGGCATGTGCTGTCGCAGATACATCAGGCTGTCCCACAAAGCCTTTTCGCTGTCCAGGCTGCCGCAAATTTTAAGCGTCGCCTCCCTGAAAAACAGATTCGGTTCCACAATTCTTCCTCCTTGCCCCTGTTGGGTCGGAAAACTTCGGACCTCTGGATTTGGAGCCACAACTTCTGACACATACGAAACTAATAGATCCAACTGTTAAATGCAACAATATTGGGACGCCATATCTGTTAAATGTCACAGTTATTTTTCTCGATGTTTCATGGGGAAAAGTTATCCTGATGTAATCATTTGAAATAATAGAATAATACTAATTTCCTGGAGAATGGCACACATCCTGCTACGCTAACGTTTTAAATCAAGGGAGTCCGGCAGGAGCATAGTTCATAGAATCCATGGATCACAAGGCGGGAAAGGAAAGTGAAATGATCGAGCAAAGCAGTTTGGACAATACACTTGATGTAATCGCAGCAGTGCTGATCCGCTGCTTTGCCGTTGGTATTGCATTTCTGACCATCTCGGTTGTTTGGGTGATGAGTGTGCCGGACGGGGCATGGCAGATGCACAGCAACCTGTTTCATCTCTCTTATGAACAGGTCGCCCTTGCCATTTATCAAGGGGTTGTCGCGGCCAAGATCGGTATATTCGGACTCTTCCTGCTGCCATACATCGGCATCAGGTTGGTGCTGCGAAAAAGAAACGGCGAGCCGTCCAATAAATGAATGCACGACTTTTCAGGGTTTTCCAATTTTAACAACGATCAGAGTAACGTCATCCTGCATATTGGCATCATCCCGGAAGGAATCGAGAGATGTGAAGATAGCATCAAGCAGCGCCTTAGCGTCTGCATCGGCGTTCTCACGAATCAAGCTGCAGATGGCTTCTTTGCCGAACATCTCCCCTTCCGGGTTTCGCGCCTCCCAGATGCCATCGGTTCCCAGGACAATGATCTGGCCTTCCCTGAGTCCTTCTTTCAGGTTTGTTAAATAGTCCCATTCGCTGCTGATGCCCAGCGCCACCCCTGGGCCGGCCAGGTCCTCGAAAAGACGGCTCTCAGGATCATAAAAGATTCCCGGATCATGCCCCGCCCGTATCCATTCTATGCATCGATTGTTTTGATCCACGATCATATAAAAAAGTGTCATGAATTGCCCGGACTCTTCCACATCCCCGGCTATTTGGTGATTCACATCCGAAATGACACGCGAAATTTGACCCGGCAAATTGGCCCGCTGCCGGAGAGAGGCCCGCGCCGTCGCCATGAGCAGGGCTGATGGAATGCCGTGACCGGACACATCACCGATAACGATGGCGATATTGTCGTGTTGATCTTCGCCTAGGCTGATAAAATCGTAATAGTCTCCGCCGGTTTCATCGCAGTAGATACTTTTCCCTGCAATGTCGAGGCCTTTTATCTTTGGATTTTCCTTCGGCAGAAGATTTTGCTGAACCTCCTTTGCCAGCTCCAGGGAGCGCTTCATCAAATCCCTCTCCCTGAGTCCTTCCGTCATTTCATTGATGACGTCACCCGTATACCCGATTTCGTCGTTTGAAACCACCTGGACCTTTTCTTTAAATTCACCCTTTCGGGTCAATTTTAACACCCGGATAATCTCTTTTAGCGGTTCCGTGATATTGCGGCTGCCCGCCCTGTTCAATACATGGGTCAAGATAAAAAAAATTCCGAAAAGGACGAGTGAAAATCTGATGATAATCCACCCATATTCAGCAGGTGAGGTTTGGGAAGCATCCACCTCCCATTGCAGTGTTAGAAGTGTGACCAGCAGGATGATCCCGGGGACGACGTTTCCCATCCGATTCAGAAGTTGTATCCGGCGTGAAATCGAAATGCGAAAGGTGCTGCCCACGTTTACCAGCCTGCCCCGGGGAAAGAAATGGGGAATCAGCTTTCTCCGTGAGTAGGTCTCCATAAGGTGGGATGCCAAAAAAGAGGAAATAAGCCCGACCATGCTTCCCCTTGCTAAAATGATCACTGCCGTTCGAAAATCCATCTTGCCGGTCAGCAAGCCCCCGAGACATGGAAAGGCCGATGCCCCGATCCATATCACCAGGATTGCGGGAATAAAGATAAATGGAGCATTCAAAAGCCGCCGTCCTGCTTTTTCCGCCAGACCCTCGGGAAGAGGGCGACCCGATGTGATTAAATTCAAATATCTGGAAATGGGCCGCAATATCTTACTGAGCACCATCAGGGAAAAAGCATAAATCAGCAGTAAATAAAAAAGGGGGGGGACAAGCAGCAGCAAGAAGACTGGGCCCGTGAATCGCGAAAGGAGTGCCAGCCTGTCCGTGAGAAGTTGCAGCGGCGTCACAAGGTTCAGTATGCTGACGATGACAATGCCGATGGTGACCGAAAGGGCAGCTATGAGATAATACCCTTTGAGCGATAGGTCCTCGGGTTGGTATTGTTCTCTTTGTCTGGACTGATTTTCATAATTTCTATTCATCGTTGAATCAACCCGCCCGGCATCCGTATCGTTATTTTGTCACTCTCCGTAAAAAGAAATCAACCCCTTTTCCCCAATATTGTCAAGACAACACCCTGTCTGTATTGGTTTGACCCGGTTTATTTATAAACCACGCAAATATTATCGTGTTGTTATGTAAATATTACATTTCCATGACACTTTCATGGAGTTTGAACGGAGGAAAAGAGGGGATGCGACGTCAGCGAAGATCTGTCTATCCTGGGGATACTCCTGGCGAGATGAAGTGTGTAGACTGAGCTTATTTCAACCCAAGTTGAGCGATTTTTCGGGAAGATCTGTGCTGAGATCTTGCTGCAGAAAGGTTTGCAAAAACCGCAGGCATACCCATGGATATGGTGAGGATTTTTGCGAATCCTTTATGCGTAAGAGATTGGTGCAGATCGACTGAAAAATCGCTCAACTTGGGTTCAAATCACATCGGGAAAAGAGGCATGACCTATATCAGCCCTGTGCACTCCCACAAACCCCGATGCCCCTTGGATGGAATGGGTTCCGCCAGAGGTTGAATACCGGTCAGCTTCCAGGCGTACCAGCCTGGCTTGAAATCGCTGAAGGCATATTCCGGGTAGCAGGGACTGTTGGCGTGGGTGATTTTTTGGCAGTCATCCAGCCGGCAGATTGCCAGGATAGCGCCGTATGGCAGTTCGGCATATGCCAGGCCCGCATCGGTCAAGAGGCTGCGATAGTAGGGATCGTCCACCGGGGCGGATGTCTTTGCGGCATGGATGGCCAGCGGGCCGCGGTAGCGGGTGGCGTAGGGACGTGTTTCGATTTTTTTGGCGCCGATGGCCACAAGGGATGCCCACGGCTGGGGTAGGGTAATGGCTTTCATGTTTCGGTCCAGATTTTATGATTCGGATAAAGGCTTGCAATCAATATCGAAGCCGTCTGTTTGTCGCAGGTACCGAAATCATCGCTGCTGCCGTAAATGACGATCTCTTCCCGCTCATTGAACCGGACCAAAGCCCCGCCGGCCGGTTCAACCGTGACATTCTCAAATCCGAGGTCTGCCATCTCTTCGATGGCATCGTTCAAAATCTCCCGATGCCATTGGTCTCCGGAGCGCAGGCAGATGCGGTTTGGAACATTGTCGCCGTCGATGGAAATCAGAAGAATTTTGCCTCTATACCCAAGGGGAAGAATCGCAGGGCGGATCAGCCGTTCCGGGTCAAGGCCGTAATCGGCAAAGAGAGCCAGCGCCCCGGCGCGGCGGTCCAGTCTGTTTCCCCGCCGGATTTCTCCTTTGGCATACGCCTTTTTTGCCTCCCGTGTCAGGTATTGAAGCGAAGCGTCTATCACGAGGCGATCCGGCCCGATGCCATCTCGAACAAAGAGGGCCTGCACCGATTCAAACTTTCCCTCCCTGAGCATGGCTGCGATGCTGATGTTACTGCACTTTGCCGAATCGTTCGCCGTTGCCGTCATTTTATTTCTGTCTTTGCCGTATCATGTCAAAAGGGTTGCCACCGCCTCCGGGAGCTGATCCAGGCAGGTGATTACCGGGACCGTTGTCGCGACGTCCGGCCAGTTTCGCTTCACGGAGTGATGCTTGAGCCAGACGGCATGAAGTCCGGCGTTTTGGGCTCCCTTTATATCGATGCGCCAGTCGTCACCGACATACACCGCTTCGGCAGGTTCAATCCCCAAGTCGTCAAGGCAATTTTTAAAAGGCGCCGGGTCAGGTTTGGCCGGCATGCCGGATTCCCCGGCAACGATGATCGCCTTGAAAAAATGTTCCAGCTCCGGAAAAAGGGAGATCCGATGGGATCCGGCCGATCGCTGTCCCTGTGTGTTAGTGATCAAGGCCGTCAGGTATTGCCCGGCCAATTTTGTTAATACTTCCACTGCTTCGGGAAAGGGTTGAGTAAACCTTTTGACCGTTTCCCAGTATCGGGTCTCTTCGGTTTCAAGCCGTATAGGGTCCGGAATACACCCAAAATGGTGGTAAACCGCATCCCAAATTGCCGGTCTGGAAAACACCGAACGTTCGTGAAAAGATTTCCGGATGCGCCGATAGGATTCCAGAAACACTTGCCGCCCCTTTTCGTCGGCATCGGGAAACAGGTCGTGGCAAATCCACTCTTTTGCTTCCCGCTCCGCCTGCTTGAACCCATCTGCTGAATTCACCAGGGTCTGGCCGAAATCGAATAGGATGCCTTTGATCATGATCGTTTCTGTATGGTCCTGAAAGCGGTTTGCTGTAATAACAGGGCGCTGTCACCGTCAAGGTCCACCCGGCGTTTTCCTTGAATGGTAAAGGTGGACGGCAACCCCGCCGGGCTGGTGTTGAACAGTGTGGCATAGAAAACACAGGCCGCCAGATAGGCCCCCGCCGGACCGGCGTGACGGCCGTCGGCATGGTAGAGACCCAGATCCGGTTTTTCCCGGCGCACCCGCTTCCATGCAGTACCCACAGGGGCCAGACCGGCTTCAAATTCCAGTGCCGCCGTCCGGTAGGCATCGGTGATGGCCTGCTGTTGTTCCGGCCGGTCCCGGTGTGCCCACGTCATGTAGAGAACGGGATCGGCACCCTGTTTTTTGACCTCGTTTACGAAAAGGCGTGCGTACCGATCAAATGCGTCCCTGTCTTTTAAGGGTCCACCGCTGCGATCCTGTAGAACCACCGCATCCCAGGGCTTTTCGGCAATGGATGCTCTTGTTTTTTGATCCTGCCAGTGGTCTTTGAGTCCGGCGCCGTTTTCGGTTCGCTGTTCCACCAAGATGCCGCAGCCCCGGTGTTCCGCCCCGGCCAATCCCGCAAGTATCCAGGGCATTTTATGCAGGTAGGTATGGCTGTTGCCGATGAAGAGTACCTTTAGTTGCATGTTCGATACGCGTCGCCCGAATCGGGAAAATCGAAATGAGGCCAACGCTTTCCAGGAATGTCAAGGTCAAGCGTTGGCCCGCCATCCTATGGGGAAACCGGCAAAAAGATGGTGCCGGTCATACCGAGCCCCATACAAACCATCAATTCGTACCCCATTTTTCCAGGTAGTCGCCGCACAGCTCCTCCACCGTGGGGACGTATTCCTCCTTTGGAATCGACAGCAGGGTATAGTTGAGAAAGTTCTCCCAATTGACATTGCCGGAAAAGATGTTGCCCGCCCATGTGCCGCAGCCCAGGGTATCGGTTGTCGGCAGGCCGGTGTTCCAGCCGCCGCTGTTGGCATGGGCATGGGGCATGTTGCAGACGATCCTGCCGACATTCGCCCTCAACGCGAGTTTGACCCGCCTTTCGTCATTTTCGGAGTGGATGGAGGTGGAATGGCCCTCACCGGAGAATTTCAATATATTCTCCAGGCGGTCCAACATTTCATCAAAGTCATCCCATTTCCATACCGTGAGGACAGGGGATATCTTCTCTCCGGAGAATCGGTCCTCCGGGCCCACTTTTTCTCCGACGACCATCAGAAAACGCGTATCCGCCGGCACGTCCAGACCGGCTTTTTCGGCGATCCAGGCGGCGGGCCGGGCGACGATATCGCGGTTGAGATGTTTTCCGTCGGGCCACATGTACTGCCGGAGCTTTTCACGCTCATCCGTGCTGCAGAAATAACCGCCCTCCGCCTTTAAGGCTTCAACCATCTCGTCATAAATATCCTCGTACAGGGCCACGGCGTTTTCGGATGAGCAGGATGCGGAGTTGTTGGCGATTTTGGACAGCCTGATCTTGTGGGCTGCTGCCGCAAGATCGGCGGTTTCATCCACAATGGAGACCACATTCCCGGCACCCACCGTCTGGGCAGGCTTGCCCGCGGCATAGACCACTTTGACCAGCGCCGCCCCCCCGGTGGCCACGGCATAATCGCTGTTGGCCATGAGTTCGGAGGTTTTGGCATGGCTGGTTTGCTTGATGCACTGGACGAGATCTACCGGCGCCCCGACCTTTTCTAGGGCCTTCCGGACATGCTGGACCGTCTCGTAGGAGGTCTTCTGCGTCCGGGGGTGTGGGGAGACGATCATGGCGTTACGGGTTTTGAGGGTGGAAAGGGCCAGACAACAGATGGTGGATTCCGGGTTGGTGCAGGGCACCACATTGGCGATAACCCCGATGGGCTTGGCATATTTTCGGATGCCAAGGGCTTTGTTCTCCTCGATCATGCCGCAGGTCTTGGCGTTGCGCATGTCGTACAGCGTGCCCAAAGTTTTGTTCTTGATCTTGTTAACCTTGTCCTCGGCCACCCCGATACCCGACTCGTCAACTGCCAGGTGCCCGAGCTTATGGCGCACATCCTCCTTCATCAGCTCCCAGGCCACAGCCTGAACCACCTCATCGGCTCTTTCCTGAGGCCAGTACTCGACCTCTGCAAAAGCTTTTCTCGCTTTACCGTACATCTCCTGGATATTGTCTTCCATGGTTTCTCCTTTTTCCTCTGTTGGCGATAGATATTTTAAAAAGATATCGTTTCTGAGGGGAAGTTCTGCGACCGCTTCCTTTTCCAACCCGGAAGTTGTCGATCCTCTCACAGTTTCATCATGCGATGGGAATCGTATACCCCATCTCCATAAAAGCCTCCTTGGCCACCACGAAAAAATCATCGATATCGGTTTCCGTGATCAGGCCCAGGTTGCACAGCCTGAAAGTGGCCAGCCCGAACATCTTCCCCGGATAGATGGTAAAACCCCGGTCGTAGCAGTAGTCGTGGAGCTTGAAGAAATCAAACCGATCGTCCCCGGGTGCCTGCACAGTCACCACGAGATGCCCCTGGATCTTTTTGTCGATAACGGTGTTAAGCCCCATTTCAGAAAGGCCCCTGTGGATGGCTTCCCAGCATTTGGTCAACCGAACCCAGCGTTCCTGTTCCCCTTCTTCATTGTACTCCCGGATCGCCTGCTGCAGGGCGTAGATGGTCTGGACCGGGGGGGTAAAATGCATCTCCCCCACCCGGTCGAAAAAATCGTACTGCATGAACAGGTTGCAGTAATAGGAACGGGTGGGATAGTCTTTGGACGCTTTAATTTTTTCGATATTTCCCACTGTCCACGAAGCCCCTGTCATCCCCGCCAAACCTTTCTGGGCCGAAGACATGCAAAAGTCGATGTTCATCTCTTCGATGTCGATGGGCATCAGGCCGTAGGTCGAGATAGTGTCCACCATAAAGGTGCAGTCGTGATCATGAGCCATCTGCCCAATCTCTTTGATGGGGTTGAGCACACCGGTCCCGGTTTCATGATGTACGGCCGCGACAACGGCGATGTCCGGATCATTTTCGAGGGCGGCTTTCACCGCATCCAGATCGGGCAGTCCCGTTGAGGGGGATTTAAGATCCACACAGGGGATGTGGTAGTAACCGGCGATCTCCGCCATCCGGGCGGCATAGGCGCCGTTGTTGACCACACAGAGCTTCTTGCCTTCCGGCACCAGGGAGTTGACCAGCACATCCTGGATAATGGTACCCGAACCGGTAAAGATGACTGCCGTATATTTTTCCGGATCCCCGTGCACTACATCGACCAGCTCCTGTCTTACCTCGGACATGACATCGACGAATTCCTGCTCCCGCGGGCAGATGTCCGGGATCACCTGGGCATATTTGACCGCATCGCTGGTGGTCGCCGGACCGGGATTCAACAATACGTTTCGTTTAACGGGCTTCACAACTTCCATCGGTTTTCCTCCTAATCAGTACTACAATTTCTACAGTTTACCGACCTTCTTTATCCCCGATTTCTTGCTGGGGTCCTCGATCTCCTCCACCAGGCTGAACCCGCTGCCGGACACGCCGGCCATCTTGCCAAAACGCTGATGCCATTCATCCGGTGTTTTGCATATCGCCGATTGGGCGACCTTGCCGCGATCGGAAATCGGCGGCACCGGACGATCTGCGGGGCCGTCATAGTCCTCTTTGGGTGTCAGGTCCTGACCCAGACGGGACGTCTCCCCCCTTTCCACCTCTTCGATGTAATGGGCGCCGGCGGCAAAAGAACGGGTCACCGCGAGGATCGCCCAGGTGGCTTCCGGGGTAAATCCCAGGTCCATCATAACCGCACCCGTTGCCCCCAGCATGTCCAGATCCACAGGTTCGGAAGATGCCTCCCGGGCCGCTTTGACGATCTCATTGGTGAAGGCGATATATTTTCCGGCGATACCGAGTTTCTCCGCCCGGGCAACCATCCGTTTTGCCGCCGGGTCCTTTAGCATCAGGCCGGATACCCCGAGGGCTTCGTCGGCTAAATTATCCCGGACCAGAAGCTTTGCCGCCTCTGAAAGGGGTAAACCTTCTGCTTCCGCCTTATTCAGATAGTTTTCCAGGCGGTTGCCGAAGGCCGAGTAGGCGCCGTAGGCATGTCCGAAGGCCATGATCGACGCGCCGCACGCCTGGGTGAGAAAGGTCTTGGATTTGGCGACGATCCGGGAAATGGCCGCCGGTCCGGACAGGCCGTCTTCAAGGGCCATGATCATAACGTAGTTGAGCATCTGCCCCTCTTCCTCTGTGGGGATGCGCGCCTGGTAATCCACAAACAGGACCTCTATGACACCGTACCCTTCCTCCATCAGTTCCGTTGTGTCGTAGCCCCTGGTAACGATACGGTGTACGTTCTTGTAGGCGACCTCGGAAACCCACTGGAAGGGTGCCCGTTTGGTGTCCTGCGGCACGGTGCCGTATTCGCGCTCATAATAGTCAAAGGGATTTTTCGGGCTGCCCAGGTTGCCGATTCCGCGCTCTCTTTTGGCCCGGTTCAGCTCATCCTGCTTCTCCTTGCTCAGATAACCCATTTTTTATATTCTCCTTCTGCCTTCTGTTTTTTGGCGTATTCCTGTCTCTCTTCCTGTTTGGGAACCATACGGTCCTCGGGGCCGACATATTTGATCATGGAAAGATCGATCATCTGTACCATGGGCTCGTTTCGGGAAGCGCCCCAGGCCCGGCCTCTTTTCATGTTGAACAGGGCATGCGCCGCGCACGAGAAACCGCGCACCACGCTGCCGATACACCAACCCGCATTGGGTGAGAAGCCGATTTCCATCAGGGCCGTGTTGCCGGAACCCACCACGTTGACACCCACATAAGAGCGGCCGTCCGCTTTTCGCCGGGCGTGGAAGTATTTCTCAACGGCTCTCTGAAACTCCAGGTAGACCCCCTCCAGCTCCAGCTCCTCTTGTTTGAGATGAATGGGTTCGGCCCGCGGGTCGCTGTCGATGTGCTGGGGCTGGCCCATACCCATGACCGGTCGTCCCGCATCCAGATATTCATCCACGAGGGTTTTGGCCATTTCATCCACTGTTTTGCCCTCTTTCTGGGCTCTTTCCAGGTATTTGTTGAGCATGTATCCGTGGGCGGCACCGGGGCCGTGGACACCCCCGAAAGTGGATACTGCGGCCGCCACGCACACGGGAAGGTTCGGCCTTCCGGCGCTCACACCGATGGCCCCCACGGCGGAAGGAGACATGGAGTGCTCCAGGAAGACGCCCATTTCATATTTGAGCATCTTCTCCTCCTTTTCGGTGGGGATTCTGTTCTGGAACAGAACGAACATGGCGTCATAGAATGAATACCCCTCCTCTGCCAGATCGCTCAGGTTGTATCCCCTCATGACGGTTTTTTCTTCGGTTTTGTAGGAGATTGAGGTTTTTCGCCTCAGCGATGGTTCTCTGTCCATGAATTGTCCTCCATATTGGGTTGTTATTAATTGCAGACAAAATCAATTGGTGGTACGATTGCGTCGATGAATTGTTGGAAAGTACAGGGCGCGGGATCAATCACGGCGACTCTCCGGCCCCAATTGCCGTCTGTATAGTTTGCCTGAAAAGTATAAGTCAAATTAATAATAATAATATAACCGATAACAAATATTCATAGCTCCGGCGATCCGTTTATCTTTAATAATAGACAACGGTACACATGATCGGATAGCCGTTGGCCCTGTGGGTGCATAGATCGATGTGAGCCTTGCACCAACTGGAAGAGGGGATCGAATATGGAACCATTGTTTGACATCATTCTTGCGGGTAAATTGGACACGGTGGCCGATGTCGAGGCGGTCAAACGGAAACTGGCGGCGCTTTTAAAAACCGATGAAGACAATATATCAAGGCTCCTTGCCGCAGCGCCCGTTGTGATTCGCAAAGGCGTGGGTCGATCCGCTGCTGACAAGTACCAGAGGGCTCTGGAAAATGCCGGAGCCGTCTGCAACATCGAGCCGGCCGCTCATTCCCAAAAGTCGGAAGGCCAGCCGGCTGGTGACATTCCGTCACCTCAACCGGATGAAAACCATTCCCATGTTCAAGTCGTATCGCATGCTTATAAAGGGGGCGACATGATTATCACCAACATCGAGTCGGTCCCGGGGAAAACCATTGTGGAACATTTCGGGCTGGTTTCCGGCAGCACCATCCGGGCCAAACATGTGGGACGGGACATCATGGCCAGCCTCAAAAATCTGGTCGGAGGGGAACTCAAAGGGTACACCCAGCTTCTCCGGGAATCGAGACGGCAGGCAATGGACCGGATGGTCGAACAGGCCCGCCAGCTGGGCGCCAATGCCATTGTCAACGTTCGATTTTCCACATCCTCCGTTTCCCAGGGGGCGGCGGAGCTGTATGCCTACGGGACCGCAGTGCGGGTGAAGGATTGAGGGCGAACCGTCATGTGAGGAGACCATCGTGTTTGACCTGATTACGTTACTAGTGCTGATCATCATCGGCTATACTGCGGGGACCATCGCGGAAAGACGTCATTACCGGTCCATCCGTAAAAGGGAGGCGGCCTATCTCCACCTGCCGGCAGTGACACTGAAAAGCGGCGGGTATCCGGAAGCGGAAGTGGCTTCCGCCACCCTTGTTTACGGCAGCGCTGTGATCTCCATCGATTATTTCAAGCGTATCCTGGCAGGTCTGCGGAACATTTTCGGGGGGACGGTAAAATCTTATGAGTCCCTTATCGATCGGGCGCGACGCGAAGCGGTGTTGCGTATGAAGGAGATGGCCGGCGGGGCTGCCGTTATCGTGAATGTCCGCATCGAGACCGCCACCATTGGAAAAAATGCCAACAAGAAAGGGGTGGGTTGCATCGAAGCGGTCGCCTATGGAACGGCGGTCACCCTAAGGCCTTCCGGATGAAATACACCCCTCGGCTGCCGGAAGACAACGTCAACGTGACCCCGGTTTCGCCCCTTCGGGAATTTTTCACCCTCGCCGGCGGCCTTCTGGCTGTGGTGGTTGTGGCCTACCTCGCCCTTGGCCTGGCGGTTGACCTGATCATCCCCCGGCTCTCTCCCAATGTTGAACAAAAAATGGGTGGGATATTCGTCAAGTCTTTTGGCACGAGCAGACCGGACAGGGAAATAGCAGGGCCGGTTCAGAAGCTCCTTGACGATTTGCAGCGTCGATGTGCAAAGCTGCCTTATCATTTCAACATCATCATCCACGAGCATGACGCCGTAAATGCCATGGCGTTTCCGGGTGGACATATTGTCGTTTTTTCCGGACTTCTTTCACAGGTGACATCTGAAAATGAACTGGCGTTTGTTTTGGCCCACGAACTGGGGCACTATGCACACCGGGATCATCTTCGCGGTTTCGGTCGTGCTCTGGTATTCATGGCGATCAGCGCCGTGATGTTCGGCCCGGACAGCAGTCTTGGCGGAATGCTGGGAAATGCGTTGACCATCACCGAATTGAGCTTCTCCCGGCAGCAGGAAACCCGAGCCGATGAGTTCGCCGTGGAACTGGTAAATTGTGCCTATGGTCATGTCGGCGGTTCAACCGATTTTTTTGAAAAAATAAGCAAGGCGCAGGAACCGGGTATTTTCGGCCACTATTTTGCCACCCATCCGGAGAACAGACGCCGTATCGACCACGTTCAGCAGTTCGCCCGATCAAAGGGATTCAAAACCATGCCCCCCCGTCCCCTTCCGGAAGCCTTCAGGTCCAACCCCGATATCGATGAATGATTTTCCGGCAGGTGCCGGGGAGTTTTTTAATCCCACACCGCTACATGGATAATCCACCGAAAAACCTTATGAACTCGCACCCAAGAATTCGTAAGGCAAGCGAAGTGAATAATCTTAATTATTAATGAGTTATGATTAATATTTGATAATTTTGAATCCCATTGGGATAGCGCTTGCCTAACGACTTCTATGGCGCTCAAACAGCATAAGCTTTTTCAGTGGATCATCCATTACGCTCATACCATCGGTTCACTCAAAAAACTCCCCGACGGTTCGGATATTTATTTTTTGTTAAAATTGAGATATGAAACAATCACTCAGCGTCAAAGAAAAAGATAGAAAGGGTAAAATCATCGCTTATGGCTCATCTTCGAATGAAACCGGTCGCCTCCGGCAGCTTCTGTATTTCCAGAAGAGAACCGGTCAACCTGCGGGCGTTTCTGGGGACCTGTGTCGGTGTTGCGATTTATGATGAAACCGCCGGGATTGGCGGCCTGATACATCTGCTCCTGCCCGAGCCCCCCACACCGGGGAGTACGTTTCAATCCGAAAAGTATGCGGTTACCGGTGTGCCCCGGTTTATAAAGGCGCTTCGCGACGAGGGTGCGACCACCGGGAACATGAAAGCCACCCTGGCCGGCGGAGCCCTCATCGGCCCGGTGAGCCGGCAGGATCTCAATCTGGATATCGGCGGCAGGACGGCAGAACTGGCCAAATCGATTCTCAACCGCGAAGGGATTGAGATCGAACTGTCCGAAACAGGCGGACTCTTTGCCAGTACCATCAACCTGAACATGGAAACCGGTGAATGCCGTATCCAACCCATGGGTGAGGAGAAAAGCTCCGGCAAAGTAGATTTTAAAAAACCGTCCATGGCAGATATCGATCATGCCATTGAAAGGATCCGGCCGATTCCCCAGGTCGCCTTGAAGATACTGAGAATGATGGACGATGATTTGTGCCATGTCTCGGAAATTGCAAGGGAGGTCAGAAAGGATCAGGTGATCAGTGCCAGGACCCTCAAGTTGTGCAACTCGGCCCTGTTTGCCAAGAAGGAGAAAATCGTCACCCTGGAAAAAGCCTTGGTGATGCTGGGGCAAAAGCTGTTTTTAAATTTGATCGTGTCCGCCGCGGTGGCGGAATTTTACGAGGCGGTGGGGCAGGGTTATTCGCTGTGCATGGGGGGGATCTACCACCATGCAGTGGGCACCGGTATAATTGCGGAAAAGCTCGCGGAATTTACGGGCAAGTCACCGCCGGCTCAGGCCTATACGGGGGGGCTGCTCCACGATATCGGAAAGGTGGTTCTGGACCAGTACATCGCATCGGGATTTCATCTTTTTTACCGTGATGTGCACGGCGGTTCCAACTTTCTCTTTTCCGAGGAGATCAATATCGGAATCACACACGCCGAAGTGGGGGGCAACCTTGCCGAAAAATGGTCCTTTCCGGCCCCCCTGGTGGATACCGTTCGCCATCATCATTATCCGGAAAATGCCAAAGAGGCCCCGGAACTGGTCCACACCGTCTACCTGGCGGACCTTCTCATGTCGAGATTCCAAACCGGATTGGAACTGGACCGGCTCAATGTGGAAACTCTCTCCCCGCGGATGGAAAGGATCGGGTTGTCGATTGCGCAATTGCCCGAAATCATCGATATGATCCCTTCCAGACTTTTTGATTCCTCCCAGGAGTCGGCAACCGTTGCAGGCATTGATGCCGCCTAAGGCCATCAGAAAAAATAAATGCCACCGTCTTGCTTGTCTTTTTATCCGCGTTCTGCGTTGTTCCGGCCAACGAATACGTAAAGTATGCGCCGGCCGGAACGCCTTGAACCCGAATAAAAATCCGGCGCAATCCTGGCGGATTTATTATTTTCTGCCGGCCTAACCGTATTTGATTTTTTATCCCTGAAGGTCTATATACGGTAAAGCTGGTGTCATCGCTTTCCTTTAAATGACAAGGGATGGACCCATGGGCAGCGCAACGGAAACCGAAAGACGCAGTTATGTCCGCATCAGCTATCCCCCGCAGGCGCAGGCGCTGATGACAGTCAGGGCCGACCGGTTGGATGTCGCCGATATTTCACAATGCGGCCTGCGCGTGACACGTCCCTCGGGCGGGCCATCGGAACCCTGCGTCACGGCAACCCTCAAACTTCTTTGCGGCGCGTCCGTCGAAATCGAGGCAGATCTGGAATGGGAAGAGGAGAGGGAGGTCGGATACAGCCTGACCAAGCTGATACCGGCGGAATTGATCGAACGGGAATTGCGGTATGTCACCCTTCACTTCGAATGACAGTTTT